>DASPGL010000087.1:0-26335 GCA_035620635.1 Nitrospira sp. | reverse complement strand
CGGGTACTTGCAAGTAATGCCTGCTGAAGGATTCGGGATAGGAGACCGCCAGTGACTCGAAATCGGCTGGCAGCACGGCATTGGGTCGAGAGACCGCCGAGTATTCAATCCGAGACGAGCTGGGAAAGGGCAGATATACGGCGCCCGTCGGGTCCAACTGCACTGTCGGAAATCTGCCGCTGATCGATTCGGCAAAGGGAGCCGCGAAGAGGACGGGAGTATCGAGAGGCTCCAGCAGGATGTTCTGGCGAACCGTGGAACCGGAAGCGGGCGGGGCTGCCGGTCGCTGTTGGCGGACCGTGAAGGTCCCCGGAGTGTACTCGCTCAAGACCCGTCGATGGTTGAGTTGATTCGTCCAGGACCGCCCGTCATATCGGTCGAATGCCATGCCGCGAACGTAGAATGGCCCCGCCTCCTGTGCCAGCCCGCCCGGGAGCTCGACTCGCATGACCACACTGGGATCGCGCTTGATGGGCCCGATTGCGCCCAAGTTCACCGTGTCCGAGAACCCTGACGTGCGGATATTGTCGCCGCCGCTTTTCTGATAGAAGCCAGCGTTCACTCGAGGAATCGCGAAGAAGATCACGATGGTCAATCCGAATGCCGCAGCCGCCAGTCCGTTGGCGAGCCAGAAGAGTTGCGGCGTAACCCGGCTGAACGATTCAGAGGCCTCCCGTCGCAACGACGCTGCAACCTCCGGACCTCCGGCCTCTTCCCCTCGCTTCGTCAACTGAAACAGCATCAACGTCCAGACTCCCGTCAGGAGATAGGCCAGGAAGATCAAGAGATACCAGAGGTCGGTCGTGACCGATGCAGAGGCCAGGATGGCCATCAGGCTGATCGCGTACAGGTGCAGATAGTCGCGCCGAAGCTGCAGATTGAACAACTTGATGACCATCAGAACGAGGAGGAAGTGGACTCCCGCATGAAGCAGCTCGCCGGAAATCCACATCATGTCCGCCCAGAACCCGAGAAAACCGATCACTCCGAAAATGTTCCAGGTCGCGAGGGAAAGAGGAACATGCGCCGCCAGCCGTTCGATCGACCGGATGCCCAATGTCCGCAGCAGGGCCACGATGAGGGACAGCCCCGTCAGAACGGTCAACCATCCCGGCAGACCGGCTCCGAGAGCCAGTCCGATGAATGAGGCGGAAGCCAGCAGAATCGATGTGAGCCGGAGCGCTTGGTCAAAAGCCATCACGAGTCCTGGCGAAATCACCTTCATCAAAGACGAGCGTAGAATTCCCTGGAACCATGGCCTCGCTCCATGGCCGCACCAGGATGAGCATCTCTTCCCCCGTCTCCTGGCATGACGTCATTGCATCGACGTGATTCCGGCCGTCCAGGTCCGGAGCACGCCGTTCACAGAGCGCAAGGATGCGGAGGAGGTCGACGAGGTGTGCCTCGCCGTGGCCAAATGACGAGTGCACCGGTCCGGCTACCACACGAAGGTGGTAGCCTCTCATGGCGAAGTGGTGCACCAGTGAGGCGGTGAACGAGACGGCCTGTTCAAACAGGGCATCGTGACCGGCGGGAGCCAGCAGAGTCAGCTGGATCGTCGCACGGCGCTGATCTTCCGCTTCGGTTTCCCGCACAATCAGTTTCGACGTTCTCGCTGTCGTGGCCCAATGGATGCTTCGCGAATCGTCCCCGGCGTGGTAGAGGCGCAGATTATAGAGATCGCTTCCGTGTCCTCGTCGGTGAAGACTGTGCTCGTGCCCTGCAGACTGCAGGTCTTGTTTGATTTCCTCATCGAGCGGTGTAATCTCCGGAGCGACGACCGCGGTCCCCTGGACGGGATAGTAGGCTTTCTTGAGAAAGAGGCCGAATGGAAACGCGGTGACCACACGCACTCCGTCAAGCGGAAGGCGGCCCCGGCGCGTGGCGATGATCGGATAGGAAAGCAGCTGACTGGCACCGGGAAGGATCTGACGAATGACGAGGTCGCGATCGAGATCGTCACCATCACTCACATCGAACAGGCGCAGCGAAAAACTGGGGAGCCTAGATTTTCCATTCTTCACCACAAGGGTCGCCGTGGCCGGCTCATTGACAAATAGCAGATCGGGCAGATGGCGGTGAAATTCCAGCCGGCGGAGACACTGCTCGGCTGCGACGCCGGAGATCAGGATGATGCTCAGCATCATCGCAAGCAGCAGATAGAAAAGGTTGTTGCCGGTATTGATCGCGGCCACACCGACCGCCAGGGTAAAGGCCAGGAACTGCCATCCCTCGGGCGTGAATCGAGTGGAACGATGCGCCGTGAGCTGTCGAGCGATGACGCGAAGTTGAGACAGCATAGGCCACCAGAGTCCCTCCGCACATCCGGCGGGAGGGAATTACACCGGGACGGGAATCGACTCGACCAAGTCCTGGATGATGCGCCCGGCTTCCTCGAAGCTTCGCTGACGGAGCCCTTGAACGCGGGCCACCATGATGCGGTGGGAGAGAACGATCGGAGCGAGTTCCTTGATATCATCGGGCAGGCAATAGGTCCGGCCTCGCGCCAGGGCCAACGCCTTGGCCGCCCGGCTCAGCGCAAGCGCTCCGCGCGTACTGACTCCCAACGACAACAGTGCGGATTGCCTCGTGGTCTGCACAATGGACAGAAGATACTCCATGAGACTCTCTTCCATGAACACCTTATCGACCTGCGCCTGCAGGTCGAGGACGTCCTGAGCGGTCACCATCGGCTGCAGCTCCTCGGCCGGATGGAGGGTCTGAGAACGATCCAGGACCTTCTTTTCTTCCTCCGGGGACGGATACCCGATGCGCAGGCGCATCAGAAACCGGTCGAGCTGAGACTCTGGCAGCGGGAACGTCCCATGGTACTCGGCGGGATTCTGCGTCGCGATCACCATGAACGGCTGATGCAGCACATGCGTCTGATTGTCGACCGAAATCTGCGCCTCGCTCATCGCTTCCAGGAGGCTGCTCTGAGTTTTCGGTGTTGTTCGATTAATCTCGTCGGCCAGCACGATATTGGCGAAAATCGGGCCCGGCATGAACTCAAAGGCCTGTTTCTGGCGGTTGAAGATCGACACGCCCACGATATCCGACGGTAGCAGGTCGCTGGTGAACTGAATGCGCTTGAAGGAGCAGTCCAGCGATCGCGCCAGACTGTGAGCGAGCGTGGTTTTCCCCACGCCGGGAACATCTTCGAGCAGCAGATGACCCCGGGCCAGCAGCGCAACCACCGTCATCTCGATGACCTGCGCCTTGCCCTTGATCACCCGTGCAATATTCTCCTGAATGGCTCGAAGGGTGTCCGTTGCATTCATGATGGGGTTATCGGGAAATGTACGGTGCAAATGGTTGGTGGTCGAACACGGTCGAAGTCTAACAAAGGGTCCTGGGACGGTCAAATTTTCGTGGTTTTTATGCCGGTGCCGCCGCCATGGCCGCGTTACGGCTGAGGCGCTTCCACAAGGATGAAGGAAACCCGGCAGTGGGTTATGCCGGGACCAGCGTGAGAAACCAGGGAGGCACTTCTTCGACCATCAGATGAAACTTCCGTGCGGTACTGCTGGCGGGGATGCCCGGGAAGGTCGCTCCGCGGCTGATGCGAATGTACCGGAACGCCGCTGGTACATGGCTGACCGACGCGGACTCGCCTGCTGGAGGAAACTGTCGACGGAGGGATCCGAGTTCGGCCAGGTTGATGGAATCACCGATCGGCAGGTGGTCCAGCGCGCGATAGATCTCTCCGAAAATCTCCGGCAGGCTGGCGGCGGTGAAGAGCCTGCCGGGCGGACGATAGCGTGGCTCGTCGAGCAACTGCGCGAGGAGTTCCCAGAACACCTGGGCATCTACTGCCCCCAGGACGCAGAGAGACCCGCGCTGCCTGAGCAGATTGAGCAGTGCTACCGGACCGACGATCTCGAATTTCCATGACGGAAACAGGAGGGCGCGGTCGCCATGCCGAACCTCGAGAGCAGGCTCGCCCTGAAATCGAATGCGCCGGAACGTCCCCTTGGTTCGATGGAGATCCGCCTCAATCATTGAGTGAGGGAGCCTGCCTGGCTCATACGCGAAGGTTGGCGTCGCGGGTGCCCAACAGACCGCGAGACTGTACCGCGGAGCGAGTTGGCCGGCCTCATCAAGGCTGCGGAGGCTGAACATGTCCTGGGGACTGAAGTAGGAGAACGCCGGTCCTAACTGCTTCTTGAGCGTCCGGATCCTGTCTGGGTCGGGGCGGAGGGGGGCACCCAGTGTGGACCGGGGATCAAGCCGATCGAGGCAATGCAGGATCATCCGCCGGTTCTGTCGTTGGAGTTCGGGGGAATATTGCTCCGCCAATTCGGCCGCGAACGAGAGGTCTCCGGCCCCGAGGTCCAGGACCGACGCCGCCCCGTCATCCCTGAGCAGCTCGAACGGATTGGCTGAAGCCCGGATACGTCGCTCGACCTCCTCGCTCGACAAGGACGGAACAGGCCACTGGGCACCGGGACGGGGAATCAGTTCGAAATAGACGCAGAGGGCGCGCAGGGCCTTGGCCGGAGGCAGCCCAGTCAACGCCTTGAGGGATTCGCTGTCGAGATCCTGCAGACGTGGCGTTGCTCTCTGTCGAAGCACGCGGCGCAATGTCTCCTTGATCGCCTCCGGCGCATTCCCTTCCTGGGAGAGTCGGAGTAGTTGCGTGATCGTCGAGGGGAATGCAGTTTTCTCTATGAGTCGCTTCGAGGCTTCCCATTGCGCGGAGAACTGCCGTGCATGCCGGTTGACGCAGTGGCGGAATTCGGCAAGCGGATCGGTCTCGGAATTCATCACGAGTGTGGTGCCGGTTCCATAGATGTCGCAAGAAGGCTGCGGTCTTGGACGGTCGAGCATAGGGGGTGCCACCCTTGCCGTCAAGGCGCCGCAACTTGTTCATGCCCAGGCAGTGTGGTAGGAGTTGAGACCATGCCAGGAGATACACGGATCCTCTTTTCCTCTCTACGATGCCGGAGGGCCCTGCGGCTGGGTGTCATTCTCTTTGTCCTGCTGCTGGCAAGCGGTTGCGTGGCCGGCCATCAGGCAGTCACCGGGGCCGATCCCGCGGAAGCATGGCAGCCTTGGCAAGTGTTGGAGACAGGAACCGGTCGCGTACTGTCTTCTTCGGAGTGGTTCAAAGACCTGGAGCGGTACGACATCGTCTATCTCGGAGAGGAACATTTCAATCCGTACCATGTCGAGGCGGCCTTGCGCATCCTCGATCGGTTGGTCTCAGCGGGTCTCAGACTCGTCATCGGAATGGAAATGTTCGGATGGGATGGACAGCCGGCGTTGGACAACTACCTCGGCAATGACCAGGTCGGAAGGAACGAATTTCTCGAGCAGGTCCGGTGGAAGCAGAATTGGGGTGGGGCGTTCGAGGGCTACGAGCCGCTGGTCACGTTTGTCCGCGACCGCCATTTGACGATCCGGGCCATGAACCCGCCCAAGCCATTGATCCGCCTAGTTGTGAAACTCGGCTTGGAACAGGTGAAGCAGGCCCCGGAGTGGACGACGTGGGGTATGCAGCACGAAGATATCGTCGACGATCCGGCCTATCGCGCACGGATTCTCGACCAGCTTCGCCGCTGCCATGAAGGGGGTACCGACGACAGCTATCGCATGATGTATGAAGCCTCCATGGTGCGCGATGAGGGAATGGCCAAAACGCTTGTCGCAACGCTCCATGAACTCCGCCGGGACAAAGCCGATTCGCGTCGCATGATCGTGAGTTATACGGGAAGCGGTCATATTCAATACAATCTGCCGATTCCGCAGCGCGTGGTCAGACGGCTGTCAGGGAACGTGAGACAAACCACGATCTATCTGACGTCGTTTGACGCCAGCAGAACCAAGGATGTCGAGGATCTTCTCCGGGAAGGCATTGCCGATTACATTTGGCTCACTCCGATGCCCGAGAAGGGGCCCCCTCGCCCCTGCCGGTAGATTCGGCTCCATCGGGTCCTTCCGGTTGTGCCGGTGCCCTCTCAGTCCCACGCGCAAAACTGGGCAGTTCTTGACAGCATCGAGCTTGCTCGGCACACTGAAGCGACCCTTTGTCCCGGAGGCTTCGGTCTTTGAAGATGCGAAACAAGATTCCCTGCAGCGCGGAACGCCTTGGCCTGCTGGATCCCCAGATGATTCAGGCCGTGTCTGAGGCGTCCGCCTTTCACATCGGCCATCAATACCTGACCGAGAACCGCGTCCGGATCGTGGAAGCGGATGATTCGCAGATTTCGTCGGCCGTCATCGGCAATTCGGGGCTCTACGAGCAAACCATCCGGTTGAAGGACGGCCACCTGATTTCAAAGTGTTCTTGTACGCTCCAGGAAGAGCCCATGTGCCGTCACTGTATTGCGGTCCTACTGGAGTATCACCGCTGGGCCCAGCCCCGGCAGTCGAGAAGACCGACCGCCACGCGCGAGTCCAGAACGCCTGCCCCGACTGACTCCTCGTCCGACGGTAACGCTGCCGCCACATCCCCCTCTGCGCCCGATGTCAAGTTGACCGAGATCATGTGCCTTGTGGAGTGGTTGCAGCCGGCGATGCACGCCATTGAAAAATCGGAGAGGCTTCCCGACCCTCCCAAGCTGGGCTCGGGCCAGGTCTCTGCGTGGATTCAGACGATCAGGAATCTGGAGGACCGACGCCGGGAGAGCGAAGAGATCCATGTCAATCTCGAATCTGAAATGCGGGATCGAGAGGCCTACGTGGGACGGTTGACCCAACAGCTGCAGTCTTCGATTGCGGAAGCGAAGGCCGCACAAGCGACCTCGCAGGAACTCCAACGCGAGGTGACCGCGTACAAGGGGATCCTGGACAGGGTTGCCGAGTTAGCCGGTGATATCACCCGGTTTGACGGGCAGATCCGATCTGTGGCCAGTGAGCTCCTGAGCAAAGGCACCCAGCTTGAGCGACTCACCGGCTCATTCAAGGATGTGGCCGAGGCGCTCAAAGCGGCCATCAAGCAGCATCCGTCTCCATAGCTCCCCTCGGTCCTGCCGGCGGCTCCCATCAATCCCCGTTCACCCCGTGTCCCTCTTGCGCCTCCCCCGAGAGTTTCAGTAGAATGCACCCTCTGTTTGGCCATCGGATTCAAGGGGGGCTGGATGATGAACAGGTTGTTTGCGGTGAGCATAGCAGCAGGAACGACTCTGCTGGTTGAGGCCTTGCCGGCCATGGCGAACGAGCCGGCGGGGGAAGGGCCTCCGGACTACAGCGGGATCACCGGCATGTACTACGTTCTGATCGGGTTGGTCCTTGCCTACGGCATCTACGACACGTTCCTGAAAAAGTCGTAAGTTTTTCGATCACGTACAGACGTGGGACTTCCTCCTGCCTGGTGATTGCGGCCCGGAAATGGGTCGCTCCAGTCCCCTCCCACGGGTGCATCACGACTTCGCTGATCGCTGGTCAAGCAAGGGGCCGAGTGTCCTCAGGATCTGCTCAACGATCCTCCGGTAGCCTTCCTTCGTCGGGTGAATCCCGTCAGCCTGATTCAACGTGGGAGACGCAGCCACCCCTTCTAGAAAAAAGGGAATCAAGGGGAGACGGTATTGCTTCGCCAACGCCGGGTAGATCGCCTCAAAGCCGGTCGTGTATTCCGGGCCGTAATTCGGAGGTAGTTTCATCCCCGCCAGGACGACCGTCACGCTGGCTTGTTGGAGCCGCCGGATAATTTCGCTCAGATTGCTCTTCGTCTGTTCGAGACTGAGCCCTCGGAGTCCATCATTTCCCCCTAACTCGAGAATTACGAGGTCAGGCTTACTGTTCAACACCCACGGGACACGACGCACTCCGCCGGCTGTGGTATCGCCGCTGACACCGGCATTGATGACCCGATACCGGTAATCGAGGTCGTCCAACCGGCGCTGCAGCTGGGCCGGGTAGGAGTCGTCGGCGCCGACGCCAAGCCCGGCGGTCAGGCTGTCACCGAACGCGACAATGCGAGGGCGGGTATCCGGTGTCGCAGGAGTGGCACCGAACACCGCTGTTCCGGAGAGGATTAAGAGCAGCAGGACCGACCGCAGGCCTAGGCCCGTGCCATTTCGTTCCGAGATAAATTGATGCAAACTCACCCGGTCCATTTTTCCCCTGTACAGTATAATACCATTCCGCGTATGGCCTGCGAGGCAAGGAGCACCGGCTTTCATGATTCGCATCAACCAGGTATCAATGATTCTTACGGCTGCGGGTCGTTCCGTGCAGATTCTTGACGGCATCACGCTTTCGATTCCCGCCAAGCAGACCGTAGCTGTCGTCGGGCCCTCGGGAAGCGGCAAGTCGACCCTGCTCGGCCTGATGGCGGGGCTTGACCATCCCACGACCGGATCGATCGAGCTGGACGGAACAGACATTACTACCCTCTCCGAGAGCCGCATGGCTCGGTTCCGACGTGAAACAATAGGCTACATTTTCCAATCATTCCATCTGATCCCTACGCTCACAGCGCTTGAAAACGTGGCGGTTCCGCTGGAACTGAGCGGCGAAACCAGGGCCCATGCGCGGGCGGCGGAACTCCTTTCAGCAGTCGGGCTCTCCGACCGGATGGAGCATTACCCGGTCCAGCTGTCGGGCGGTGAGCAGCAACGAGTGGCGGTCGCGAGAGCCTTCGCCTGTCGCCCGCCCATTCTGCTGGCCGACGAACCCACAGGCAACCTCGACAGCGCGACCGGTACTCAGGTCATCGACCTCCTTCTGTCCCTGCATCGCGACCACGGGACCACGCTGGTCCTGGTCACACATGATTCAACCCTGGCGGCCTCGATGCAGCGGGTGATTGCCCTGCGTGACGGACGCCTGGCGGCCGACTCTCTGCCTTCGATGCCGGATCCTGCAGTGAAACCAGTCCGATGACCGGCTTCTTGTTCAAGATGGCTTGGCGAGAGACCAGGGCGGCCTGGCGGCATTTTCTTTATTTTCTCATATGTATCGCTGTCGGGGTCGGCGCGCTGGTAGGGGTCTCTCTCTTCGGAACCAGTGTGGAGCTGGCGGTCAACAAAGAAGCTCGCGGGCTGCTTGGGGGAGATCTTGAAATTCGCCTGTCCCACCCTCTCACTCCCGACGGCCAATCACTGCTGGATTCCCTGACGGCCCGTGGTATTGCCACGACTCTGGTCAGCGAACTCGTGGCGATGGCGGCCAAGACAGATCCGGCTTCAGTCGGCGGGCAGCGCACTCAGATCATCGAGCTCAAGGCCGTAGGACCACAATACCCGTTCTATGGGACGATGAGACTAGAACCCGACAGAAACTTGCATGATCTCCTCCGCACGGATGCCCGCCGGTGTCCGGGAGAGACCTGTTTTGGAGCCGTTGTCCAGGAGTCCCTCTTGATCCGAATGCGACTGGCTACTGGAGATCGCTTGAGGATCGGCCGGGGGCTCTTTGTGATTACGGGCGTCGTGCGGACCGAACCGGACCGGATGGCCAACGCGTTCAGCCTCGGTCCTCGAGTGCTGATGTCACAGGAGGGACTCCACGCGGCGGACCTCGTGAAGCCAGGCAGCAGAATCCGGGAGCGGTACCTGCTCAAGATCCCGTCGACCATGGCTCCTGAGCCGCTGCTCTATGAGCTGCGAGATCGACTTGTCTCTGAATCGGCCCGCGTCTCGGAATACCGGGAGACCCAGCCGCAGCTCAAACAGTTCCTGGAACAGCTTACCCGCTATCTTGGCCTGGTCGGCCTGACAGCGCTCCTCGTCGGGGGACTTGGGGTGGCGACTTCGGTCCATGCATTTGTGCGGGAGAAACTGTATACCATCGCAATCCTGAAGACGCTCGGAGCCGAATCCTCGACCGTAATCTGGACCTATGTGCTTCAGGCCCTGCTGCTCGGAGCAGCCGGCAGTCTCATCGGCCTCGCCATCGGTATCCTGCTCCAGGAAGGACTCCCCTGGCTGATCGCCGGACTCCTGGAATCCGATCTGCTCCGTCAATTGGGTTTTGCGACCGACCTGACGACGGCCGCGTTGGTTCCGCTCGGGAAGGGCCTGGCCTTGGGCCTGCTCTCAACGCTGCTGTTCGTCCTCTGGCCTCTGCTGACCATCCGTGAAATTAAACCCGCCATGATTCTCCGCCGTGATGTGCTTCCTCCTGGCTCGGCTGCCAACCGAGGCCGGAAGAACTGGCGGGCGCGATGGCGTGAGCTTGACCGGATCAAGAGCCTTGCGTCACTAGGGATCGGACTGGGACTCGTGCTTCTCTCTACGTGGCAAGCTGGGTCCTGGAAGGTCGGATCGTTGTTCATCGCCGGCTTCGCAGCGGCGGTGCTGTTGCTTGGTGCCTCGGCCTCGGCAGTGCTGTTCCTTCTCAGGAAATCCCCCAGACCGGGCAGCCTCTCCCTGCGCCAGGCTATCGGCAATATGGTGAGGCCGGGGAGCCAGGCCGTGAGTGTCACCATCGCCATCGGGATCGGCGTAATGGTGGTCGTCACGGTCTCGCTGGTCGAACGGGCGCTGCTCCGGCAGGTGGGCGACAGTCGCCCGACCGACGCCCCCACTTTTTTCTTCATCGATATTCAACCGGATCAGGCTGAAAGTTTTACCCAGCTCCTGCGCAACCGGCCCGGACTCCTGTCACCTCAACTGACCCCTCTGGTTCGCTCGCGCCTTTCCGCGCTCAATGGGCAGCGCGTCGTCCTTGACGCGATGTCCGAAACAGAGGAACCGCGAGAGAAGAATCTGGAGAAGGAGGAGCGGCGCAAGCGGTGGTACCTTACCCGCGAGTACGTACTTACGTTTCTTCAGGACCTTCCCAAAGACAACGAAGTGGTGAGCGGCCGGTGGTGGAGTCCAGGCCAGACCTTTGCGAAACCGCTGGTCTCGATCGAAGAAGATGCCGCGAAGCAACTCGGGCTATCCATCGGTGACACGGTGGAACTGGATGTCCAGGGCACCACGGTCACGGGAGAAGTCAGCAGCATCCGCAAAGTGGAGTGGGGAAACTTTTCGACGAACTTCTACATGATCTTTTCCCCAGGTGCGTTGGATGGGGCGCCGATCACCTATGTCGCGACCGTTCAGGTACCTCTCTCGGACGAAGCAGCGTTGCAAGAGTCTGTGGTGTCGGCATTCCCGAATGTGACGGCCATCAATATCGGCGACGTGCTCGACAGTTTTGCCAGGGTGCTCGATCGGCTGTCCCTGGCCATCCGGGCAGTGGCGCTGTTCTGCATTGTATCGGGCAGCCTGGTCCTGGCGGCGGCGTTGGCCGCGACCCGCTACCGCCGGCTCTACGAGTCGGTCATCCTCAAGGCGTTGGGAGCGACTCGCAGCGTGATCGCGCGCTCGTTCGCACTCGAATATGCGCTTCTCGGAGCGGTTGGAGGCCTGCTCGGATGCGGTTTGGCTAGCGCCTTGTCCTGGGCCGTGCTCTCGACCCTATTCGATCTTTCATGGAGCCTTCAGCCGCAGGTCCTGGCTCTGGGCTTCGCCGCCACGGTCGCTCTCTCGCTCCTGGTGGGTTTTCTGAGCACCTACCGGATTCTTGGTCAGTCTCCGCTGCCGGTGCTCCGACAGGAATAGGCTGTGGGTGCGCCCTTCAATTCGGGACAATCTTGAACAGGCTCCCGCCCCCTGTCATGAGATAGAGCTCACCCTGAGCATCTTCCCCAAAGCTCGTGATCGAACTCCGGCTGAGGAGAGGCCATGTCAATGGGTTCGTCGCTTGGCCGTTCTGGAAGCGAAAACTCCTGACGAAACCGGCGCAAAAATCGGCGTAGAAATAGGTACCCTGTTGCGCCGGCGCAGCCGAGCCTCGATACACATATCCACCCGTGACTGAACAGGCACCGTCAGCATGGGGGTAATCCAGGGTCGGCAGGGTCAGATTGCCAGGGTTGCAATTCGTGGCGGGAAGAAAGCAGAGAAAACCTTCCATCAACCGCCATCCATAATTGGCCTGGCGTCCCGCGTTGGGTCCCGGAGAGACATTGATCTCTTCTCTTGTGTCCTGGCCTACGTCTCCGATGTAGAGGTCACCGGTCCGGCGGTCGAAGGAAAACCGCCAGGGGTTTCTGAGACCGACACTCCACACCTGCTGTGCGTTTCCCCCGACGAGGAAGAACGGGTTCAGACCCAGGTTGCTGCACGGACCTCCTGTGTTTGGATCCAGTCGAAGAATCTTCCCGAGCCGGGTCGTAATCGTTTGCGCATTGTTGTTCGGATCACCACCGCTCCCTCCGTCACCCAGGCCTGCATAGAGACAACCGTCCGTTCCAAAGGCCAGCATCCCGCCATTGTGATTGGAGAACGACGGATGGGAGATGGCCTGGAGGATCGTCGCTGAGTTGGGATCGGCCAGGTCGGGATTGGTGAAAGTCCTTTGGTATCGGGCGATGACCAGATCGCCGTTCGTATTGGTGTAGAGCACATAGAGGCGACCATTGGCCCCATAGTTTGGATCAAAGGCCATCCCGAGCAACCCTTCTTCCCCGCCGCTCGTCACCACAGCATCGATGTCGAGGAAAGGTGTAGGAATCAGCGTGTTGCCGCCCACATCGAAGATTCTGATCGCCCCTCGCTGCTCGACGACAAACAGACGTGTGCCATCGCCCGGGGCCGCGGTCATGAAGACCGGTGAGGAGAGAGCCGACGTTATGAGCTGGAGGGTAAGCGCGGTGGAATCCGGAGGCGGCGACTGGGGTTCCTCTCCAGTCTCCAGTCCACATCCGGCGCTCACTGCTCCCGTCAGACTAGCCGCAAGGAGAAGCCTGTTGAAACGCGTTACCTGCATAGACGCCAGCTCGAGCCGCTGCCTCAGAAGCCTCCACGTTGAGAGCAGACTACAACACGATTCGAGGAGGCTCAAGCTCGTGCCGTGGACTGCTGGCTAGAGCACCTGTGCGGCGATGCCGTCGATCGGTCTATGGTCAACGGCAGGAACCGGGCGGGAACGCAACACCCGAGACACTACCGGGTCAGCTCGACTTTCAGTGTCTTCATCTCCCGTTCTCGAAACGCCACGGCGATCCGCAGCTGTTCGAGATACTGCTCAAGCGTCTTTCCTCCCAGATCGATCTTGCGGGAGGAGAAGAAGTGGCGGACGTCTCGTTCCAGTTCAGACGTGGCCAGGCCGACGATGCCGCCGCACATGCGGCGCAGGCCCTGCTTCGGAAACCGCCGTTCCATTACATCCCAATTCGCCTTCACAAATTCCCAGGCTGTCTCACGACCCTGCACGTTCATCATGATCGCGCTGACCAGGAACGGGGCGTCCTGTGTTCGGATGTCTTCGCTGATCGTACTCACAAGCGTGCGCTTCAGGAGGGCCGGCGAGGGAAAGGCGGCTAACGAGAAGAGATAGCGTCGCTCCTCCTGCGGAGTCGTGGCCTTCCGGTAGCGTTCCGAAAATTCCTCGTACCGTGCCTCGTCTCCGCTGTGGGCCAGAATGGTGACGAGCGCGGGAAGAACATTCGGGTCAACGGAGGTTGGCTCCGTCCTGTATTGCTGATACCGTTCCGCTGCCTGTTCTTGAATATCCGGATCATTGCCCAGCCTGCCCAACCCACCGAGGAGCTCGCCGCGCAACTGCCTGGTGAGCTCGTCTTCACCCGCTCGCGGCTCCCAACCGAGTTCCGCGACCGCGTGCGCGACCCGATCCCGGACACAGGCTTCCAGCAGGGGACGCTCGTGTGCTCCTGCAACTCGGGTCAAGAATGAAAAGGCGTCCAGCAGTACGGCCCAGACATTCTTGTCTCGCTCCTGTGTGAAATGTACGGTGAGGCTCAGATAGGCGTCGAGCGACAGGAGTCCGGCAACGGTCGCTGCCCACACGTCGCCCACGAAATTGAACCGTTCTATCGGAGCGAGGCGATCGAGTCCGGTATCGAGCAACCGCTGAAGCAGGATGTCGTCATACAGAACGCGATAGAACCCATGTCCCCCCTCGTTGACGACGATCCGATCGACCTCCGGCCCCAGTGCGATGCGCGTGTCGCGAGCGACGAGGAGCAGGCGACGGCGCTCCGTCTTGTCGCCGGTCCTGATAAGGATCTGCACGGGAATCTGCCATCGCTGATCGGCCGGTTTCTCAGGCTGGAGATAGGTGAATCGTTGCTGGGAGAGGACCAGCTGAGTATCCCCTTCCAGGCGGGCGGTCACCAGGGGGAACCCGGGTTGGAAAATCCAGCCGTCCATCAACTCCGGAACCGGCTGAGCGGCGGCTTTTCCAAGGGAGATCCAGAGATCCTTCGTATCGGCATTACCATAGGCATGGACGCGGAGATAGTCGCGTATGCCCTCGCGAAAGACCGACGGTCCGAGATGCTGTTCCAGCATACGGAGTACGGACGCCCCCTTCTCATAGGTCAGGACGTCGAACATAGCGTCGGCGTCTTTGGGAGCGCGCACCGGATACTCGATCGGTCTGGTATGATGGAGGCCGTCGACTGAGAACGCCTCTGCTCGTGAGACGCTGAACGTCTCCCAGCGCTTCCACTCGGGTTTCCAGGCATCAACGGCGAGCATCTCCATGAATGTGGCGAAGGCTTCGTTCAGCCAGAGTCCGTTCCACCAGGACATCGTGACAAGGTCGCCGAACCACATGTGGGCATTCTCATGAGCAACCACATCGGCGACCCGCTCACGCTCACCATGGGTTCCCGTTCGCTGATCGACGAGAAGTGCGGTTTCACGAAAAGTGATGGCTCCGAGATTCTCCATCGCACCCGAGGCGAAGTCGGGGATCGCCAGAAGATCCAGCTTGTCGCCTGGATAGGGAATGCCATAGTAGTCTTCGAAAAACTTCAACGAGGCCGCCGCGATCTCATGGCCAAAGGCCGTGAGTGACTGCTTGCCGGGAACCGTCCAGAGTCGCAGCGGGACTCTTCCGACGAACCGCGGCGGCGTCGATTCAATGTGCCCGACGACGAACGCGACGAGATAGGTCGACATCTTCATGCTGTCGGCGAACCGCAGTACTTTCTTATTCCCTTCGATGGATTCCGACTGGACCCCTGTGTTCGAGACCGCGGTCAGCCCTGAATCGATCACCAGGGTCGTGGCAAAGACGGCTTTGAAGTCCGGCTCATCCCAGCAGGGGAAAGCGCGGCGCGCATCGGTGGCTTCAAACTGCGTGGCGGCGAGAGTATGGACCGCACCGGTCTGGTCCTTGTAAGTGCTGCGATAAAACCCCCGGAGTTTATCGTTGAGCGTGCCCTGGAACATCAGATGCAGATGCCATTGGCCCGGCATGAGCGATCGTTCAAAGATGAGCCGGCAACGTTGGAGCAGTTCATCCAGCTCGATGGAGGCCTCATGACGGGAACCCGTTGCATCGACGATCTCGGCTCGACTGACGCTGAGATCCACCGCGTTGACGACGATCATAGTGGTGGGCTGCGTGACGGTGAGAGTGACGATCTCGTCGCCGGTGAAGGTCGCTGTCACAAGATCCGGCTCCAGCCGCAACTCGTACCGCGTCGGGAAGACGTGACGCGGAAGCCGGTACGGATCGGGCGCGCTGGATGTGTCGTGGTTCATCTCCTCACCTTTCGGCCTCATCGCGGCCGCGTCAGCCACTTGCGGTGTGGGTCACAATGGAATTGGAGCGCGAGAGGTAGACCGAATAGCGAACCGGCCGGCTGGACCGCCATCTGAATCACATGGCGTCTGCCGATTCAGTCATTCATGGCCTCGAGGCATGGTGAATCCTGGTACCCTGGGGGGTGCCGACGATCAAAATCGTGGTTCGCCCCACGAAGAGGCCCGTCTCCACAATTCCCGGTACTTGGTTCAAAGCAAGTTCCAGCTCCTTCGGCTGGTCGATCCGCTCCAGATGCACATCCACGATCAGGTTCCCGGCCTCGGTTTTGAACGGCACTCCGTTTCGGACTCGCAACGCCACGCGGCTCCTGGTCAAGGCTTCGATCTCGCGCGCGGTACTTCCCCAGCCGAACGGAATGACTTCGACGGGAAGCGGGAAGGCCCTCCCGAGCACGGGTACCTGCTTCGTGTAGTCCACCAATACGATGAATTGCTTCGCCGACGCCGCGACGATTTTTTCCTTCAGGAGCGCTCCGCCCCCGCCCTTGATCAAATTGAACTCCGGATCAACCTGATCCGCTCCATCGATGGCGACATCGATCTCCCAGCGATTTTCCGAATCGATGAGGGGAATGCCGCATTGTCGGGCAAGTCCGGCTGTTTCCTGCGACGTGGGCACGCCTCGCAGTTTCATGCCACCCTGGACCTTCTCCCCCAACGCTCTGATCATGTGTTTGGCGGTGGAGCCGGTGCCGAGACCGACGACCATGCCGTCCTTGACAAATCCAACGGATTCCAGGGCGGCGGCTTTCTTGAGCCTGTCGAGATCGTCGGATGAGATCATGACATCCGGACCGCGGCCAAGGCACCGGCAATAGAAGCCGCGCCGAGCAGCGCTGTCTGTGGGTTCATGACGACCCTCACGGGAATATTGCTCATGAGACGCTTGTACCGACCCTTATTGACGAACGCTTGCATGAATGTGCCGTCTTTCAGTTTCTTGATGAGTTTCGGAGCAATGCCGCCGCCCACATAGACGCCGTCCAATGAGAGTGCTTTCAAGGCCAGATTCCCCGCCTCCGCCCCGTAAATCGACGCGAAGAGATCCAGCGCCTGCCTGGCGATCTCGGCCTGTCCTTTCAAGCCGGCTTCGGCGATTTCGGCCGCTGGGTTGCCGGCCTTGATCTTTTCTGCAAGCCAGGTGGGCTCGTTCTTCTTGGTGTCGCGCAGGAACTCGTAGATCGCGTGCAAGCCAGGCCCGGACAGCAGCCGCTCGTAACTCACATGGAGGTACTGACCCCGCAGGTAGCGCAGCAGTTCGATCTCGGCGTCGTTGTTGGGCGCAAAGTCGGCATGGCCTCCCTCAGACGGCATCGGTTGGTAGGCAGTACCGTTCCAGAACAGGATCCCTTCGCCCAGCCCTGTACCGGCAGCGACGAGGGCGAGCGCCTGCCTCTTTTTGGGGGGCGCGCCGGGATTGAGTACTTCCACTTCATCAGGACGGAGCAAGAGAAGACCGTACGCCGTCGCTTCGAGGTCGTTCACAAGACGTACGTGGGGAATGTCAAATTGCTTGGCAATGATCGAGCCATCGACCACCCAGGCAAGGTTCGTGGTACGGGAATGATTCTCGATCACCGGTCCGGCCACGCCGAAACAGGCCGCGGCAACTGGTACGGGCGCTGGCGCTTCCGGTTCCTTCTCCTGCCCGTCAGTCTCGGCGGGCATTGACACTTTGGGAGGGGCCAAAAACTCCGCGAGAATGTCCTCGAGGGACTTATAGTCGGCGCTAAGGAAGGATTCGCATCGAACCGGCTCGACCCGACGGTCTGTCCACTCATACAGAGCCAGGTTTGTTTTCGTCCCGCCGATGTCACCTGCGAGAATCATCTCTATCCTGTCAGCCGTCGAGAGAGGGCGGCCCCGGCAGATTCATCCAGTAACCAGATCAGCCGGCCAGGGTCCGGTCGAACCAGAGCTGCGGGTAGAGCACGCTCCGTCTCAGTCTGTGGCTCAAGGACCGATCGTACCATCGGAGCTTTCCCCCGGCCGGCAACGAGGAACAGTACCACACTCGCCCGATTGATCACACCTAGAGTGAGCGTTAGACGGGAGGCAATGCCCTTGGGAGATCGACTGACTGTCACCAGATGGGTCCGGTCGAAAAGCGCGCCGGTGCCGGGAAAGAGCGACGCCGTGTGCCCGTCGTCCCCGAGGCCGAGCAGAATCACATCGAGCTGGGGAACGACAGGAGTGGGGGAGTTCGTGACATCGCGAAGAGTCTGCTCATAGTCTTGCGCGGCTCTCCCCGCTTCATCAAGTTCGCCTTTCATCCGGTGGATCTTCTCGGGGTTGATGCCGAGCGGGCTGAAAAGCGCGGCCTCCGTCATTGCATAATTGCTCTCCGGATGGTTGGGCGGCACGCATCGTTCATCTCCGAAGAAAAATACCATTCGATCCCAATCGAATCGCTCCTTCCATTCCGGAGAAGCCAGTGACCGGTACAACGCCTGAGGTGTCGAACCGCCGGATAGAGCCACCAGGACGCGTCCTCGGGACCTGGCCGCCTGGTGGCAGATGTCCCGAAGGCATTCACAGGCCTCATGCACCCACGCTGGACCATCCCGGAGAATCCTGACTTCGGGCTGGGTCGGCATCTCAACGGTGGCGGACCGGGCGGCGCCGTTTGGGAGAGGTCGTTCGACGAGGCCTTACCACGGAGCGAGCAAGCGTGTGTGTGATTGCCCGCACCGTCGCGGCAGGATCCGCCCCCAGCCGTACCTGAATGACGTATCGGTCATGGGCGCGGAGAGACTCCAGGTCACCAGCTGCCTGAGCCTGTGCGAGCGTGCCGAACGAATAAGGCTGACCGGGAATGACCACATCCGGTGTCATCCTGTCGATCAACTCTAGGAAGATTCCGCAGTTGGGACCGCCCTTATGCAGCTGCCCGGTCGAGTGAAGGTAGCGAGGTCCGTAGCCGAATGTCGTCGTGACATGGTACCGGTCGACCAGTAGTGCGCGAAACCGCCGAATCGCTGTTTCCAGCTGGCCCGAAGGTCTCGTATAGGCCAGGACAGCGATGTACGCGCCGGGACGAACACGATCCGTGAGTTCCTTTGCTGCCTGCTTCGAGTTGCTGCTCGCCTGTTCTGGCAGCCGACCGTTCGCCTTGAATCCCTGAAGAACACGGTTGGTGTTGTCCTTGCTCTCCTGAACGTTGGGTTGGTCGAAGGGATGGATACTCAACAGGTGCCCGGCGACGGCTGTCGCATATTCCCATCGGAAGAACTCCGCTCCAAGATCGTACGTGTCCCTGAGATCACATTGAAGGACCGGATGCCCGGCTCGCACCAAGGATTCGACCCGGGCGTCGAGGAGGGCGTTCTTGGCTCCTTTCAATCGGAGGTACACAAACAGGCGGTCCTGTCCATAGGCGCCGGGTGTCCTCACGGGTTCTTGCGCCACGGGAATCAGACCGGTGCCTTCTTTGCCGGTACTCTCGGCCAGAAGCTGCTCTACCCAGAGTCCGAACATCAGGAGCGGTGACGAGGCGATCACCGTCACCTTGTCGCGCCCCGTTTTGGCAAGGGCTCCCATGGTGGCTCCCAGAGCGGCGCCGGGGTTCGCGTCACTCGGATCCTGCTGGCGACATTGATCTGCCATTCCTCTCGCCCGGGAGAGCAGTCGTCCTATGTCTAGCCCGAGTAAGGCGGCCGGCACCAGGCCGAACAGCGACAGGACCGAGTAGCGGCCACCGATGTCGGGCGGATTGGTGAAAGTATTCCCGAATCCGTAGTTCTGCGCCATCTTCTCCAAACCAGTTCCCGGATCGGTGATGGCTACGAACTGTTCGCCAACGCGGTTCCCCCTCATGCGGCCGACCAAGGTCCAGAAATGGGCAAAGAGCGACAGGACCTCGATGGTCCCTCCGGACTTGCTCGCCACCAAAAACATGGTCCGCGCAGGGTGAATCGAGGCGGTCACGTGCCGCACCCATCCGGGAACGGTCGAGTCGAGGACCCAGAGGCGCGGGTATCCCTTCTGCGACCCGAACGACGAACGCAGGACCTCCGGCCCCAGACTGCTCCCGCCCATGCCGAGGAGCACCACGTCCTCCACACCGGCCGCTTGTGCCGTCCCTGCCAGTCGCCTGAGGCGGTCCACTTCTCTCTGCATGTCGCGATGAAGCACCAGCCACCCAAGCCGGTTCGTAATCTCGGCGGGCTCCGGTTTCCAGAGCCGGTGATCCTTCGCCCACAGCCGCTCGACCACCCGGTCGTTCGACAGTTGCTGAAAGGTTGGTGCGAGCAGGCTCCGGTAATGCGACGTAAGCCTGTGGAGCGGATGCCTTCCCATCGGAGCTTCCCTCAGACGAGCCGGCCTGTTCCGGTCGGCGGCGGAACCCTGCCGTATCTTATGGAGCGGAGAGTGAAAACGCAATGTCAGCTCCAGCGCGTTACCTTTTACTTATCGGTCGGCCGCCGGACAACAAGAGCCATGCCGTCAACCAGAGACCACGCGAGCGATTGCGCCTGTTCAACTGACAGGATCAGTTCAAGGGAAGGCTCGATCGGGGCCGGTTGCCAACTGACGATTGAGCCGGCCCACCATTCCAGTTTCCGCCACCAGCGTGCTCCGTACCAGCGGGCCCATCGAAGCGCACCATCTTGGGAATCTGGACCGATCTCGACGCGGAGGGCGGGGGTGAACGATAGGGTGTACTGCGTCGGCATGTCTGTGAGGGCGATCGGTTCTTGCTCAGCGGTCGAGGAAGGATCGATTTTCCTGCGGACGACCGCCGGCCGGACATTCAGGCGGAAGGTCTTCCCCATCTGTTCGATCGCTGACGCGGTCCATTCAGACAGCGGGAGGCGGTGCAGAGTGACACCGCGTGCCTTAATCTCGATAGCACGAGCCACCAGATCGACGCGGAGGTAGGCCTGGGATCTCCCAGCGAGCTTCACTTCCTCTTCAAGCACTCGCGTCGCCTCCTGAAGGTCAGCCACACTGTGCTTTTCGATGTCAGGAAATGCATCGGAGTCCGCACCCTGCCCTGGGGCTGGGGATACCAGGAGGATGAGGGCGAGCAGCGCGCAGAGATGCATGGCAAGATCTGCGCCGAAGGGGCGGTTAGAAAATCAGGATGGGCGTTCCAACCCGTGCCAGTTGGTATACCCGCTTGAGATCGTCATCGTTGAGTCTGATGCACCCATGAGTGACACTTTTCCCCAGCAGCCGAGGGTAGAGAGTCCCATGGATGAAATACCCTTTTCCGAAACCAAGGGCGTACTCACCGAGCACGCCCGGCTCCACCCGGTCGGCCGGATTCCTGGGCACCGCCAATCCTTCTTCGATGAATGCCCAATCAGGTTTCATCCACACAGGATTGGTCAGTTTGGATTGCACGACGAATTCCCCACGAGGGGTGTCAAAGATCCACTGATCTTGGCTCTCACCCGGCTTATCGAGAATCGTGCCGCTTCCGGTTGAAGCGATGGCGTCCAGTAGGATCTGCCCATTCCGCTTCACATATAGATGATTACGGGCCGTATCGACCAGAATGTAGGCCTGCCGCGGTGCGAGTTGAGAAAGCTTTCGTGACAGGTGCGTGTACCGGTCCTGCAGACCTGGTAGGAGGGCCGGATCCTCAGGAGCGTCTTCCAACACCGGAGCGATGGAAGCGTGCAGTTGGCTGCTCTGGGGGACAGTCACTACCAAGAGCGCACTCGCTGTCAGCGCGATACCAAGAAGCATCCGTGCCATGGCATCCAACTCAGGTTTCTTCTTCCCGATGACCCAGCTGTTCGAGAGCCAGCGCCACGGAGTTGCCTTCAGTGAGCGCCCCTACAATGGCAACCGGAGTACCCGACTCAACCCGTTCATACAGCGCAAGCATCTGATGGTTGTCGAGCATGATACAGCCGAGCGTCTGAGCCATGAATTCATTCTCGACGCCATGGATTTCGATCTGTCCCCCGATGCCCTTCGACGACGCGATTCTTCCTGTTCGTTTCGCCAGCGCGAATCTCCGATGGTCCTCGGAGTTGGGATAATCCAGCACCAGTGCCCGATAGAAACTGGTCTGTCCCGCTCCACGCTTGCCGATCACGCGATAGCGGCCTTCAGGAGTCGCTCCGTCTCCCTGGTACTGCTTCTCGCGAAGGCCGTTGAAGCCCAACCGGACGGGGTATGATAACACCCGATGTCCGTTCTTGTAGAGGGTCAATGTCCGGTCCGCCTTGCTCACCACAATAGCGGTCGAGCGGTGAGCCCTGGACCATTCGGCCGTGTGCTGAGCGATGAGATGCCAGCGGGCAATCCGCTCCCGGTCCGCATAGCGCCCCAACTCGTGACGCAGCACAACCGCCTGGGCGGACAATGTTCGATTCGCCTGGTCGGCGGCTTGAATCGACCGGTCGTAGTCCCTCTGTTCGTAAAACAACCTGGCCTGCTTCATCAGGAGATCGGACTGGACGGCCTTCTGGTCGAGAACGAGACGACCTTCGATGGCATCCAGGGAGGACCTGATCGATTGCAGTCGTTCTGCCAGACGCGCCAGCATGGCTTCGGCAACCTGGCGTTGCAATTCTCGCTGACTGTTCAACCGGGCGAGGGTCTGCCCCCCCTCCTCCTGCAACCGACGGAGTTCGGCTTCCAGATCGCTGGACTCCCACGGCCAGCGAATCAGATCTTCCTCGGATTGCACGCGGACTTTCAGCGGGACCCACTGTCGCGCAAAACGCGTGTAGTCGTCCGCGGCCATCTCCGGCGCACGAAGGGCGATCAGGCGGTGATCAATCGCGTCGATCGCATCAACCAGATCTTGAGGCACGGCCTCGACACATCCCGTCAGCAGGACGGTTAACAACAGCACCGAATCCCATCGGGGTGACAGCCCGATCGTATTTCGACGGACAATCATAACGTCAATCTATATTATTTCGCCCTGGGCGGGGAGGGTTTTTTCTTTCCTATTTTAGTCAGCGCCTGTTCAATTTCAGCGGAGATGGCCTGGCTCTTCTCATGGATCGCCCTCGCCTGAGTCTGTGCAGCTGGGAAGTCTTCCTTATCGAGCGCACTCTGCACCTGATTAAGTGAGGCATTCAGCGCTTCCACATCAGTCTTGATCGCTTCGAGTGCTGCACGATCCTTCCCGGCCGGCGCCTTCGCCACCAGCTCCAGGGTGGACTTCACTGCTTCCTGCGCAACCTGCTGGGCCTGCAAAGCGGCGGTTTTGGCTTCTTCCTTCTTTTTTGCCGCCTCGGCCTTTACCCGTTCGCCTTCCGCCTTCGCAGAGGCCGCAAGCTGTTCTGCTTTACCGTAGTCTCTGAAAAGGGCAAATTTTCCATCCTGATCGGACACCTCCTTCTTCAGGGCGGCAAGATTGCCCTCCAGCTTTGCATATTCCTCAGCCACATATGTGGCAGCACCGCCTTGCTGTGCATCCCTGACCGCCCTTTCCGCCGCCTCGATCTGTTCGGCTGGCGGCTTTGCACAGCCACCTATCAGCAGAACACCGAGAGCAAGGAGTACTATGATTTGCCTCGTAGACTTCATCCTGTCCTCCTTGAATTTAATCGAACATTACGACGCCCAACGGCTTGCCGTTTCTTTCCTCTGCATCGTACAGGCGCGTGCTCTCTCCTGAAAATGGAACCGCGACAGACTGAAATCTACCATACTGGAGCAAGCACAATGCCAGGGACGGATCGGCCTGCATGACAGAAAGACGTAGTGATTCAGATACTTGGGCAGTGATCAAGCAAAAGGGCACTAGGCGTTCTGTGGCAATCTGGTGTCAGGAGGGCAAAAGCGCCTCAAGCACGCCGCTGGTGACGGGCGCGAGATATCATCTCAAGGCCGTGCCCTGATGCGTGATGCCAAATTGACAGGCCAGACAGCCGCTCCTATAATGCAGTGGTCGTTTTATTCTTCAATATTCGTGATGTTAGGAGAAGGAAGTCATGTCATTCACGTCCCAACAACCCTCGAATCTCAAGAAGAAGCGCGAGCACGGTTTCCGAAAACGCATGAGCACAAAGAACGGGCGTAAAGTCTTGGCCAGACGGCGTGCGAAAGGACGAGCCAGGCTGACTGTTTAGACTATCGCATCCGGTTTATAGGGGTTCTTCGGTTCGCTCTCCAGTCTCTTCACGCTGCATAGCGGGTTGTGTACGGTTACCTGCCACGAAGATTCTTTCCCAGAATCAAGATGGATGGCGCTGCAGGAGGATGGTCTTTCTGGCGATGTCGAAACCCCGAGGACGGAAGCAGATTTTCTTACGGGCGAGTAGGGAAATCGACAGGGTCAAGCGCCATGGCAGACGTATTTCAACGGCGCTGTTCAATCTGCTGGCCTACAAGATGGATGAAGCTCCCGGTCGGGTCGGCATTATTGTCGGCAAGCGATTCGGCAATGCAGTCCGGCGCAACCGTGCGAAACGAGTGTTCCGTGCACTGGTGAGACAGTTACACCCGAATCTGCTCCCCGGCCTGGCTCTTCTCATCTTCCCCAAGCGGGAAGCCCTGTTGCAGCCATCCGCGGAGCTCGCACGGATGTTGGAAACGTCCTTACACCGGGTTCATCTCCTTCGCCAGAGGTCAGGCTGACATGCGATCAATGTGCGTGTGGATCATTCAGGGCTACCGCCTCCTGATTTCTCCGTTGCTGGGTCGCGCCTGCCGCTTCGAGCCGACCTGCTCGCAGTACGCCATTGAGGCGCTGAATCGGTACGGAACGGTACAGGGACTCGGACTCGCAGCGGTACGTCTGCTGAAATGTCATCCCTTCCACCCCGGGGGAGAAGACCCGGTCAGGTAATGGCGTTCACATTCTAAGGAAAGTACGGCCGTCGTATGGAAAAGCGGGTCATTGTGTTCTTGGTGCTGTCACTCGGGATTATCTTCGGCTACGAGTATGTGCTCAAAGAACTGGGCCTCCTGACCCCGCCACCTGTCATTCCTGAATCGACGACTCCGGTTCCCACGGAAGCCCCGGCGCCTTCTCCCGTCGCTCCACCGGCTGAGCCCTCACACATTTCACCCAGTCCTCCCGCCACCGCAAAAAGTGCGGAGGAAGAGGTGCGGCCTCGTGATCCGGCCAATAGACCGTCCTCAGCAGAAACCGTCGCGGTGGACACGGATCTCTATCACGTCGAGTTCACGACCCGTGGTGCGGTTCTGACGAGCTGGGAACTCAAGCGGTATCGTGGCGGTCTGGACGGCCAAGCTGCCGTACAACTGGTCAGGCAGGGAGGGAAATTTCCCGATCCTTTGACTGTCGTCGCAGATGATGCAGCTCTTTCCAGGGAGTTAGGGGAGGGGATTTACCGGGTCGAAAAGGATTTCAGCACTCTCGACCAGACTCATCCCACGGGGCACGTGACCTTCATGTATGAGAACGGGGCCTCCGGGGTGCGGCTCGCAAAAGAACTCACCTTTCATACCGGGAGCTATGTGGTGGATGTGGCGCTCAAGTCCACCGGTCTCGACGGGTCCGCAAGTGTCACACTGGGTACCAATTTCGGCATTGTGGAATGGGGAGACGGATTTATCGGTCAAATAGGCGCGGCGTCGCTCGTCGACGACAAGATTGAGAAAGAGACCCCGGATTCCGAATCGGAGCGGAAAGGAGCCGTCCAATGGGCTGCCTTGCAGGACAAATATTTCCTGTCCGTCTTGATTCCGAAGCAGGGCTCATCCGTCGTGGTCAGAAAGGAAGGGGACAAGCTGGTTTCCTCCGCCGTACGCATGCCGGTGGCGGCATCGGGGTCAACCCTCGATCTTCAACTGTACGCCGGGCCGAAAGAGTACGATACGCTGCGGAGTCTGCAAATCGGTCTGGAAAATACGATTGACTTCGGATGGTTTATCTTCGGTAGTTGGGATATCGTGCGTGCGGTTGCAAAGCCGATCTTTTACGTCCTCCGCTTTATCAACGACTACACTCATAACTACGGTCTCACGATCATCCTGCTGACCATCGGCATCAAACTGCTCTTCGTTCCCCTACAGTATAAGAGCTACAAATCCATGAAGCAGATGCAGGTGATCCAGCCGAAGGTGGCAGCAATTCAGGAGAAGTTCAAAGACGATCGGGATCGTCTGAATAAGGAGCTGATCAAGCTCTATCGCGATCACAAGGTCAATCCGGTCGGCGGTTGTCTTCCCATGGTGCTGCAGATGCCAGTGTTCGTCGCCCTGTTCAACATCCTGTATATGACCATCGATTTGCGCCAGGCACCGCTGGCTCTGTGGATCACCGATCTGTCGGTCCAGGATCCCTACTACGTGTTGCCGATTATCATGGGCGCCACGATGATGATTCAGCAGAAGATCACGCCGTCGACCATGGATCCGGCCCAGGCCAAGATCATGTTGCTGTTGCCCGCGTTCATGACGTTCTTGTTCATCAATTTTCCCGCCGGTCTGGTGCTGTACTGGCTGACGAACAATACGCTGACCATTGCCCAGCAATTGGTGACGGAGCGTTTCATTTTCGGGGCTCGCTCGGTGCTGCCCGCCCCCGCAGAAGAGGCCGGGAAGAAGTGACGCAGGTTCGATTTCCGTGTTCCTCCGTGCCCGAGCGGATAATCGTCGGATTCACGACCAGGCCTGATCACATCCATGGATGGACCACCTGAGGACACGATTTGTGCAGTAGCCACGCCTCCTGGTGAAGGTGGCATCGGTATCGTTCGGCTGAGCGGGCTTCAGGCGCTGTCTGTCGCGCAGCGAGTCGTCCGCTTACGGTCGAACCAGTCGCTGAACTCAGCCCCCTCGCACACCCTCCACCTCGCCGATATCCTCGCTCCGGTCGTCTCCATAGAAGGAGACGGCTCTGTCTCATACCACGGACAATCTCGCGATCGGAT
>DASPGL010000086.1:0-10307 GCA_035620635.1 Nitrospira sp. | reverse complement strand
GGTCGCCCCGAAGTCATGGGTGATGGTTCTGAGTCATCGGCTCGACGAACTGATCGTCCAGGCTGGGAGCTCGTCCTCCCAGGTGCAGGAGTTGCAGAGCATCATAACGGCGCTTCGGAACCTTCCTTCTCGTAACGAAACCGATCCGCAGCGTGTGGAAGAGCGGAACCGGGAGAAAGAGATAATCAGGCAGCGGCTTGCCACGTTGGTTCGTGACAGCGCGGCCACCGCAGGTTTTCTCGACCTTAATGTCCAGATATTCAACGGCACAAAGGGAGATACGCGCAGTTTTGACTTGTTGGATGCGTTACTTAACGATCAGGCGTATCGGCTGGCCTATTGGAGGGTCGCGTCGGAAGAAATCAATTACCGGCGGTTCTTCGACATCAACGAATTGGCCGCGATCCGGATGGAGAATGAGGAGGTGTGGCACGCATCGCATGCCTTCGTGTTTCGGCTGGTGAAGGAGGGGGCAGTGACCGGTTTGCGCGTCGATCATGTGGATGGCCTGTCCGACCCTGGCCGCTATCTGCGTCTGTGGCAAGCCTGGGCACAGCGTGAGTTGCAGCGACCGCTGTTTCTCGTGGTCGAGAAAATCCTTGGAAAGACCGAGCCTCTCCCTGAGACCTGGCCGGTCTCCGGGACGACAGGCTATGATTTCTTGAATCTGATCAATGGGCTTTTCGTACAGACGGCGCATGAGCGGGCAATGAACGAGTGCTACGTACGATTTATCCGGCGGCGCATTTCGTTCGAGGAATTGGCCTACGAGTCGAAGAAATTGATCATGCAGGCGTCTATGGCTAGCGAAATCAATGTCCTCGGCCATCAATTGAACCTTCTCTCCGAGCGGGACCGCCGATCGCGAGATTTCACGCTGAACAGCCTCACGCACGCGATTCGCGAGATCATCGCGTGCTTTCCGGTTTATCGGACCTATGTCACGGAGGGTCCTGAGCCGCCGTTGGACCGCGATCGTGCCTACATCAGTCTCGCCGTGGCCAGAGCCAAGCGACGAAACCCAGCGCTGAGCGGACTCGTGTTCGACTTTGTTCGGTCCTTGTTGCTGAAGGAATGGGACGAACGGACTCAGCAGGATCGTCGGGATCAGCTTCGGTTCGTGATGAAGTTCCAGCAAATGACCAGCCCCGTGACCGCCAAGGGGATCGAAGACACGGCGTTCTACATTTGTAACCGGCTGGTGTCGTTGAACGAGGTCGGGGGAGATCCCCAACAATTCGGTGTGACACTTGGATTGTTTCACAAATCCATGCGGGAGCGACGGGCCCGATGGCCCTTTTCGCTCTCGGCCACTTCCACGCACGACACGAAACGGAGTGAAGACGCGCGGGCGCGGATCAACGTACTCTCGGAAATTCCACGGGAGTGGCAGACGCATGTGACGCGTTGGGAGAGGATCACCAGGAAGCAGAAAGCCGAGGTGGAGGGACAACCTGTCCCTGATCGAAACGAAGAGTATCTGCTCTACCAAACACTCATCGGCCTTTGGCCGCTTACGCCTCCCAACGGCTCGCAATACCGCACATTCTGCGATCGGGTTCAGGCATACATGAACAAGGCGCTGAGGGAAGCCAAGGTCCACACGAGCTGGGTCAATCCGGACCAGGCCTACGAAGAGGCACTTCAGAAATTCGTGGACTCGATTCTCGATCGCACGAAAGCCAATCCCTTTCTCGACGAGTTCCTTCCTTTTGAGGAAAGGATCGCGCATTGGGGCATATGGAATTCACTTTCTCAGCTCATGCTGAAGATGACGTCCCCGGGGATCCCGGATTTCTATCAAGGCTCAGAACTGTGGGATTTCAGCGTCGTGGACCCGGATAATCGTCGGCCGGTCGACTACGAGTTACGAGCGGCCGTGTTGAGCGGTCTTCAGCGGGCCCTCGCGGATTGCGGATCCAACCCCCTGGGTCTGGTTCGTGACCTCCTCGATCGACGCATGGATGGAACGATCAAGGTCTACACGATGATGACGGCCTTGAACTATCGGCGGGCCAATCGGGCCCTGTATCAGCAGGGCGAGTATATTCCGCTCGAGTGTCATGGGAGCAAGCAGGAGCATCTGTGCGCCTTCGCCCGTCTGCACGGAGAACGGGCAACTGTCACGGTCGTGCCGCGACTTGTGACTTCGCTGGTGCAGAACCCGAAGCGACCGCCACTCGGATCAGGTATCTGGGAAGATACGGACGTGAACGTGCCGTCTTGGCGGTCTGATTCCCCGTATCGCAATCTCTTTACCGGAGAGAAGCTGTTGTCCAGGACTGCGGGGGAGCGTCAGGTGCTGTCGGTGGCGGAGGTGTTGAAGGAATTTCCGGTCGCTCTCTTGGAGCGTGTGACATGAATCACCAAAATCGGCGAGCCTCTTCTCCGTTTCGCTTCGTAAGTTGCATGGAGCTGAGAGAAGTTCTGGGCAGGCGCGCGACGGACGAACAACGATTGCTGGAATTGATCGAAGAGGTTCCCGGCGACAGCATCTATTACCACACCCATAGTTACTACCTTCGGCATCCCTTTACCCGAGGCTTGTTCCCGAATGACTTTGCGACGTGGGTTACACTGTATGTCCAGGATCGATTACTCGGCGAATGTCTCGGGGTCGTGGATCCGTTCGAATTTGAGGATGTTAACCGGCTTCGGGGCGAAATCGTCTCGATCATCGGGGATCACTTGAGCCGGATCGGATCGAGTCCCCGTTGTATTCCGACAGAACCGTTCGAGTTCGTACGATCGCATATCATCGAATCGGAGCTTGGCCTGGAGGTCAGGACCTTGCTGGAGTTTCGGAATGCCTTGGCCCAGGTGGAGGTGGGGGCCATTTATAACCATGTGTGCGAAGCACGAATGAGGAAAGGTCGGCTCCCCGGAGATTTTGCCTGCTGGCTGGCTGCTGACGAAGGACTCTCTATGCCTGAGCTGGCAGCTCAGGTGGTGAAGGTTGGCCGTCTCGGACTCAGCCTGGAGGGGATTCGGGAACACATCGTCCGTTTGTGCGATCAGGCGTTGGCGTCCTGAACGACGCTGTGTGCGGAGATGCGCTATGGGAGGCGTGCTGGATCAGTATCAAGAGGTGGCTCCTCAGGGGACGGTAGACTTCTTGAAGCGCCTTGGGCGTCGGGTCACAGGCATCCGGATGCTACACGTCAATTCGACGCGTGTCGGGGGAGGCGTCGCTGAAATTCTCCATCGTTTACTCCCGCTGCTTCAAGAGCTGGGCGTCGAAGCTCGCTGGGAGGTCATGACCGGCTCCGAGCCGTTCTACGAGACCACCAAGAACTTCCACAATGCTTTGCAGGGAATGCAGCGGCGCCTTACGGCCGATATGTACGACGCGTACCTGCAATGCAATCGGGAGAACGCTGTGCGGTTGAACCTTGAAGCCGACGTCGCCATGATTCACGACCCGCAGCCGGCGGCGTTGATCGATGCCCGCCCGCGTGGCGCCAAGTGGATCTGGCGATGCCATATCGATATCTCGACCCCTCAGCGGACGGTGTGGCAGTTTCTTCGTCCGTATGTGGTCCGGTATGATGCCGTGGTGGTGTCCTTGCCGAAGTTTGCCCAAGCGCTGCCCGTTCCTCAGTTCTTGATCTATCCGTCCATCGACCCGCTGAGCGACAAGAACCGGGAATTGACGACGGAGGAGATTCGTCGGATTCTCGATCGACTGGGTGTGCCGCAGGACAAGCCGATCCTGCTTCAGGTCTCACGGTTCGATCGGTTTAAAGATCCCATCGGTGTCATCCAGACCTACCGGCTGCTCAAAAAAACGCACGAGTGCCGGCTGGTGCTGGCTGGCGGTACGGCGACGGATGATCCAGAAGGAGCCCAGGTCCTCGCGGAGGTTCAAGAGGCGGTGGGTACGGACCCTGACGCACACATCCTCCTTCTCTCGCCGACTGCGCATCTCGAGATCAATGCGCTTCAGCGGGCGGCGACGATTGTCTTGCAGAAATCCACGCGCGAAGGGTTCGGGCTCACCGTGGCGGAGGCGTTCTGGAAAGGCAAACCCGTGATCGGCGGAGCCACGGGAGGGATCGTGGCGCAAGTCATTCCCGGTCAGACCGGGTACACGGTCCTTTCGCCGGAAGGAGCCGCATTCTATGCCCGATGTCTGCTCAACGAGCCGGACAGAATTGCTGTGATGGGTCGGCAGGCAAAAGAATATGCTCGACACCGATTTCTCATCACCAGGCATCTGCAGGATTATCTAGGCTTGATCATACATCTGTCGCGACACGCTGCCTGACAGGGGCGCAAGACGGATGCCACCGGCTCTCCCATGGCGGCTTCCTCCATGCAACTCCCCCATTGATCACGAGGTTTGAGCTCACACTCTGGCCGGCTTCAAGAACCACGATCGCTCTTGAACCGGCGGCGGAGCAGATAGAGCGGCGTTCCGGCCATGATGGTCGCGATGCCGAGGCCTCCTTCCACCGGACGCTCGTAGAGAATGCTCGCGACGATCATTGCCGAGACGAGAATAAAGAATGCCGGAACGAAGGGATAGAACGGCGTGCGATAGGGGCGTGGCAGATCCGGCTCCTGCCTGCGCAAGAGCGGCACGGCTCCCACCGCCAGGGCGCTGAAGATCATGAGCACGGTGCCGCTGTAGATCACGAGTCGCTCGAAGCTTCCCGTGAGAATCAGGACTGAGGCCCAGAGACTCTGCAGAAGGATGGCGCTGATCGGCGTGTGGTCTCTGCCGGCGGTTTTTGCGAAGAGCGAGGGGATAAGGCCGTCGTGCGCCATGGCGTAGTAGACCCGCGGTCCCGCCCATACCATCGCGCTCACGGCTCCCGCGATCGAGAGGCAGAGCGTCGCGGTCACGAACCTGGCGGCGTCGGGCCCCAGCAACGCCGCTGCCACCTTGTCCGCGACAGGTAAGAGCGGCGGCTCGGCCAGATCGGTCACTGGTAGTGCGTAGAAGTAGAATCCGTTCACCATGCAATAGAGCAACGTGACGGCGAGCGTGCCGCCGATCATCGCCCGGGGGATTGTGCGGCCGGGGTCAGTGATCTCGCCCGCCAGGTAGGCCGCCGCATTCCAGCCTGAATAGGCATAGAGGGTAAAGATCAATGAGACGACACAGGGCCCGATGCCGGGAAACGCGGGAACATCTGTGACCCGCAGATGAGTCCAAGTGCCTCGGCCGATGATCAGGCCCGCCGCGATCAGCGCGAGAATGGCTCCTACTTTCAGCACGGTCAACGTCCGTTGCAGAGCTCCGCCTACTCCAGCCCCCGCCAGATGGAAGCCTGTGATGGACCACAACGCGGCCAATGCGATGGCTGTGGATGGTAGGCCTCCTTCATCGCTGAGGTGAAAGAGCTGGAGGAGATAGGCGGCGAAACTCACGGCTCCCGCCGCAATGGCAGCGCTGAAGCCGATGGTGAAAGAGGTCCAGCCACTGAGGAACCCGAGAAACGGCCCGTAGGCCCGGCGGAGGTACACATACTCTCCGCCGGCAAGGGGCAGCGCTGTTCCTAGCTCACTGTAGGAGAGGGCACCAGCGAGGGCGATCAGTCCTCCCAGGAGCCAAATGAACAGGATCAAACCCGGATGGCCGAGGTCGCGCGCCATGAATCCCGTCGTAGTAAAGATGCCGCTGCCCACGACGTTGCTGATCAGCACGCAACCAGCCGTGAACCAGCCGATGTGACGGGGAAGTGCGGATGGGCCCTGTCCGGTTCTCTCCATCGACATGGTCTGCGCCTATTCTTTTCCCGGACGAACCAGCGGAACAAACCGGACAAGGGTGAGGGATTTTCGCTCGTAGCCCGCTTCTGTCCGACGATAAAGCTCTAGCGTTTGGACACCTCGGCCGACCGGCAGGATCATTCGCCCCCCTAGGGCCAACTGATCGAGTAACGGCTGAGGAACGTCGCTCGGCGCGGCGGTGACGATGATGGCGTCGAAGGGCGCCTCTTCTGGCCAGCCTTGGTAGCCGTCGCCCGTGCGAACCCGGACATTCCGATAGCCCAGCTCGGCCAAGGTCTGTTCCGCTTGGCGAGCCAGTGGTTCCAGAATCTCAATCGTCAGCACCTTGTCGACAAGCTCTGCGAGAATGGCGGCCTGGTACCCGGATCCGGTTCCGACCTCCAGCACCTTATCGGTCTTCTTGAGCTGAAGCTCCTCTGTCATGCCGGCAACCAGGGAGGGCTGCGAAATGGTCTGGCCGTACCCGATCGGGAGAGGCCCATCGATGTAGGCAAAAACGGAGTATTGCGCCGGCACAAAACGGTGGCGCGGTACGTGCCCCATCGCGGCAATCACGGCCGGGTCTTTGACGCCGCGGGGGATGATGTACTGATCGACCATACGGCGGCGCTCGGTCTCGCGGTCTCCATCCTGAAGAGAGGAGCCTCCTCTTTCTCCCTGACATGACGAAGTCCAGGCCAGGAGGCCGACGAGGATGGCGATGGACGGGTTCGTGAGGCGCAAAGGAAAATGCCGGAGGAATCCCATGAAAACCCCGCAGGGTTTGCGTGAAAGCAGGTATGAGGGAGCAATAGCAATGCCATGGTTGGCTGAACGAGAAAGTAAGGCGTGAATCCTGTTGGGTCGATCAGGGTGTAGCGTTCCACTACAGGGACGCTTTCGGCGATGTAGCAAGTTATCCCTCTACAGGTGCTTGTCCTACCTACGTTTATCTCCAACCCGTCAGAGGGACATGGTTTTTCCCCGAGTTTCCGAGCGGCACCGGCTTTGCTCTCTCTTGGATACAGCTGTCAGAGATTCACATGCCTTCGATGCCAACCGACCTCCAGGCCGCACTCTATTGCGAACCCCTCCCTGAGCAATATGTCCGGTGCACGCTCTGTCCTCATGACTGCAAGATTGCACCAGATGGCCGAGGGGCCTGTGGAGTTCGCGTCAATCATGAGGGCCAACTGTTCACGCGCGTCAGGAACCGAATGGTCTCAGCGGAGGTTGATCCGATCGAAAAGAAGCCGCTCTTTCACTTCCTTCCCGGAAGCACCGAGCACTCCATCGCCACGGTGGGCTGTAATTTACGCTGCCGGTTCTGTCAGAACTGGGTCATCTCGCAATGGCCAAAGCTTTGGAAGTTGGTGGATCGTGGTGAAGATACGTCATCTGCCGTCCGTGAGCATCCGGCGAGCGAGTGGTGTGCAGAAACAGAACCACCGGAGGCATGCTGGGGGATCGGAACGCAGGTGGTCCCCTCCGAACTCGTGGCAGAGGCCAAGCGAACGGGGTGCAGGAGCATCGCCTATACCTACACCGAGCCGACGATCTTCTTTGAGTTGGCCCTCTCCACTGCGCGACTGGCCTCCGCCGCGGGGTTGGACAACATCTTTGTGACGAACGGCTTCATTTCCAGAGACCCGCTACGCGAGATCGGGCCTTATCTCGGTGCAGCCAACATCGATCTGAAATCCTTCAGGGACAGATACTACAAGAGATTGTGCGGAGCCAGGCTCGAGCCGGTCCTGGCGGCGATTCGGGAATACAAAAAGCTGGGAGTGTGGGTCGAACTCACCACCGTATTGATTCCCGGGCTGAACGATGATGAGGGCGAGTTGAGGGACATCGCTCACTTTATCAGGTTTGAGCTCGGCGAGGACGTACCCTGGCATATTAGCCGGTTCTTCCCCGCCTATAAGGATGGAACACTGGCAGGAACCCCTGCTTCGTTCCCTGCTGCGGGCGAGGAAGATCGCATAGGAGGAGGGCCTGCGCGATGTGTATCTGGGAAATGTGCCGATGGAAGAAGGAGTCGAGAATACTATCTGCCCCGGCTGTGGAACGGTCGTAGTCCGTCGATGGAGACTCACGGTGGTGGAAAACCGGATTCGAGCTGGCCGCTGCCCGGATTGCGCCAGTTCATTAAGGGGCGTTGGCCCATTGGGAGATTAAGAGGGACGGCCCACTCTTCTTGGCCTTCCAGGACTAGCGATTATCCCGTTCTTATACATGGGTTCTGACCGGCAGGCTCGTATGGTGCGGAGGAGGCGTCGGGTGGCTGTCCCATCGGGTCCGAGAGCTGTACGATCTCGGGCAGTGATCAGGGCGCTTGTCTCTCGTGTGCCTGGGCGCTTTTCAGTGGAGCTCGGGCTTGACCTTCGCACTTGTCGCGGAAGGGATCTCTTTCTCTGGTTCCTGGCTGCGCTTCTGTACGGAGCGAGGATCTCAGGGGCGATTGCAACGAGAACCTATGCTGAGTTCGTGCGCTGCGGTCTCACAAGTCCGGAAATGGTCGTGAGAGCCGGCTGGGAGCGGCTGGTAGAGGTGCTCGATAAGGGCGGCTATACCCGTTACGATTACAAGACCGCGACGAAATTGCGTGAGGTGATGACATCACTGATCGAACAGTATGGAGGCGACTTGCAGAGGCTGCACGATGTCTCCTGCAACGTGGCTGATCTGGAACGTCGTCTGAAGGGTCTGGGGAAAGGAATCGGCGAGATGACGGTCCAAATTTTTCTTCGCGAGCTGCGGGGAATATGGCCGAAGGCCCGGCCGGCCTTGTCGCCTTTGGGCATTCTGGCGGCCAGGGACCTGGCTCTTTGTCCATCATCCAGGAGCAGAGATGGCCGCCCAAGCGTAGATCTCCTTCGCGCCTTGTGGAAGAAGGCCGGTGTGAGGGGACGGCGCTTCAGCGATTTCGAATCAGCGTTGGTGCGACTTGGGCGTGATTACTGCCGTCGCCGGCGGAAGGAGGATTGCCCCATGCGGGACATTTGTGCGTCACGACAGAGGTGTGACCGATGGGCCTGATCGAGCCGATGATCCTCAAATCCTCTCGACTTCCTTTTGCGGAGGAGGCGATGGAGATCGTGGAACGGAAGGGTCTGGGCCATCCCGACACCATTTGCGATGCAGTGATGGAGGCCGTCGCGGTAGAACTGGCCCAGACCTATCTTAAGACCTGCGGCCGCGTCCTCCATTTCAACGCTGACAAGGGCCTGCTCGTGGCTGGCCAGGTTGCCTGCCGATTCGGAGGAGGTTCGGTGGTGGCTCCGATGCGGCTGGTGATGGGCGATCGCGCCACTTTTCATTGGAAGAACAAGCGTATCCCGGTCACGGAAATCGCTGCACGGACGGCATACAAATGGTTCAAACGGCATTTGCCTCGCATCACGCCGCTGAAAGATTTGGAATGTCAGGTTGAACTGAAACCGGCATCGGAGGAGCTTCGGTCCGTGGCTGAACGGCCGAAGGAACCCGTCGCCAATGACACGTCGGCCACTGTGGGGTATGCCCCATTCACTCCGACCGAACGTTTGGTATTCCAGGTGGAGCGGTTTCTGAACGGCTCGTCCTTTAAGAAGGCGTTTCCTGATACGGGTGAAGACGTGAAGGTGCTCGCCGTCCGAAGCGGCAGAGATCTCACTGTCACGGTGGCGATGCCATTCCTCGCTCCGTTGATCCGCAGCGAGTCCGAATATTTCAAGCGGAAGGCAGCCGTAACACGGGCTCTGACTGATTTCGTGACACGAAAGAGCGGGGCGGGCTTCTCTCCGCGCCTGTTCTTGAACGTCTTGGATCAACGAGGCGCGGGTGAAGCCGGTGCGTACCTCACGTTGCTCGGTACTTCGGCGGAGGCTGGTGATTCCGGTGAGGTCGGACGGGGCAATCGGGTCTGCGGGCTCATCTCGTTGCGGCGGCCGGCCAGCGCCGAAGCCGCGCCTGGCAAGAATCCCGTGGCCCATGTGGGGAAAATCTATAACGTGCTGGCTCAGGTACTGGCCGAAGATATCCATCGGAAGGTGCAAGGGCTGCGGGACGTGACCGTCTGGATCACGAGCCAGATCGGCCGGCCGATTTCCTTGCCGCAAACCGTGGTCGTTGAAGTGACGTTGGCGAAAGGCGCAACAGTGGAGGTCGTGCAGGCACCGATTCGGCATGAAGTCCGGCTGGCATTCACTCATATGAAGTCCTTTTGTAATGCCTTGACGCAGGGGCTGTACGCGGTGTGCTGAGAGCGTCGACCGTGAACGGTGAATCGCGCTCGCAAGAGCGAAGCCCGACGACCGTCTCCCTGCTGCCGGTGGGCAAACTTCCCGTCGATTTACTGCGCGACCTCCTCGCGCGATTTGCAAAGGTCCGAGACCCTCGTGTCGTGGTGGGACCGGGTATCGGCCTTGATGCGGCAGTCGTCCGTATCGGCGACCGGACGCTAGTCGCGAAAACCGACCCGATCACCTTCGTCTCGGACGATATCGGCACCTATGCGCTGCTGATCAACGCCAATGATCTCGCGGCGACAGGAGCCAGGCCGACATGGTTTCTGGCCACGGTGCTGCTGCCTGCCCGTTCCACGA
>DASPGL010000085.1:0-3056 GCA_035620635.1 Nitrospira sp. | reverse complement strand
CCCCGCCACCGCCCAGTCCGAGCCGGAAGGATCCGCCGTCGAGGCCTCTGTCGGTCAATCAGCCGAGGAGGCGCCGCAGGATCGTGTCCAGGACACGAAGCGGACAGAAATCGAACGGCAGCCGGCGTATCGACGAGCGGTTGAACTCAGGAGTCTGGGCCTGGAGCAGGATGCCGCAAGAGAACTGACCGCGTTGACAGACCGATTCAGCCGAACCCCTGACGTCTTGGCCGCTCTGTCCATCATGTTGAATGAGGTCGGAGCCTATCATCACGCGTTGCGCCTCGTGCGCGCACAGTTCCGCGACAGGCTGGAGCGGACCGGCGGCGTCGTGGAGGCCGATCTCTGGCGAGTGGCCTATCCCACGGGACTGATTCCCACGATTAAGATGCAGGGGACCAACGGAGTCGATCCGCTGTTTGTCGCGGCGATCATCAGGGAGGAGAGTCAGTATGATCGACGGGCCGTGTCACGCGTCGGGGCCATTGGCCTGATGCAGGTGATGCCGACGACCGCTAACGCGGTGGCCCAGCGCCATCACCTTCCCGCAGTCGAGCGGGATGATTTGTTTGATCAGGACACCAACATCCGGATCGGCGCCCGGTACATCGAACAGTTACTCCAGGAGTTTTCCGGGAACCTCGTGCAGACTATCGCCGCCTATAATGCCGGTCCGACGGCGGTGGGGAACTGGGTCGCCGCGAATCGCGGGCGGAGTGAGGACGAGTTTGTCGAACTGATCCAGTACCAGGAGACGAGGCAGTATGTGAAACGGGTCCTCCGGAGCTACAAAGAGTATCGTCGCCTGGCCGGTCATCCGAAGTCCCTTTCTTGACAAGAAGTTGTGAAGTTTTTATATTGCGCCCCAATCCATAGTGGGAGAGGGAGTGTGGCTGGCATGGCGCTGGATCGCCTTGACGCGCTCGAGACCCGGATCAGGGACCTGGTGAAACTCGTGCAGGAATTGAAGCGGAGAAATGCGTTCTTGGAGGATGAGGTCAAGGCGGCTCGACAGAGATTGAGTTCCCAGGATGGCTTGAATCGCCGGTGGGAAAAGGAGCGGATCGATATCAAGTCGAGAGTGGAAAAGCTCATGGGTGAGATCGAACTCCTCGAATGTGTGGACGATCCCAAGGAGGTGACCCTTGACTAAGACCATTGACGTCGAAATTTACGGCCAACGGTACGCGATTCGAGGGGACGCCGACGATGCCTATGTCCGGCGTCTGGCCCATTTGGTCGACGATCAGATGCGAAATCTGGCCGAAGGGATGAAAACGGCGACGCCCTCCAAATTGGCCGTGTTGACGGCCATCAATCTTGCCCATCAACTCTTCGAATCCGAGCGGAAGCGGGTGCAGGGGGAAGACGATGTTGAGCGACGGATGGCGACCTTGATGGATTCGATCGAGGAACAAATGCCCACGTCGCTGTTTCGTTAAGCCCGCAGGAGACAACGGCTCAGAGCAAGTTTCGCCTTGCTTTCACGAACACCCTTTGTTATCGTGGCCCTAGAGTCATGAGGTCAGGCCGGTGTGAATCGGAGTAAGGAGAGATCAGGAGCGGCATTTCAGAATAGTTGACTCAACTGGAAACGAGTGTTGTGAACGCGACTGTGAACGTGTAGGTGTCCAATGTGCGAGGAAATTGTCCAGCGGATATTCACCATAGGGGGCAGGCTCGCCCGGCGGTTCGCGTGGAATGTGCAGCAGCGGATGGTTGAAGGTTGGCCATGGCTGCTGAACGGTCCTGGTGAGTATCAAGATGCCCTACCTGTTTCTGTGGTCCATTCTGTCCGGCGGCCGGGATCTCGACGGGTACGGATCCTACGATCGACGGGATGGCGAGAGGAACTTTGGTAGTCGCCTGCTGGTAGACAAACGACTCGTACGTTTCCAAGCTGAGCCGCTCACGCTTTCCTAGATCCCCCGTCCTCCGCACCCCGCTGAACCTCGACTGTTGCTGCACATATAAACCAGGTGCGTGCCTGGTTTTTCCGAGAAGGGGGTGACTCCCATTTCAACCTCAATTGTCATGTATATCATCTGTACGCTCATCGGGGCCCTCGTGGGGGTCGGCGTGTTCGAGTTGGTGCGGCGCAATATGGCCGCCGGCAAGCGAGCCGAGGAAGAGGAGCAAGCCAGACATGCTGTGCAAAATGCACAACGTGAGGCGGAGAATATTCTGAAAGAGGCTCGGTTCGAAGCGAAGGATCTCGTGTTTCAGGCAAAGTCGGAAGCGGAGAAAGATCAAAAGGCCAAGCTTGTCGAGTTCACCGGGATCGAAAAACGCTTTGCTCAACGGGAGGAAGGTCTCGATCGGAAGCTTGCTGCGGTGGAAAAGCGGGAGAACGAATCGCAGAAACGGGAACAGGACATTGCACGACGGGAAGAAGGCCTGACGGCGAAGGAAGCGGCTTGTGCCAGGGCCGAACGGGAGCATCGCGAGGCGCTGGAGCGCGTGGCCGGCATGACAGCGGAAGAAGCCAAGAAATACCTGCTGGTCGAAATGGAGTCGCAAGCCCGCCTGGATGCCGCAGGGATTGCCAAGCGAACCATCGAAGAGGCGCGTGAAAATGCCGAGCGGGAAGCCCGCGAAATCATTACCAGCTCCATCCAGCGGGTGGTGCGGGACTATGTGTCGGAGTCCACGATTTCCGTGGTGCCGATTCCGAACGACGCGATGAAGGGGCGGATCATCGGCCGGGAGGGACGGAACATCCGTGCGATCGAGGCGGCCACGGGCATCGACTTGATTATCGATGAGACGCCCGAGGCGGTGATCATCTCCGGCTTCGATCCCCTACGCCGTGAAATTGCGAAAGTGTCGCTCGAGCGGCTGATGCATGACGGACGGATTCATCCGACCCGCATCGAAGAGATTGTGGAGAAGGTGAAGATCGAGATCGACAAGCTGATGTACGAGGAAGCCGAGAAAATCATTTTCGAGCTGGGATTGTCGGATTTCCATCCCGAACTGATCAAAGTCCTGGGACGTCTGAAGTACCGTACCAGCTATGGGCAGAACAATCTCTATCATGCCCGGGAGGCCGCCTA
>DASPGL010000084.1:0-6800 GCA_035620635.1 Nitrospira sp. | reverse complement strand
GGCCCGAAAACACATAGTCGGTCTGGCCGTTGAACTTGTAAGATCGAAACGCGAGCGTGTCGTGATCCTGCCACTGGACATTCTGCTCGTATCCCCCGGACACCCGGTAGCGGAGCGGTCCTTGAACACCGGCATGGACGGCTGAGGTCAACAGTGTGCCCAGTTCGCCCCCGGCAGTTTGTAGGGTGGTCCCCTTCATCTCTTCCGGAGACTTCGTGATGATGTTCACAACTCCATCGAACGCATTGAAGCCGTACAACGCCGCAATCGGTCCTTTGATCACCTCAATCTGCTTGATCTCGGTGAGCGTGACCGGGAGCCCTTTCCAGAACACAAATCCCTGCATGTCAATGTAGAGGGAACGTCCATCGACCAACACGAGCATCTTATTGGCGAGTGATTGTTCCCCCGTGCACTCACGTTGAACTCCGCTCCGGTGATCTGCATCACCTCAAGACCGGGAATGCGCCGGAGGACGGTGGGGATGTCCGGCGCACCTGATTGACGAATGTCTTCAGCCGTAATGACGTGGACATTCGAGGGAGCTTGAGAAATAGGCTGTTCGCGGCGGAGTGCCGTGCTGACCGTTTCTTCCTCGATGAACGAAAACACGTCCGAAGAGCCGTCGGCGTCGTAGGATGGGTTTGAAGCCGCCAAAACAAAAACCGCGGGGACGATCAGCATCAGGAACTGGACGACGGCCACGATGAAGAAGGGCAAGGTAAGGATGCTCGCGGGTGCTGGAGAGGTGCGTTCGTTCACGGTCACCGTCCGCGTGAGAGACACGACTGCCGAACCGAAGCACTGAGACCGAATTGCCTCCTCCGTTCTGTGGGACTGCGGGTGGTCACCCGGGCTGTTCATCTCCGCTCGCGATTCCGAACCAGTGCTCCGCGACCTGTTTGATTTGAACCGTGTCGAACGGTTTGAGGAGGTAGGCCTGTGCCCCAGCACGGAGGGCTTCCGCCACGTTGGCTCCAGCGCTGGCCGCCGTAATGATCACAACAGGAATCGACGGATGGAGCTCTCGAATGCGGGCCAACACCTCCAACCCGTCCATACCGGGCATGCGAATGTCTAAGAAGAGGCCTCGAGGCACCAGAGACTCCAAAATCTTGAGGGCTGCCCGTCCATCCGGCGCATTGGCTATAGGATAGCCATACGATTCCAGCCGGTCTTGCAGGACCTGTCGGATGTCCGGATCGTCGTCCACCACGAGAACAGGCTTCCGCATCGCCGTGCTTTCCAACTGCTGACCGTCGTCTGGCCTGTATGGCCGTCTGTGTCCTGTGCAAGCGCTGTACTTGTACGGAACGCGGGACATGCGTTGGGTCATGCCATTGCGAAATGCCCAATAAGATACACATTCCGAACAAATAGATACACTGTCTTTTAGGAACAATTCCAATGTGTGGGCGGTTGGCTCGCTTTAACCCCTGGGGGCAGGCATTTGCGGAATGAGGGAAAACCAGCAACGTCCGGCAGGGCCAGGCTTCATGGGCGCCTCAGACGCTTCACGCTGAGGTAAGGCTGGCGACAGACACACATGGAGGAACGGGTTGCATCTGTGGAGGGCCTCAATGGCCGGTACAGCCAAAAAATGCGGCGTTGTGGCCGAAGGGAGACAGTCAGTGGGCCACCGAGCTCATGATTTCATCCAAAGAGAGGTGTGGAGGAGCGTTCCTACAGCGGTGCCCGTCTTCTCAACAGCTGCGCGACCTGCCGTTGGACTGCAACGCGTACGTTGGTGAACTCAACGCCAAACTCCTTGGGTCCGGTCCAGCGTACCGTGGCCCCATCGAGAATGAGAGGATTTCCATGGCCCTCGGGCGGGAAGATACAGCACTCGAGTTCGGTTCCGACGGGAACGGCGACCGGACTCGACACGCGGCAGCCGCCGGGAGAGAGGTCTCGCAGCTCTCCATCGCCAGCGATCATCTGCTGTTTCTTAGTGGAAAAGCTGGTGCGAAATTGAACCGGTACCCGAATATGTTGGCGATTGTTCAACATCCTGACACTCCTTGAGAGGTGGTGACGGCTCAATGGAAGCCTAGCAGATCGTTGGGATGTTGCAACCGCTTGTCACAGCGGGGCCACGGGCTGTGGCGGTTGGTGGCGAATAGTGACGGACGTACCCTATTCCGAAGTCGACCGCTGGTGGTCGAGCAGCGCACGAAACTCTTCGGGGATAGGCATGGATGCAAACGGCGGCACATGGGCCCCTCCGGTATTCCCAACCGGCACCCAGATGCGCGAGAAGATCAAAGCGCCAACGATCCGGGCGATTTGGCCGGTAATCTCCACGGGATCTCGGCGCCTCCAGCCGACCCTGAGCATGCCCCAGTGGGCTCTCATGTGGGGGAAGGTGAACGACTGGCCGAGGATATGGGCGCGCTCGAGATGATAGAACGACTTTTCCAGGTTGTTCCGACGATATTGCTCGGCCGCCGCAGTCATCTCCCGATCGTAGACGTCTCGAAGTTCTTGGTGCATGTCTCCCGCCCGTCTTTTCGGCCGACCTTCGAACCAGTGGGTCACGTGCGTCGGTCGCCGTTCAGCAGGTCTTAGCAGGAAGGCTATAGATTGATGAACATTTGCAACAGGATGACGTGGTTGATCTGATTGATCAGTCCCGACTGACCGTTGTTGAGCGCCTGCATTTGATAGCCGAGGTCCATGTTCAGGTATTGTGTCAGCCGGTGATTCATGCCGAGAAAGAATCTGTTTTGATCGAGCCCGGCCTCAGGGCCGTGTCCCACCGAATTCAGGTTCACGAAAATTTCATCGTACACGACGATCGCCCAGTCTGAGGCGTCGGGGAGTGGGAAATCCGCCCGCAACAGTGTTCGGGCTCGAACGGCGGTCCCCTCGGCATTGTCGATGATTCGTTCTTCCAGGCGGGATCGGCTGAGCATCTTGAGGAATGAAAACTTGCGACCGTAGATCAGTTGCTGAAAGACACGGTGTTCGTCGGTAAATCGTGGTTGATAATTGCCGATCCAGGCGTACCCCTGCCAGATCGACAAGTGATCGGTCAGTTTGTAGCCGACGGCGGGGCGGAGGAGTATCTGATCCAGTTCCGATACGTCCTCCCCGAATCGGGGGTTGACCTCCATGTACCCAATGAACGACCGCGAAAGCGGAAAGGTCAGGTAGACCGGCGACCACAGGCGGAAATCTTGATTCACGGATGAACCGGCCTGGACCTGCGAAGTGGGACCGACTGCGAGGAGGCAGGCGAAGGACGTCACCAGCATCAGCGAGGAGGGGCGTCCTGTCTTTCGAAGCGAATGGAACACGTCGATTTCTCCTTTCGAAGCGAAGCGGTGCAGCTTCCTTTATAACCAAACTCACGACGGACTTGAAAGCAGAGATTCACGCGCTGTTGTGAAGGACCCCTTGCGTCGCCGAAGCGCAGTTTCCTACAATACACCTCGCTACGAGGCGGCCATGCTGCGCATTCTGGAACCCGCCAATCGCCTTCCCACCCGGTGCATGCTATGGTCCCTCGCGGGAAATCTAGTGCGTCGAGCGCGGACCCGTCCTACGGCCTTCTGGTTACTCTCCAGTTGCATCCTCCTCAATCACGGGCCCCTGTACGCAGAGTGGGTGGAAGTGGAAAGCAAATACCAGATGCCAGGGCTCCAAACGGTATACCTTGATCGGGAGATGATCGTTCGAGACGGGCATTTGGCCACCGTTCAGCAATTGACCGACTATCGGTGGATGCAGGGAGGGCCGAGATCGACCCCCCGATTCCTTTCGACGACGACACGGAAGCAGTTTGATTGTGCGGAACATCGCCTGCGATTGCTGGCCTTCACCGAGTTCCCACGTCGGATGGCAGGCGGGAAGCCGTCTGCAGAGTACGTAGACAAAGACAAGTGGTTGCCGGTGAGGCCGGACAGTATCGATCAGACTTTGTGGGAACTGGTCTGCGAAGCGAAGTAGTCCAAAAGACAGAACCGGAATGATGCGTACCCGTCAGACACGCTGTTCCGAATCGTGATCATTTCCGCTGCATCGGAAGGCCGGTCCGTCTCAGCCCAGCTCTGATACATTCGCAGCGCCGGCTGCGGGCTGGAAGAATCCTCATGCCTTCTCTCTGGATCATTCGGGGTGGGATCATCGCGTTGGTTGGGGGGGCATGTCTCCTGAGCTACAGTCTTTGGGTTGCCCCCGTGGCTACTCAATCAGCGAAAGAAAAACTTCTTGCAGGTGTCATCCAGGACTTGAATAAGAACTTTCCCGCATCGGAGCGGTTTGTTCTCTTGTCCTCCTTCAACGACGAAGCGGTCCTGGACAAAAAAACGGGGCTGGTGTGGGAGAAATCTCCGGAGGGGACAGCCGTGACGTGGAACGAGGCTCGCACCACCTGCGTCCAGCGAGCGGTAGGAGATCAGAAGAGCTGGCGCCTGCCCTCGCCCTCGGAAATGCGCAGCCTGGTGGGCCCCTCCGTGGATGCGCCGGGTCCGAACCTCCCACCGGGCCACCCGTTCCTCAACATCCAGACCTCGCCCTATTGGACGGTGGTTCCGGCGGCAAACCTCCCTTCCTACGCGCAGTATCTTGATGCCTTTCTCGGCAACGTGCTCAGCTTGATCAGGATCTACACCTTCCCTGTCTGGTGCGTCCGCGGCCCTCTGAAAGCGGATGAGTATTGAGCTCGATGGAGCAAGCGCGACCAGATTCTCGGCAGCGGAGATGACCAAGGCCGCCAGGCCCTCGAACCGTCACTTCCCTCCGCTTTTGCTCCCTCGCCGCCGTCAGGAGTAGAATTTACTCCTTGCGAAGAAGCGTGCATTCAGACATCCAGCGGTCTTGCGGGCCTCCTTGAGGGAGAGGAATTTCATGAAGATCGTGGTAAGCGGTGGGACTGGCTTTGTCGGCCGAGCGCTCTGCCAGTCGCTCGCGCGTCAGGGCATGAACGTGACGGTCCTTTCGAGAGATTCGCAGCAGGCGAACACACGACCGGGCTCTGCGGTCGACATTGTTAGGTGGGATGGAACGACGACCGGCCCCTGGGAGCGCGAACTGGACTCAACCTCGGCGGTGATCAATCTTGCCGGCGAACCGATCGCAGCAGGCCGATGGACCCCAGTGCGGAAACAGCGCATCGTGGACAGCCGCGTGAAGGCCACGGAGCTGTTGGTCCAGGCGATTTCGCGCGTCTCACGCAGGCCACCGGTCTTCATCAGCGCATCGGGCGTCGGCTATTACGGGACAAGTACGGATAGGGTGTTCGATGAGCGAGACGGGCCCGGTTCCGACTTCTTCGCTGATCTCTGTCGGTCCTGGGAAGGGGCGGCGCTCATGGCTCGCTCCTCCGGCAGCCGGGTCGTGTGCCTGCGCATCGGCATGGTGCTGGAACGAGACGGTGGTGCACTAAGGAAGATGGTGCCGCCGTTCCAAGCGTTTGTGGGTGGACCGATGGCACCGGGCACCCAGTGGGTGTCCTGGATTCATCGGGCTGACCTGATCGGTCTGATCGAATGGTTGCTGACGCATCAACAGGTCGACGGCCCCGTCAACGCGGTCGCACCGGGGGCTGTCGTCATGAAGGACTTCTCCGAAATGTTGGGAGCGGCATTGAAACGCCCGTCATGGGTGCCTGTTCCAGAATTTGCCCTCCGACTGGCATTCGGTGAGCTGGCCTCGTTCATGACGACGGGTCAACATGTTGTCCCGAAAGTGGCGCTGGAACGGGGCTATCTGTTCCGATATCCCCAACTGGACTCTGCGCTCCGGTCGATCTTCGCCTGAGCGTGAACATCCTTCAGGTTCAGGAGCGACCAGAGCGGCCGAGCGGTTTGCGACACTCTCCCGTGTGGTTTGCTATATCAACGGTTATCGATAAGGAGGTAGGCGTATGAGGATCAAGAGCGTCCATATCGTGACAGGTCTGATGATGGGTCTTTTGTTCGCTGGTGCAGTAGGGGCTGCAGACGAGCCGATGGGCCAGGCTCCCTCCGCACATGGAGCCGATGCCAAACTCCCGAACGGTGTGGTCGGCATCTCGCTCCAGATCGGGGCCGAGCGTGTCGGCGACCCGGCTGTCCTGTCTGTGGGTGTGGTCCATCCCGGCGGACCTGGTCACCAGGCGGGACTTCGACATGGGGATGAGATCACGAGTGTCGATGGGGCGACGGTGACGGGAAAGAGTTATGAGCAGGTGGTCAAAATGATTCGAGGAGAACCGGGAACCATCGTGAAACTGGGAGTCAAAGGCGAGGAAGGTCCTCGCGAGGTTTCCGTCATGCGGGTGGCAGGCGAGAAACTCTCGAGGGGGCCGGCGGGGTCACATGGCGGTCCGGAACGATAGCCCATGACCGTCGGTTCGCAGGCTCTCACTGGCGACGAGGGGTTGCGGCTTTGTCGAGGAGACGAGAGTCATGGACCCGGTGTGCGCGCTACAAGGCCGAGGTACTACGGCAACCACAACTGCACGCGGGGCCATCATATCGGACACGACCCTGTTGCCCTATGAAATGGACGCCGGGTGGGCCACCTGAAGGAATGTACTCATGCGTGCAATTGTCTGGTTCAGGAGAGATCTCCGCCTGGCTGACCATCCGGCACTGACCGCGGCCTGTCAGGAATGCCGTGAAGTGATTCCTCTGTTTGTGTTCGACGAGCCTCTGTTGCAGTCCCATCGCTTCGGCCCGGCCTGCGTGAGTTTCATGCTCGGGTGCCTAGAAGCGTTGTCATCGTCGTTGGCGAGTCGGGGCATCACGCTCCAGTGGCGCCGTGGGGAGCCGATCGAACAACTCCTGCAGGCGGCCCGCGAATGGAAAGCCGGC
>DASPGL010000083.1:0-3629 GCA_035620635.1 Nitrospira sp. | reverse complement strand
AACGCCGGGGTGATTCAACCGGGCAAGCTCGCCGACATCATCCTGGTGAAGGGAAATCCCTTGGAGAGCGTTCTCTATTTGCAGAACGTAGAGCTCGTCATCAAGGCCGGCAAGGTGCAATGAGTCGAGACGTTTTTCAGGGGATCAACAGGAGCCGGTTCTTTCACCGGGTAGAACCACTCCACGCCTCTCTCCGTGACGAACGCGTCGTCCTCGAGCGGGATGCGTACCTTCTTGCCGCCGAACTCCGGCGCCGCGGTATAAGCAAAGAGCTCGATGGAGAACATGTTGGTGGGCTTGAGCGCAGCGGACGAGAGAAATCGGCATTCGGATGTCGCTCGGAGCGAGCGCGAACCAGACGCTCTTTCAGGTTCTGAGAGAGGGGCTCTGGATCACGGCCGCAGGGACGTTCTTCGGGCTTCTCCTGGCGTAGGGATCGCGAGATTGCTCGGTAGTTTTCTCTATCAGGTCGACACGCTCGACCCACTGAACTTCCTGGCGGCGCCGTCCATCCTCATCGCGGCCTCGGAATTTCGGCTTGCGTGAACCGGATCGGTCCCGATTCATTCTTTTCCGCTTAATTCTGGGAATTCTCAATCAACGAGGGCCAGTTCAGCAGGACCGTGATTTCACCGCCTGGATCCGGCGTGTGCACGATGAAGCGGTCTTCACTGGGTGTGAGGTCGAAGCTGTGGACGGTGAAGAAGTCGAGCGGACCGGCGTAGACGCGGCGGGGTGACCCGAATCGCGGAGGGTTGCCGGGCGTGACGTCGACGCTCATCAACTCGCCGGTCTGGATGTTGAGATAGAAGATCGCGTCGCCTTCAAGGCTCCAGTGCATGTCCGCACCTGACGGGGCTACGTCGAATCGCGTGCCGGACGGCGGATAGGTCGTCACTTCCAGGCGGCCCGCCGCGGGCGCGAAGTATCCCAACCATTTCCCGTCGGGAGAGACGGCGGGGTCAGCACCGATGATTCCGAGCGGTGTGGACTTGCGATCGCTCAACGAGAGCGTCTGGGGATTGAGGTCCGGACTAAAATAGATCAACGTGTCGGCCGTTGGCCACTGGTACGGGACGAATGCGGACTGGTTCGGATAGATGAGCTCCTCGTCGCCGACTCCATTCGCATTTTTCCGATAGAGACCGGCGTCATTCTTTCGTGATGAGGAATAGAGGATAGCGCTGCCGTCGCCGGGCGACCACGACGGCCCCTCATCGTCAGCGGGATCGAGGGTAAATCGGGTTTCCTTGCCCGTAGCGAGTTCCAGAATGTAGATGTCAAAGTCGCCCGTCGGGGATTCCTTGCGCGCGAATGCCAGCATGGCCCCGTCAGGCGACAGCGCCGGATCGCGGTAATAGCCCGGCGGCAGCACGGGACCGATCTCCTTGCCGTCGCGTCCGATCCACAGAAACCGATCCGGCGCCCCACGCGTTGCAGACCGGTACACAATCACGCCGTTTTCCGAGGCGGAAAATGCTCCAGCGCCGAACCCTCCAAGGTGGTAGGTCCATGAACTCGTGCTGATGTTGTCAACCAGACGGACGGCGGCGCCAGTCAACTCCAGGCTCCTCGTGTCGAAACCCTGAATCATGAGTGCCCCGTCGCGCTCGAAAAGCAGGTGATCCGGATGCGCGTAGACCGCCATCGTCGGCATTCCTTTGAAAACGAGTTTGCGGTCCGGGGAGTCCAGCGAGCCGACGTAGATGCCGATGTCCCCAATGTTCAAGGTTTGTACGGAGTACAGGAAGTGATTGCCATCCGGGAGAAATTGCGGCCACGCGTGTGCAACGTCACCGGCGGCCCGGGTCGTCACGGGGGAAGGTGTTCCCCCACGTGCAGAGACCTTGTACAGTCCTCCTTCGAGGCCCATGTAGGCGAGGATCACATCATCGCGATTCCAGGTGCCGCCTCCAGACAGCGCCGCCGAAATGACCGCGTCGCAAATGATCTGGGGCTCGCCGCCATTAACGGCCACGCGCTTGAGCTTGCCATCCGTGAAGAAGGCCACGGCGTCACTTCTCGGTGACCAGAAGGGGAACATGGCGTCTTCGGTTCCTGTCAGCGGTCTGGCATCGATGGAATCGACAGGCCGCATGTACAGCATCATTTTCCCCGTCATCTCATCGACGCCGGAGAACAGAATGCTGCCGCCGTCCGGAGAAACGCTTCGAACGGCGGCGCTGACGCCCGCAACCGTCAGCATAGAGGTGAGCCTTACGTTCTCCGGCATCGAGACAGTGAACCGCATCGGCTGCGCCGTAGGAGCGCTGCGGGTACCTACGAAATAAACCACGGTGGCGACCGTCGTCAGGATGAAGAACACTGTGGCTGCGATCCAGGGAGTGGATCGCCGCGCCGCCGCTGCAGCCGAGGATGGCACGGTGGATGGCGCGCCGGCGGAAGAAGGTGGGCTAGAGGCGATCCATTCGAGCTGCTTGACGATGTCGTGCGCTGTCTGCCAGCGGTCCGCTGGATCCTTGGCGAGACACGTCCGAACGATATGGTCCAGCACCGGAGGAGTCATGGTTTGCAGCTCCGACATGGGTGCGGGATCGTCCTTCAGGATTGCGCCGATCAGGCTGGCGTGACTCTTGCCTTCGAACGCCTTCTTCCCGGTGACCATCTCGTAGACGATCGAGCCGAACGCAAAGACGTCTGTGTGCGCGTCCGCGTCCTTGCCCTCCAACTGTTCAGGCGCCATGTACTGCAGCGTGCCCACGATCGTACCTTCCGCGGTTAGAGGCTTGTCGACGGTCGGGCCCTGAGACAATGAATTCGGGGCGTTGTCCCGTTTGAGTTTGGCCAGCCCGAAATCCAGCAGCTTCACTCCGGACTTCGTCAGCATGATGTTGCCGGGTTTCAAATCCCGATGGACCACACCCTTACGGTGAGCCTTGTCCAGGGCGTCGGCGATCTGGATCGCATATTCGAGCGCTTTACCCAACGACAGACGGTCTCTTGCCAGACGGGACTCCAGTGTCTCTCCCTCAACCAACTCCATGACGAAGAAGTAGACGCCATCCTGCTCGCCCACATCGTGAAGTGTGCAAATGTGAGGATGGTTCAGGCTGGAGACGGCCTTGGCTTCACGTTGGAACCGTTCGCGGCGCTTTGAATCCGTGGCCCAGTGGTCTGGAAGAACCTTGATCGCGACGCTGCGGTGCAGACGTGTGTCGGTCGCGCGATAAACCTCGCCCATACCGCCGGCACCAATCCTGTCGGCAATCTGATAAGGACCGAGTTTCGTTCCGGACTGCATGAAAGTTGCGCTGGATGTTACGGAAAGAGTTGCTCCCCTGCAAATCTATCCGTTTCACAGACATCGAGCTGAGGGCGCTTCTCGAAACGGCCTCGTCGAGCGCCCGCCCATCGAGCCGTGAAACGTCCGTACGCAGTTGCTCCTTTGTGCCGTCGGGTCCTTGCTCTTGTTTGCGCTCGGAGGTGCCTGGGCGATCTATTGGACTCTATGGGCGTCCCGGGACGCGCGGGATTGGGAGGCCCTCGGCGGCCTCGCCTTGGCCTTTCTCGGTCTCGGCGCATTGACCCCGCTTGGTCTCGTGGTGGCAGCGGTTGGCTTGCGAAGGCGGAGAGACGCCTTCCGAAAATCGTCGCAATGGCAGGTCTCG
>DASPGL010000082.1:0-2697 GCA_035620635.1 Nitrospira sp. | reverse complement strand
CAATGCCCTGTTCCTGATGGGAATCGTCGTGGCGGTGGCCCTGGGATGGATGCTGAAGAACACGGCCTGGGGTTTAAAGGTGCGGGTAGTGGGCGAGAGCGCGGATGCGGCGCGCGCGCTCGGTCTGCCGGTCGATAGAATACGAATTCTGAGTACTGCCCAGGGAGGCTTTTTGGCCGGGATCGGCGGCTCCTATCTTTCACTCTACTACCCGTTCAATTGGAGCGAAGGTCTGTCGAGCGGCCAGGGCTTGATGGCAGTGGCGCTGGTCATCTTCGCCCGCTGGCAGCCGGTCGGATGCCTCTGGGTGTCGCTCCTGTGGGGAGGAGCCGCCGCGTTGGGGCCATCCCTGCAATCCGTAGGGATCACCTATGGCTATTACATCTTCAACGCGATTCCGTACATCATGACGTTGGCGGTGATGATCATCACCTGCTCCCCGCGGCGTACCCTCGTAGGGGTACCGCATGAATTGACCGTGACCCGTTAGGTAAGGCACATGAACCAATGAAAGGATCCAATCCACAGATTCTTTGGAGGTGAACCATGAGTAAGTATGTTGCAGCCGATCCCTATCCCTATCCCTTCAACGGCGATCTCCGGCCCGAAAACACGGTCTTTCTCATCATCGACATGCAGACGGATTTCTGCGGTAAAGGAGGCTATGTCGACAAGATGGGCTATGACATTTCCCTCACCCGAGCACCGATCGCACATATCCTCAAGGTGCTGTCAAAGGCACGGACCATCGGTATGCATGTCTTCCACACCAGAGAAGGGCACAGGCCCGACTTGTCCGATCTGCCGGAGAACAAGCGCTGGCGCAGCCGACGAATCGGAGCGGGCATCGGCGACCCCGGTCCCTGCGGAAAGATTCTGGTGCGAGGGGAGCCGGGCTGGGACATCATCCCGGAACTGGCGCCGAAGGCCGGCGAACCGATTATCGATAAGCCGGGCAAAGGCTCGTTCTGGGCGACCGATCTGGAGATGCTGCTGCGGCTCCGCGGCATCAACAATGTGGTCCTGGCCGGCATCACCACCGACGTCTGTGTCCACACCACTATGCGGGAGGCCAACGACCGGGGCTTTGAATGCCTCCTCTTGGAAGACTGTTGCGGCGCGACCGATTACACAAACCATCAGGCGGCCCTCAAAATGATCAAGATGCAGGGCGGCGTGTTCGGCGCCGTGGCGAAATCAGACGCGTTTGTCGAGGCGCTTTCATGACGACAGCGGTTCCTCCGGATCTCGAGGCGCTCGGTATTACCAAACGCTTCGGGCCCCTTACGGCCCTGAAGGACGTGCATCTCAAGCTGCGGTCCGGCCAGTTTCATGCCCTCCTCGGTGAAAACGGAGCCGGCAAGAGTACTCTCGTGAAATGCATCATGGGGTATTACCACCCTGACGGGGGAAACATCCTGTTGAACCAGCAACAGGTCACAATCCGAAGCCCGCGCGACGCGCAGACGTTGGGAATCGGGATGGTCTATCAGCAGTTCACCCTGATTCCCAACATGACGGTGCTCGAGAACCTCGTGATCTCCAAAGCGCAATTGAACCCCGTCATCAATTGGCAGGAGGAAGAGTATCAGTTGACGCAGTTCATGGCGAAAATGCCGTTCCAGGTGTCGCTCGCTGCACGCGTCAGCTCCCTCGCGGCGGGAGAAAAACAAAAGGTCGAAATCCTCAAGCAACTCGCGTTGCAGAACCGCATCCTCATCCTGGATGAACCGACCTCGGTCCTTACGCCGCAGGAAGCGGATGAAGTCCTGGGGCATCTCCGTGCTATGACCCTGGCGCAGATATTGAGCGTCTTGATCATCACCCACAAACTGCGGGAAGTGGCGGCCTTCGCGGACGAAGTGACCGTCCTGCGCAAGGGGCAATTCGCCGGCTCCGGAAAGGTGTCGGAGATGAAGGTGGCCCAGATGGCGGAAATGATGGTGGGATCTGAGATCACGGCCAAGCCGAAACAGCGGACCACGAGATCGACGCAGGTGCCCAAGCTGGTCCTGCAGAACATTCGGGTCAAAGATGACATCGGCGTGGAAGTCGTTCGAGGTGTCCATCTGACGATCCACGAGGGCGAGATCGTGGGGGTGGCCGGCGTCTCAGGGAACGGCCAGCGCGAGCTGGTCGAGGTCCTGGCAGGACAACGCCGGACCACAGCAGGGACGATCCACGTACACGATCAACCCTACCAACCGACCCGCGATAAGATCATGCAGCACAAGATGTTCTGTCTCCCTGAAGAACCGTTGCAGAATACCTGCGTGGGCCGCATGAGCGTGGCGGAAAATCTCGCGTTCCGCAATTTTGACGTGATGCCGCACGCGGTGGGTGGGTGGCTCATCAACCGGCCTGCACTGCGCCGCAGCGCGCATGGTCTGATCGAGCGCTACAACATCAAGCCGCCTTATCCCGACACCCCGATCCAGTCCCTCTCGGGCGGAAACGTACAGCGCGCCGTGCTGGCCCGCGAATTGTCGGCGGATGTCGAGATCCTCATCGTGGCCAATCCCTGCTTCGGACTGGACTTCCTGGCCACGGAGGAGATCCGTCTGCAGATCGTCGCCGCACGCAACCGGGGCACAGCGGTCCTGCTGGTGAGCGAAGACCTCGACGAGATCCTGGAACTGGCTGACCGGATGGTTGTCATGTTCAACGGTCAGCTGGTCTATGAAACCACGTCGTCCG
>DASPGL010000081.1:0-4198 GCA_035620635.1 Nitrospira sp. | reverse complement strand
GCTTGTACGCTGGGTTTGGCGAAATCCGTCATAGGACCATTGTATTCAATGGACGGCTGAGCGCAAAAGGGTTCTTGCATTTCGACGCAGCAGGGACGAAGGACGGCGGTATTCCAGACGAGGGAAACCCGGAAAGCATGTGAGACGGTGAAGGTCCGGGTTGTGGCCGGTGGGAAAAGAGGGGTGAGGTGGGTTGAGCGGCAGGTCAGGGTCGGGCGGGAGATGGTCGAGAGGGGTCTGATCCGAGAACAACCATGCCGCCGCGGCTTTCCACGATATCGCCGAAGAGTGTCGTGCTCGCCCCGATGCGGCAGAAGTTGGGGGTAATCTCGATCAGCATGCCCGTATGCGAATAGAATCTGCCTGCGGCGATCTGAACCCGGTGTTCCGCTGCGATCCGTGCCTCAAGCACACTCTCGCCGGATCGACGGTCCACGAGGCGGACCCATGGAAAATCGCCGGACACCTCGCTTTGGGCATGATGGGCTTCGACGGCATACTGTCCGGACTGATTCAATGCCAGCACATTCCGGCGCACATGCGCCACGTGGGTGCCACCTTCGCCGTAGAGGTCCATCGTCAAGAGCAGCAGCCCCTGTTCCGGCCGTGATTCGAGGACGATCTGTTCTTTGCCCTGAATCTTGATCACGCCGCTGGTGTTACGAAAGAGATTCGATCCGATGAGCAGTGCCAGGCCCAGCTTCCTAGCTTCTGCGGCGGCCGTATCCGTAGGAGCAGCAGGCACCGTTCTGCGGGATTCTACCGTTTCATCCATCCTGCGTCGTCCCTGAAAGACCGGGTTGAACGTGTGGTCATGCGCCTCCGGCGCTCGGTGTGCGTGGGCAGCATAATGCCTGGGAAGGCTAGGCTTCCGGTCTTGATTCTGTCAAGAGGGGTCTGACCGGAAAAATTCCGAAACCGGCCTTCGTCGTGCGGGCTCCCAGCGAGTTGCTCTCACAAGGCTGGCCGGGGGTCGTTCATCGTCGGGAACCATGGGGAACTGCACTCCCGTTGCAAACACAAAAGCGCTTATGTTACCGTCCTGCTCCGGTTGCATCTCCCTGTCTGCCTTCAGCACGCACGGACGCTTCCCGCACCATCGGAGCGGAGCGATAGGGGCGCAGATGGTCCCATCGTCTAGCCTGGCCTAGGACGGAGCCCTCTCAAGGCTTAAACACGGGTTCGAATCCCGTTGGGACCACCATTCGACTCGCAGCGACAGCGCTCTATCGAGCGTTTCCCTGCTCGCTCATGGCGAGCCATCAGAACGTCGGTGTATAGTCGACGCTGCAAGTCGAATGGTGCCCCGAGCCAGGTCGAGGGGCTCCAGGATGAATTTCGTCTATATGATCCGTTGTGCTGACGGTACCATCTATGTCGGACATACCAAGAACCCCGAGACACGTGAAAAAGAACACAATGCCGGACGCGGGGCACGATATACGGCAATAAGACGCCCTGTCCGTCTGGTCTATAGAGAAGCCCTCCAGTCAGTTGAGGCGGCAGTGCGTCGGGAACTTCAACTGAAGCGTTGGAGCCTTGCAAAGAAGGAAGCCCTGATCGCCGGTGACATAGCACGTTTGAAGCAACTCAGCAGGCGATCAACTTGACCGTAGTTTTCGATTCGTGTTTCGTCCGGTGTGCGTGCCGCCCGCTTGTTGAGATCATTATCGTGCTTATGCGGGCGTAGAAGCCCCTGCAGCAGGTTTTCTCATGATCAGCTTGCTTGTGTCGCGCGGATTAGCCATCCAGTGGCCCTGTATATTTTCGCATCATTTCACGCCCACAGCAACTCGTCGGAAATTCAGAATATCCCCGGGGCTCCGCATTTAAGAACAACAGGGGCCGCACCAGTCAGGCCGTGATTGTTCTGACTCGGAGCGCATGACGAGATTATGACCGATCAGCCGATGCTGAGGAGGTTCTAATATGGCCACGGTCACCATTTCATCGAAGTTTCAGATTATGCTTCCCAAGCAAGTGCGGGAGAAGCTCCGCCTCCGCCCTCGGCAACGGTTGCAGATCATCGAGAAGGGCGGGACCATCACCCTGGTGCCGGAAGTCTCGCTCAAATCACTCAAGGGAGCGCTGAAAGGAATGTCTAGGATGCACTTGCGGGAGAAGGAGAACCGATCGTAAGGGTCGTGTTGAGATCCTTTTTCATGGAAGGGTATGCTCCTCTCGCTTATAATGCACTAAGCTCGTTCGACGGAGGGCCACCATGGACATGATGACGGCACCGCATATCGCGATTTCACAGGACGTGGCGGGCGGGAAACCGCGGATCGCAGGACACCGCATTACCGTGCAACACATCGTCATCTGGCATGAGCGCATGGGGATAAGTGCAGATGAGATCGCCTCCGATCACGGGTTAACCTTGGCCGATGTCTATGCTGCGCTGACGTACTACTACGATCACCGTCAGGAGATCGATGAGGCCATCTTGGCCGATGACTCGTATGTCGTCGAACTTCGGAAGGGGATCAAGTCCAAACTGAGCGGCAAGATCGGTGGCTGACCGGATCAGGTTCTACATGGACGAGCATGTGGCCAAATCCGTGACAGAGGGATTACGCAGGCGCGGCGTCGATGTGGTTACGGTGCAAGAATTGGGGTTACAGGCATCTGAGAATCAACAGCACCTGCAGCGAGCGCTTCAGGAAGGCCGTGTCGTGGTCACGCAGGATACGGACTTTCTTCGGCTGCATGCCGCCGGGGTCTCTCATCGAGGCATTGTGTACGCGCCTCAGCAGACACCGGTGCCTCAGATGCTGAGAGGCCTCATGTTGATCCATGACGTGCTGACCTCCGAGGACATGATTCGCCACGTCGAATTTCTGCAGAACGCTGTTAAAGAGTCCACAATTTGGGCTCTGGCTTCGCCCGGGGCTCCAAGAGCTAGTTCTGACTTTATTAGTTTGGACAAGCGGAGGACGAGTGAAGTTCGAGCTCTACGCAGATGTAGCGCTGAAGTGCGATGTGCCGGAGCATCGTCTCCGCCGCGGCGACATCGTGAAGCTGGTGGACCATCACGTGGCCTCTGACGGCACAGAGGGCTACTCCATCGAAGTCTTCAACGCGCTGGGCGAGACGATCGCCGGCACCAGCGTACCTGCCTCCGCTCTTGAAGCCCTCCGCCAAGACGAAATCCTCTGCGCGCGCACGCTGTAACCTAGCACCGTTTCCAGGGCGCGGCGGACGCGAAGCCCGGATCGTTGCACTCCGTGTTGATCGAAGTGATCGCAGGGACGCCGACCACGCTTCGGACGTTTCCGCAACCACCGGTAAACGTCTCCCATATCTCTTGGCATCATCCACGCCCGCAGTGCATCGCCGGAAATTCAGAATGTCCCCCTTCTCTCCCCGCGCTGCCTCACAGCCATCTGTGTGATCGTTCTACGTACACGCCGCAGCTGGACACTTTCGTGCATGGCCGGTGCGGGACAGAAAACCGCGACGGACTCTCGCTCAGGTGCTGGTGTGCTTCTTCAAGGTTGGAGATTCGGTTATTGTGGTATTCTCAGGCGCCAGTTCGGCAGCCTTCTCGAAGGCAACCTTGGCCTCGTCGTGCTTGCCCAGTTTGTCCAAGGCCAGCCCAAGATTGAATTGAGCCTCCGCTAGCTTGGGATCGGCTTCGACGGCTTTCCGAAAATGACCTTCCGCCACATCCCAATGGCCCTGTTGGGCGTGACTGATGCCTTCATCGGTGGCCACGCGGCCTGGTGACGACACAGGCGCCATTAGCACGATGTCTGATCCCCCCGGCGCCGGCTTGGCCTCTTCTGCCGCAGGCTCTGACTTACTCGAGACGGCCGGCGCTTCTTTCGTGGTGTCCATAGCCGGCTTTTGCTGTTCACAGCCGACAAGCCCCGTCGTGCCCAGCAGCCCGACGAAAGCGATCCCGATGATGATGTTCCAGCACTGAGTCCTGGCATCCATCACAACACCTCCTTTTAGGTTAATTGGCGAACGCGAACGAAGCACCGAACCACACGATCGTGAGAACAGTGGATAAAGAGGTCGTCATGGCGCGATCCTCTGCGCGATCGGAGATGGGAATGATGGCCCCTGCTCGTCCTGCTCAGAAACCGCGGCCATGCCATCGCTATGCTACTGTAAGACTCTAGCAAGGTGAGGTCGGCAGACGAACTAGGTTAAGCCCTAGTTCCAGATCCAAAGAGTCCTAGAGGGACTC
>DASPGL010000080.1:0-11512 GCA_035620635.1 Nitrospira sp. | reverse complement strand
CGGGTGCGCTTGAAGCGAGGTAGTCCCGCACCTGCGGGATCATGGACTGGATGTCGTCCTCCGAGACGAACGTATGCGTTGCCCGGACCGATCGAAGCCAGATATCCAAGAGACTCCCGTTGTCTGTCCGAACCGCCTGCCGGATTTTCATTGCCGCCTTCATTCTCGTCCGCCGAACGCTCCGGTTCAGCGACGGGCCGCGCAGTGGACCATTCGCTGCAACGGGGGAGCGTCTGACCAGTCTCGGCACACACCGCCTGGGCGTCGTCGAACACGACGTCGTGCTTGCGTTTCGTTCACGGTTGACCCCAGAAGAGTCGCCGTGCCGCTGGCAGTCCGCACTTCTGGTAGCGATCGTATGCGCTGGCAGCTCCGGCGGTGACGGCGGCCGTCGTTCCAACGGTGATCCACGAGCGTATTATGGCATCGAGAGTGTAGGCTTCTGGCGCCATCAGACCTGTAGTCAGCAACAGCGGGTGGGCACCTGCCGAGCGAAGATGGTCGATGAAATACGACTTGCTGGCACACGCAAGCACGACTGCGCTTCTGGCCGGCGACTCCTTCTCGGCGGGCGCAGGGGCGTCGAGGGCGAAGTCCATAAGCCCATTGTGGCCGACATATGCCACGAGGTGAGAAGCACCGCCAGCCTTGATCGCAATGGTCTCTTGCCCTTGTTTCACCGTGACGCTTTCGACTAACCGACCAGCCGTCATCTCAAGGTACGCCTGCATGGCCTCGCGAATCTCGGCACCATCCCAGGCATCCGCCACGATGTACACGGACACACCACGCTGCTTCCGATCAATCTCTCCATACAACACGATGCGGTCGAGGACTTGTTGATCATCAGGGCGCTCGACATGCAACCCGGTCCAGCTTGCAGAGCGGGGAAGATAGGTGCGAACGCCGTACAGGGCACCCCAATAGAGATTGGATCCAGGGGCTTGCCCATTCCCCAGCGCCTCGGGCACCGGGACGATACCCTGGTTGACGTTATCGCAGAGGGCCACAACGACGTGGACGACTATGGGATTGTCTGCCGCGAGATCAGCGTCGATGCGAGCCTGCACGTCGCTGCTGTTAGCGGCAGACGCCGTGCCGGTGATGAGCGCGAGGGCCACCACGATACCGACTGCTGGTCGGATCCGCTCCAGGCGGTTGTGTGCCAGACCCGGTCTCGAACCGTGAAGATCCCTGTTGTTAGCGCTCAGCACGAGTTGACGGCTCCCTAATCGCTCCCCGATGTTCCACCGATCCGAAGAGTCGTTGTTCGTCGTTTCCCCTATCACATCGTTTACCGCCACAAGGCGAGGGAGGTTGTGATTCTCGCATTCTGCTCGTACGAAACGCCGTGCCGTCTGCGGCAAACCGTAGTTAGGGTACGGTCCGGACGAGTTCACTGCCCGCATCCCTCGTTGTAGCCGATGTAGATCGTCTCTTCATCCGGCTTGAGCAGCACTCTTTGTCCTTCAACTCCCGGGAAGACGTAGATCGGTGATCGATCCAGGGTCTCAGAAGGCTCTGCCGGATGCTCAGAAAGAGCGTATTCGACGAGTGGCACCCGAGTGCGCAGCGCCTCGACCAATGACGACTGAGTCCATGAGGCCGGATCCTCGTGCGCCATGCGTTGCAAGACCAAGCCGTCCACTTCGGTCTGTCCGTTTCGTTCGGTGAAGGTAATGTGCACCGACCGATCGTCGATGACTGCCACCACGAACGCCTTGCCTGGGGATATCTGTGGCTTCCGCGGGAACACGCGGTAACCGAGGTGTGAGTTCAACTCCCTCAGGGTCATCCCGAGCCAGATGCCACTGTAGGACAGCCGCCCAGCTTCAACCTCGAGCGGAGAGAACACTGAGTTCGCGGTGTCCGCTTGTGTGAGCGAGGTCGCAAGCAGAACCGAGCCTGTGAGTCGCGCAATCGTTCTCGTCACGATCTTGGTCCGCCTAACGTCTTTTCTCAAGCTGCGGGCACGACCCCTGCATCAGCGAGCGGCGTGACCGGCCGCCGATTCGGCAGCGACGTCCCATCCGGGAAATACGAGGGACCGCGGGGTGGCACTCCAGCGCTCGAGCGATCACCTTTGCGCGTTCGACACCGAGGTTAATCCGATCGTTCTCGATTGCAGAGATGGTCCAACGTGGAATGCCCGTCATCTCCCGGATGATTCGCATCGACTCGCCTACGGTCACGTCAATCGTCCGTCGGGCCTTGCGGAATCCCCGTAGCGTCCACCCCCGACCCAAGGCGCCTCGCCCGCCATTCCTCGCGAAGGGATTCGATGGACTGGTCAATGTCGGGTCTCCAAAACTCGAGTTCCGGCCGGAGAGTCTTGCTCAGGCGCCACTTCGCAAGGAGGTTATCGGCGCGTGACACCTCCAGGTCATTGATCTCGACTTGTGCGTGTAGTGGACCCGACGGTGATTGGCTCGTGAAAGCAAGATCGAACACCGCAGACACGACAAACACCTCATCGGTTTCTTTGATCGTGGCTCTGGTTCGTACGGTTGTGTTCCCCAGAGTCCTGATCGGGGTGAAGACCATTACGTGTCCCTCCAGTGTCGACGGGGTTGCGTCGCTTCTTTCTGTTAGGAAGCGGAATTGGCCAAATGCGCAAAAACTTGCATCGGGGTTGCCACCGAACGTCGTGCACGCCGATACCTTGAAGTAGGTGAAGGCGACTCCCGATGAGGACGTTGCCGGATCCTTCTCCGCGAGGGCGGCGGATCAGGGGATGGGGTTTTGCCACCACAACCCGTGAGCACCACTAGGCCAAGGCAAACGACAGTGCTCCGAGTCACCCGTATGCGCCTAACGCCCGCGCTCAGCCGCGCCGAGCAAGGCCGTCGGCTGGAGCGCGTTGTTAGCCCGCTTCGGCGAACTCGCGTACCAGGTGCAACACGACGGAGCGACCGCTGATGGCTAACTTCTGGGTTCATACCGCATCGCCACCGCCCCCGAGCCGAATTCCAGCCGGCTCACGAGCTTCAAGTCAACCCACTTCGATAGCCCCGCGAACAACGTCGGCCCGTGGCCCGCCAGCCTGGGGTGCACCACGAACTCGTACTCATCGATCAATCCCAGCTCCGCCAACGCCAGCGGGAGCTTTACGCCTCCTACGAGCAGTCCCTTACCCGACTCCCGCTTGATCTGCTGAACGGCCGTCCCTAGATCCCCGCGCACTAGCTCCGCGTTCCAATCGGCCCGCTTCAACGTGCTCGACACGACGTACTTCTTTGCCGCGTCGATCGTACGGCGGAAGGGTTCCATCCAATCGGGCATCTCTCCCGTCCACGCCGGCCGAAACGCTGCCTCCATCATTTCGTAAGTCACCCGGCCAAAGAGCAGGGCATCCGCTCGGTTGAGGTTCTCGACCGCGTGACGATGCAAGTCTTCGTCCGGGAGAATTGCACGATGATCGCAGCACCCGTCCAATGTGACGTTGATGGAATACCGAAGGGGCCGCACTACGTGCTCCTGAGCGGGCTAACGTTGTGCCGCATTGCTATACGTCACGCCTCGGTCCACTCTGCCACGAGTTCGAGGTATTCTCGGCGTTTCGCCTGGCCCGTGGGGTCGAGCGGGTACACACGGACCTTTATCCGAACGTTCTTCACAGGCTCGTCTCCGAGTGAGTGCATCAGGGACTGCTCCCATTCATGGGCGGCGCCGGGCCCGAGTTCAACGCTCGGGGAGTTGCAGAGGCTGTCGCCGTGCGCGGACGTGATTACCACATACCCCTCGGAACGTTGGGAATCGGTGGCAGTAGCCAGGTCATAGTCCCATGGATAGCCGGTCGCGGAATCCACTTGGAACTGCCCACGCTGGCTTGCCCGCGGGGTCACCTCAAGCCTAAAAGTCGGATCCTGGGGCAATCGTGAAGGTCCGTAGTAGGTGCCTCTGGATACGCAGCTCCGTTCATTCGTGCTCCAACCCTCGACTGATCCTGAAGACATGGCCGTCCGGATGCCGCACGTGCATCTCGCGGACGTTCCATGGCATGTTCGTTGGTGGCCACGTGACGTCAAGCCCCTGCTCAAGGCACCGCTGGTGAATCGCGTCGACGTCCTCCACCCAGATCGACATCCACACTCCCTTGTCAGCACCTTCGTCGCCATCCAGCCCGAACGTCTTCGCTTGGGCGCCCTTCCCCCGACCACCCTGCGCGCCCTCGCAGAGGAATATCTCGCAGTTGCCGGAACAGACGCCACCGAACGTAGCCGGGTCCCCCCAGTCCCAGCCTTTCTTCCACCCGAGCCTCTCGAACCAGGCGAAGCTCTCCAGGATGTCCGAGACATTCAGGATCGGTGTCAGCCCCTTCGCGTCCATTCGTCTCTCCTCCAGTATCAGCGACGCTTTGTCCGCCTAACGTCCACGATCAGCTGCAGTGGATTGGCGCGACGCGTGCGCCAGCACGCGGCGTGACAACCCAGACCGACAGCTGCATCGTGTTGTTGGGCCGTTGACCTCGGCCCTCGGGTGAGCCGCTAGAACCGCAGCAGCCGTGCGGCATGGTAGACCGTGATAACTTCGACCGACTCAGCGTGTAGACGATACACGAGACGGTAATTCCCGTAGAGAACTTCGCGGAGAGATTCGTCGCCCACTTCAGGCACGACACGACCGGATTGAGGGAACAACTCCAGTCGGCCAACCGCTGCGACGAGCCGTTCGGCCAGGAGACTGGCGTAGCGCTCGGAGTCACGGGCCACATAGGCTTTGATCGCCTCGACGTCCTCGGCGGCCTGACGGGTCCATTTGACCGGGGTCACTTGAGAAGGCGCTTCTTCGCTTCTTCGTGGGTAATCGTTTCCCCAGCGTCAGCCTGCTCGAGGCCGCGCTGGATCTTCGCCAAGAAATAGAGGCGCTCCATGGCGTCTTCGATCGTGGCGTCGGCAGGAAGGGCCTTGACGGCCTCCAAGACGCGTTGCTTGGCCGACTGATGTGCCACCAGAACCTCCGTTTTGTGCATTGCCCTGCCAAAAAGTACCGCCACTCCATCGTGAGTTCAAGGCACCGCTCCAAACGGCCTAACGTTCGCGTTCAGCGGCCGGCCGGCTGCAACGCGTTGTTGGGCGTCTTGCTGAACAAGTTGTCTTCCTTGCCGAACACGAAATCAGGCGGCCACAGGAGCGGGAACTCAGCACGTTGGGCCCGCGCAACCTCCACACGTTCCGCTTCGGGTACGCAGAAGACCGGATACCAGAGGAAATCCCTGATCCTCTGACGCACTACGGGCTCCTGTGACAGCAAGACCGAGATAAAGGCCTCCGGGCCCTTCGCTTCGCCGAGATTCAAGAAGATCGAATACACCATGTTGCCGTACACCCGCGTCGGCATGTCGAGTGCCTTCAACCGGGACGAAAGGCGCAGGACGGCCGCCAGCGCTTCGTTGTCTCCAGCGTAGACCTCTACAAGCGTCGGAACGAGTTCCAGTCCGGACGTCGAAGCCATTGAGATCAACGTGGCGCCATCGTCCTCCGTCAGGTGACCGAATGGTGAGCCATCGTCGGATTCGCAGGGCCAGAACGGGGGTTCGAGGGCCGGCACGGGAAGCGCGCAGCACAGCGTGATCGCGAGAGTAAGAACGAAAGATCGCATTGTCGCTCCTCGAGGCTGCTCAAGTACGCCCAACGGTCGGCATAACCTGCGGCGGCGAAGCGCAGCGGAGCCGCCGTCAGGTTCATGCCGTTGTTAGACGGCACGCTGCGCACCCCTGCTACTCACCTGTAACGCCGAAGCTCTGAGGCCGCTTCGACCACCAGACTTTCGATGATCTGCGCTACGGGCATGACCTCGTGAATCAATCCCACGCCCTGACCCGCAAGAAACGGCAGGTCGTCAATCTGTCCCTCCGTTTCCGGCGTGGGGACGAAACTCGTAAAGCGGTGGAGGGGAACTGTTTCACCTGCCAGCCTCATGGTACCGATGATGGGCTGTGATTCCAGGTCTTTGGGCGCGCTGTCTTCGCGGCCGGCAAACTCATGAGCCAGGCCGACATCCAGGACTCGCATCGGATTGAAGTGCGGCATGTTCGGGCCATATACCGATGAAAGACGCGTTGCTGTACCGGCGGCTTCGACGAGGCGTCGTTTGTATTCTGCGTGCGCAAAGGCTTCCGCGGAGGCGACGAATCGCGTACCGATGGAAACTGCGTCGGCTCCGAGAACGAGCGCAGCCACCAACTGGCGGCCCGTGGCGATGCCGCCAGCTGCCAACACAGGCGTGGGGGCAACCGCCTCAAGAATCGAAGGGACCAAAACGAACGTGGGCAGGGAGCCGTAGTTGTGACCGCCCGCCTCGCTGCCTTGCGCGATGATCAGGTCAACTCCCGAGTCAACAGCCTCCTTGGCGGCAGCGACCGAACCCACTTGTTCCCAGATTTTGATGCCCGCCTGGTGCAACGCGGCCACGAACTCCCGTCGCGGATGACCCCAGTGAAAGGACACGACGGACACGCCCTCGTCGATGCACGCCTGGATCTGAGCTTGATTGGCGAGAAAGGTGATGAAGTTGACATTGAGCGGAGCGTCGGTGGCGGCTCTGACAGCCTTGATGAGACCACGCACGGCATCCGCAGGAAGCGGGCCGACAGCGAGCGAACCGAGACCGCCGGCCTTGCACACGGCAATCGCCAGGTCTGGAGCCGTGCCAACGAATGCCATGGGCGCTAGCGCGATCGGATGCCGAACTCCGTAATCGCGGGTGAACCGCGTCTCTATTCGGTCACTCATGAAGCTCTCCTCGGGCGTTAGATCTCTTCGTGCCGTCTAACGGTGTGCGTAACCCGCGGGTTAGGCTTCGGGCCTCGGTTCTTTCCCATTACTTCCCGCACAACTGACGGATCCCATCAGAGGAATACGTCGTATCGACATCCGCGTCGTCACACGGAGCGTCATCGATCCGCTCGATCGTTTCATTCCGCGAGTACCCTTCGCGGTCCCGGATGCCGTCACGACCGAAGCTCGCCAGAAGATAGCGCGTTCCGTCGGACTCGTAGAACAATGAGTGGTCATAGACGTCGTGAGCTGTCAGCCAGCGCTCGCGTTGCGAGTGCTCTGTCGGCACGGCCTCAGGGAGCGTCACCGGGAATCTCCCGTGGGCTTGACGATACTCTTCGAGGAATCCGACGTAGACCTGCATGTTGGCCCAGTTCACGACCTGCCTGCTGGCCACGAATCGGGGTTTCACCCAGGTGGCCCAAACCGCGCAGCCGGCGAGTGCAATCGCTGCGATTCCGAAGACGGCCGTGCGAAGTCTCATCCGCTCTCTCGGTCTCTTCCCGAAGCCTCACGTTGATTTCACCTGCGAGCTGACTTGGCGCGGACCGTGCGACAAGCACGGGCCGTGACAAGGCAGATCGTCAGGTGCAAATCTCAGTTAGGCGCTTCGCCGCTTGCGCTGCTTTCGGATCACGGGCGCGAGCGCCCGAAGTGCTTCGTTGACCGCAGCGCTGTCGGGAAAGACATCCAGAACCTCGGGGTCGACTACAACGACGTTTGCTCCTTCGGCATAACGCGCCGCCGTGACGCCACGTACGCCCTCGGAGAAGTCGTACTCTGGACGCATCGTGTCCTCATCCGAGGGTGCAGGAGAAGCGTCGCTACTGGCCTTCTTTTTCTTCATACTTTCTCCGCTCCTTGCGTGTAGCCCGCCGTGCGGAGATGAGGCGGGTCCGTGGTGGCCTCTCAGCGACGGCTACAACCAGAAGCCTCCCCTGAGTGGACGATCCCAAGACAAGATACCGCTGTTCGCCGATCGAGTGGTCCGGATCCGGCAAGAGAACAGCCAAAGGGTCTGAAAACGCCGTAATTGCCTCATCGAAGGTAACGCCGTGTTTTCGGTGATTCGCCTCTGCCTTCGCGGCGTCCCACTCGAACAAGTAGCCAGCCATAACCCTCCCCAGATCATCTGAGCCGCTTCTCGAACGCGCCTAACGTCGTGCATAACCTGCGAGCCGACCTGGCGCGGACCGTGCGCAAGCACGGGCCGTGACAGGTTGGATCGACAGGTTCATGCGCGTGTTAGACGGCCGCTCCAATCACGTATCCCAACGGAACGCTACCACGACCACGACGAACGTCCAACATACGCTGACCGTCGCTAAGATCATGCTGTCGCGGAAGTGCGCGACGGTCTGCGGTAAACAGCTTACGCGGCCACAAGCGCGTTCAATCGCGACCGCACCAAGGCCACTGACCGGGACCATTAAGAAGTAGGCTGGGAACAAGTTGGAATCGCCATGCCCCGTGAAGACCACCTCGCACCACATCAACAGTGTGAGGGTGGCGTGAATCCCCCACGAAATCAGTGGGAGGCCAGCAGTCGTCAGCCCGATTGCTGGGAGGAGTCGAGCGAAGGTTGGCATTCGGCTTGAGATCGCCTCCAGTGCGAAGACTCGTCCGACGAGTGACGCACCCGAGCTGAGAGTCCCCAGGTAGACCGCCGGCCAGATGAGTTGCCAGCAAACCTCGGCAAGGCGACTCGGCTCATAGAGTGCGCTTGGCAGGCCCAAGTTGGAACTCCGCATGGCTCATGTCCGTCTAACGTGTGCATCACCCGCGGGACGCGAAGCGGACCGCCGGGTGCATGCAGAAGTTAGACAGCTGCCCACGAGGGGAGCTAGGCCGCGTCTTGTTGATCGGACAACCTGAGAACAACATGCACATCGCTTTCGGCTCCGTGGCGAACCTTGCAAGCCGCCAATTCCCTTGAACGCTCTGCGTACTCCGTCGCCGTTTCGCCAGGCGCGCGTTCGCAGGTCCAACCAGCATACGCCGGAACCAGGCCGATTGGCTCTGCCCTGAAGAACTCGCCTTCAACAACTGCCACCTTCGTCGAATCAAGTGACTTGATGATCTGGAGACACTGCAGGTTCGACCAAGCGAAGGAACCATCGGGAAGAGCAATCCCGTGCTGGGCGTCTCGACCCAGGATCGCTTGGACGATCTCATGAGTCTCACTCACTGTCTTGCCTGTCTAACGTTCTCTTAAGCTGCGGGCGCGACGCTTGCGCCAGCAAGCGGCGTGGCCGTCAGCTTCAAGAGGTTGTTAGACTTCACGGCTCCTCCACTTCAAACATCAGAACACGGTCGTATTCAGTTGTCGTTCTGCTGATATAGATGAAGTCACATCCCGGAAGGCCAAGAAACCCAGTTGGTAGTTTTCCCAGTACTACATGGTTTGGCTGCGAAGGCCGGACAGCAAGTCGGATACGAGCGCCGTCGGGTGAAGCCCAATCGCGCTCTCCTGGAGGAACGTACATTTGTATTCCCGCACGATGCATAGCCCTCTCAGATCCTGGTTCGATCGTGGACATGCCTGATGGGATACTCCACACGGTTCCCATATGGCTTGTCCATTCGCCATCAATCAAGAACTCGTCCAGAACCCTGTCCACTTCAGACTGCTGGCAGAGAACGAGCTCCGTCTTGTTTCGATTCGAGAGGATTAGATTGGGACCCTCCCGCCTCGCTTCAATTCCTGGCGGCGACGTGCTGTAGGTATCGATTTCCAAGTACCGTGGGTCAATAGCTCGGTTCTTCGCGACGGCACCTACATAGAGTTGCTTTCGGAGGTCACGATTGCTAACTGACGTGGTAAGCGTCGCGACGCGTGTACGGACTCCTTCACAGTCCACACGATATAGCTCAACTTGATAGACCCCGGGCCCGGGTGCGAGCAGCCATTCTTCGTCATGGACACCGTCGCGGAACTCTACAACGTGGGTGCTCTCGAGATTCCCACCTCGTAATTGGAGTTCAACTGCTGATTCATCACAGATGTCTGGAGCCGCCTCCAGATAAGATCGGATCTCCCAAGCATTGGCCGAGAGAGTGCCAGTGCCAAGCGCCAGGACAATGCCGATGAGTCGTCTCACTTGTTTCTGTAAGTCTAACTACAAATGGACGGTTCTGGATAACGATGAGGTTAAGCTGCGGGCGCGGCGCTTGCGCCAGCAAGCGACGTGACCGTCAGCTTCAACCGTTTGTTAGCCATCAGCCCGCGCCTTCCATCGTAGAGGGTCCCGCCTTCCGTGCATGCAGGCGACGACCACAATCTGCCTCGGATACAAGCGATAGAGGAGTGCGTACGGGAACCTCTTGAGCCGAATGCGCCGAGCATTACGATGGAAAACAGGATATGCCTCGGGGTTCTCCATGATTCGAGTGCCGGCGTCCCGAACTGCACCGAGAAACTCCCGAGCCAGCTGTGCACCTCTCTCGCGATACCAGTCGTGGGCGGCTTCAATATCGGCCGCAGCAGCCGGCCGAACAACGATTCTCACGACGATTTGGCTTCGAGACGCTCCAGCACTTCTTCCCAGGGTATTCCCCGAGGGCCGTCGCGCTCGAGGTCATCAAGCCGTCGGTCGAGTTCTTCGCGTTGAGCGGCGGTCAGGGGCACGTCATGGTCAGACAGACTATCCCAGAGTTGCTCTAGCAAACGTAGACGCTCTTCCGGGGTCATTCCATCGATGTTGATGGCTGGTTCACTCATGCCTGTATCTTACGCTCAAATCGAGGGTCGAGTGGCCCCGGGACGGAAAACACCGTTTCTGTATGGCTAACGTTGTGCGTAACCTGCGAGCCGGCCTGGCGCGGGCCGTGCGCAAGCACGGGCCGTGACAGGACGGATCGACAGGTTCACGCGCTTGTTAGGATGCTGGCCCCGCGGCCAGGTTGACACCATGTCAGATCCGACATATACTGTCGCGCCGTGAGCCCGAAGGACAAGCCGCTGGTTTGGCTGCACGGCGAGGTGAAAACTCCGCCCTTCTCGCCGGCGGCGCGACTCGAGGCGGGGTACCTCCTTCGGCGCCTTCAGCGAGGAGACAGCATCGCGATGCCTCACTCTCGGGCGATACCGGCCATAGGACCGCGGTGCCATGAGCTTCGAATCAACGACGAAAGGCAGACTTGGCGCTTGATCTACCGCGTCGATCCGGACGCGGTCGTGATCGTCGAAGTGTTCAGTAAGAAGACCACCACAACGCCCAGCCAGGTGATCGGCGTATGCAAGAGACGTCTTCAGGAGTACGACAATGCGTGAAGCGAAGCGGAAGCGTCTGACAGCAAGGGGTTGGAAGATCGGGGGTGCTACCGAATTCCTCGGTTTGTCCCCCGAAGAAGAGGCGTACGTCGAACTCAAGCTTCGGCTTGCCGATGGACTACGCAAGCGCCGGCTCAAAAGTCGCCTCACGCAGCAAGAACTGGCGACAGCTGTCCGCTCGAGCCAGTCGCGAGTGGCCAAGATGGAAGCTGGCGACCCCACAGTGACTGTCGACCTCCTGGTTCGCTCGCTTCTCGCGTTGGGCGCCACCAGACGAGAGGTTGCGAGGATTATCTCCTCCGGTGCTCTTCCAGCAGCCTAACGTTGCCTTAAGCTGCGGGCCGGGCTGGCGCGGGCCTTGCGCAAGCAAGGACCGTGACAGGACGGACCGTCAGCTTCAAGGCGTTGTTATACAGCTCGTCGGATCGAACGATCATGCGCGGACCTTTCCTTGCGCCGC
>DASPGL010000079.1:0-4069 GCA_035620635.1 Nitrospira sp. | reverse complement strand
AAGCCCGGAGGAGGACCGATCCGCGAACGCTCAGCAGGCGAGCGTGCATCGAGTCTTGGACGTGATCGTTCGTTCCTCCGAGTGCGAGCTGGAGGAATTGATCCTCAAATGTGACGGTCTGACATGGAATCAGGTGTTCCTTGCCATCGATCGCTTGTCTCGAAGCGGCGACGTGCAACTGACGCTCAAGCGCCCGGGCGTGTATGTCCTCTCCGCGCCGAAATTGATGAAGGCGTTAGGCATGCATAGATGAGACCTATGGGGGTTGGAGAGGGGAGCCTATGAATTCTAGAGCCGGGCTATCCGTCCTCGGCATGTGTCTGGCTCTCCTCTGGAGTGAGCCAGCGGAGGCGAAGCCACTGCCCCTCGTCCAAATCGCCATCGTTGAGGACGGTTCCTCTCATGTCGTGCCGGAATTAGCGAATCTTGTCCAACAGGAAATCCGTGAGGTGACAAGACAAGAGTTTGACGTGCGCTTTCCGGATGAGCTGAAGCTACAGGGCGGATGGTCGCCGCAGGGCGTGAAGCAGGCGTTGGATCGGGTCTTGGCGGATCGTCGTGTCAATGTCGTCATCGCGCTCGGCTTTCTCGCGACGACGGACGTGTCCAAGCGGACCCATCTGCCGAAGCCAGTGATTGCTCCGGTGGCGCTGGACCCGCAGCTGCAGGGATTGCCGTTTAAGAAGGGAGCAAGCGGCATCAAGAATCTGAACTATCTGACGGCATTGACAGGCTTTCACCGGCATGTCGAGGCGTTCAAGGAAGTCTTTGCGTTTTCTCGATTGAGCGTGCTGGCGGACCGGATGTTGCTGGAGACCATTCCCTCGCTCGAGAGTCGCGTGCGAGAGACGGCCGAGCAGTACGGCATACAGCTGAAGATTGTTCCGGTTGATACCTCGGCACAGGCGGCGCTCGCTGCACTGCCGGCGGATACCGACGCCGTTTACGTGTCGGTTCTCCCGCGCCTCCCATCGCCTGAGTTCGATCGACTCGTGGCAGGTCTGATCGAACGCCGCCTCCCGAGCTTTTCGAGCCTCGGACAGCAGGAAGTCGAGCGAGGGATTGCGGCCTCGAACTCGCCGGACGTCGACGTGAGGCGACTGGTGCGCACGGTGGCGACGAACGTCCAACGCATCCTTTCGGGCACCGACGCGGGGCAGATCGAAGTCACGTTTGCACGTGGTGAACATCTCACCATCAATATGGCGACGGTTCGGACGATTGATAAGTGGCCAAGCTTTCAAGTCCTCACGGAGGCTGATCTGCTCAATGAGGATGCGAGCGCGGCTGCGCCCCGGCTCTCAATCTATGATGCCGTGCGCCAGGCCATGGAAGGAAACCTCGCCTTGGCCGCCGCCAACCGGAAGGTTGAGGCAGGACGCGGAGCGGTGGGGCAGGCACGGTCTGACCTATTGCCACAGATTCTCGTTGGCACAGCAGGTGTCATCGCTGGCCGTGGACCGAATACTTTCGGCACGGGGACTGACCCGGGGCAATCGGCGCTCGTGCTGGGTGGATTGAAACAGTCGATCTATTCCGACGACATCTGGACGCGCTACACCGTCGAACAAAAGAAGCAAGTGTCGCGGGAAGAAGAAAGAAATGAGCTGCAGTTGGACACCGGTCAGGATGCCGCGATCGCCTATCTGAGCGTGCTTCGCGCGAAGACGGTGCGGCGTATTCATAAAGATAATCTCAAGCTGACACGCTCGAATCTTGAGCTCGCTGCAGCACGGGTGTCGGCCGGTTATGCCTTGCGGGACGAAGTCTTTCGTTGGGAGTCCGAGATCGCCAACGGACAAAAGACGGTGGTGTCTATCGATGCACAAACCCGACAGGCGGAAGTGGTGTTGAACCGCGTGCTCAACCGTCCCTTGGAGGCGAGGTTTTCCACGGTGGAGCAAGCGTTGGATGATCCGGCTGTGCTTGGCGATACACGACAGTTGTTTGCCTACATCGAGAATCCCCGCGGTTTCCAGGTGTTTCGAGATTTTGAGGTTGCAGAAGGCATCAGGGCCGCGCCGGAGCTGCGCCGGCTTGACGCGTTGATCGCAGCAAGCGAACGAACCATCCTCAATGCCGAGCGTGCCTTTTACCTGCCTGATGTAACCATGTTTGGAACCGCGTCCCAGGAGTATGCCAGCCAGAATGGTGGAATCGGAGGCCTGGCCCTTCCGGGTGGAATCGCCGGCGTGACGACAAATCCCAATGCGTATGTGGGGAGTATCGGACTGAGTTTCCCCTTGTTCAGAGGCGGCTATAAGAAGGCCACCAAACTCAAATCCACTGAAGAACTTCGCCAACAACAGACCGAGCGGGATGCGACACGTCAACGCGTGGAAGAGCGGGTGCGCAGGGTCCTGTATGAAACCGGGGCGTCGTTCCCCAGCATTCGGCTCTCGCAGAAAGCCGCCGACGCGGCCCGCAAAACGCTTGATCTCGTCGAAAATCAATATTCACGTGGGACCGTCGATATTATCAAGCTGTTGAACTCGCAGAATGCCGCCTTGACGGCGAACGAGGCCGCCGCCAAGGCGGTGTATGACTTCCTGATCGATCTTGCGGGCGTTCAACGGGCGACCGGCCAGATGAGCTTTTTCCAGAGTGCGGAGGAGCGAGCTGCCTGGTTCCAGCGATTGAAAATGTTCTTTGCGTCTGCTGGTGTCTCGCCCATGCCCCAATAAGGATGCACGCAGCAAAGAGGGGAGTGCCCATGCCAAATGCGAAAATCACCCGGCCCTTCACCATTGCCGCCTTGCTTGTGTTGGTCGGGGCAGGGAGCGCCGTGTGGTGGCTGTATTTTCGCGCGACACCCTTAGAAGGTATTGCCAGCGGCAACGGCCGGCTCGAGGTCAAAGAGATTCACGTAGCCACGAAGTTCCACGCCCGTGTGAAGGAGGTGCTCGTCGACGAAGGCGATACAGTTGCGGCCGGGCAAGTCGTGGTCCGTATGGATACGAGTTCGTTGGAAGCCCAGCTGCGGCAAGCCCAAGCCCAGGTCGAGGAGGCGCGAAAGAAGCAACTCACGGCCAAGGCGTTGATTGCTCAACGGAAGAGCGAGCAACTCTTGGCGACACGAGACCTCGATCGGGCCCGTGCCTTGTACGTGGATGCCAATATTTCCGTGAAAGATTATGACAGGGCTCAGACTGCGATGAAGACGGCCGAGGCAGCGACCACCCAGGCTGAGGCGCAACTTGCCGAAGCGGAAGCCGGGATCGCCGCTGCCATCGCCGAAACCGAACGCATCGAGGCAGATCTCAAGGATAGCATCCTGAAGGCCCCTCGCAACGGACGAGTGCAGTATCGCCTGGCCGAGCCGGGCGAGGTGTTGCCGCCGGGCGGACGAGTGCTAACCATTATCGATCCGACGGATGTCTACATGTATGTGTTCCTGCCCGAAGCGCTGGCGGGAAAGGTGCCGTTGGGCGCACAAGCACGGATGACTTTCGACGCGCTTCCGGGATTGGTGGTTCCGGCAAGCGTCACGTTCGTGGCTGATAAGACGCAGTTCACACCCAAAGATGTGGAGACCAAGGCGGAGCGGGAGAAACTCATGTTTCGGGTCAAGCTCCAGGTCGATGCAGATCTCGTCAAGGGTCATGAGGCCATGGTGAAGCCGGGGCTGCCGGGCGTGGCATACGTGCAACTCGATGGAGTCACTCAGTGGCCGACCAACCTTCAAGCCAATCTCACCCCATGAGTGATCAGCTTGCGCCGATTGCACGCGTCGAGGCGGTTACCCACCGCTATGGAAATACCTTGGCCCTGGATGCCGTGATGCTCGAGATTCCACCCGGTCGCATGGTGGGGTTCGTCGGTCCCGACGGGGTCGGCAAATCCAGCCTGCTGGGATTGATTGCCGGCGCCAAAAGAATCCAGGGCGGCCGCCTCGAGGTCCTGGGCGGCGACATGGGCTCGGCAGCGTATCGTAAGGAAGTGTCGCCACGGATCGCCTATATGCCACAAGGACTCGGCGGGAACCTCTATCCCACCTTGTCCATCTTCGAGAACGTCGATTTCTTCGGCCGACTCTTCGGCCAAGACCGAAAGGAACGCGACTGGAGGA
>DASPGL010000078.1:0-9263 GCA_035620635.1 Nitrospira sp. | reverse complement strand
ACGACCTTGACGATCGTTTTATTGCGCTGCTCAATGCTGCGGATGACCCACTGCGCGGCCCGCAGCTTCTCATCCATGTAGGCCTTCGTTTCCGGAGTGCCGCCCTGGCCTGAGACCATCAGCTGTTTGTAATAGGGACTGATCCGCATGCGGGGGAGGCCGTCGTCGTTCAGCAATACCACCCATTCCCCTTCATTCTTCACGACGAAAACGTCAGGCACGATGACGTAATTCTGCGTGTTCGTGAAGGGGCGGCCAGGTTTGGGCTCGAGGACTTCGATAACTTTGGTCGCCTGGAAGACTTCCTCGACGGTCACATTCAACACCTTGGCGATCCGGGCATACTGCTTCTTCTCCAGATCCTTCAAATGATGCAGAATAATGGCCTCTACAATCGATCCTTTGAGCGCTCCTGGTCGTGATCCCAAGGAGCCGATCGGGTTGCGCCCCAGGTGACTCAGCTGTAACAACAAACACTCGGGCAGGTCCCTGGCGCCGACCCCGGTAGGATCAAAGGTCTGAATATCTTTCAACACCGATTCGGCCTCGGCTTCCGTGAAATCGGTTCCGGCCACCACCTCCGCCAATGTGATGCGAAGATAGCCGTCGTCATCCAGATTACCAATGATCAACCGGCCGAGTGCCTTCTCTCGCACAGAGAGTCCGGACAACGACAACTGCCAGAGCAAGTGCTCTTCGAGAGAGGTCGCCTTCGCCACCGTCTGTTCATAGGAGGGGAATTCGTCCTGCGGGGCAGATGAATACGCGGCATCGCCGACGCGGCGATCACTCCCGAAATACTCCTCCCAGCCGGACGCGGAGAACTCTTCCGGTGACCCACGTTCCTCCGGAGTGCCGCCCTCTTCCGGCTGGTCTTGACTGTTCGAGACCGGCGCTTCCTCAACTTTTTGTTCCGGAGAACTGGTCTCAGCCTCCTCCGGTTCCTCGACATCCGCCTGCACTTCGTCCAGGAGCGGATTCTCCAAGAGATGCTGCGCCAGGCTTTGTTGCAGTTCCAGACGAGACAGCTGCAGCAGCTTGATCGCCTGTTGCAGCTGCGGCGTCATGATCAACTTCTGACTGAGCTTCAGATCGAGTCGCAGCTTCATTCCTGACGCCTGCTTCCGCTACAGTCTGAACCGTTCTCCAAGATAGACCGCACGGGCGGTTTCACTTTGTACGATCGTCTCAGGAGTGCCCGATTCTAAAATCGATCCTTCATTGATGATGTAGGCCCGATCCACGATTGAAAGCGTCTCCTGTACATTGTGGTCTGTAATCAGAATGCCAATCCCCTTTGCTTTGAGTCGTGTGACGATCTGCTGAATATCCGCCACGGCGATAGGATCGATGCCGGCAAACGGCTCGTCCAGCAGCATGAACGATGGCGCGGTTGCCAGGGCACGGGTGATCTCCAAACGCCGACGCTCTCCCCCGGAAAGTGCATAGGCCATGCTCTTGCGAATATGCAGGAGATCCAATTCTTTCAGCAACGCATCCACCCGTTGCGCGCGTTCGTGACGAGCATACCCCAGCATTTCAAGGACCGCCAAGACATTATTCTCTACTGAAAGCCGTCGAAAGACCGACGATTCCTGGGGAAGATAGCCGATGCCCCGACGTGCCCGCTTGTACATCGGCAGGCCGGTCACGGACGTACCGTTCAACGTGATCTCCCCCTCGTCCGGCTGGCAAATTCCCACAATCATATCGAAGATCGTCGTCTTGCCTGCCCCGTTCGGGCCCAGGAGTCCCACCACTTCTCCAGCCCGCACCTCAATCGCGACGCCCTTGACAACCTTTCGGCCCCGGAAGCTTTTCATGAGCCCGCTGGCCCGCAGACACTCCGTCCGCTTCGCCGACGGCACGTCGGCCTGAGGCGCGGCTTCGACATGGGCCCCCGGGGTCATGGCGCGCTCTTCCCTTCGCCTTCAATCCTGACGTGGGTTCCTCCCTCGACCACACTCCGCTCCTCCGCCAGATAGACAGTGATCTGCTTTCCGCTCACACGAGTCCCTTTTTCCCAAGCCACCGGGTCTCCGGTCAGGATGATCTTCTCTTCGTCGGTGAAGTACACCGCCTTTTCACACGTCGCGTTGGAATTCACATTCTCGATCTTCACATGACCGTTCGCCTCAATCCGGCTCACGGATCGATTTGACACGGCCGGCATGCCGTCATTCCCCTTAGACGAGGCGGGATTCGACGAGGGTGCCGCCTCGCCGCCCTGTGACTGGAAGAACACGACCATCTTATCGGAATAGACGACGAGGGTTCCCCTCGTCAGCACCACCGTGCCTTCGAACACCGCCTGGTTGTCCTGGTTCCGCACTGTCATCTTTTTCGACGTGATGGTCGTCGGCACGGCGGACGACTCGCCGCCCTTTTTCAGCAGTCCGGATTCGGCCGGCAGGCCGACCGCAGGGAGCCCGAACAGCAGCACCTCAAGAAGCAGGAGATAGATCCACATGCACGTCCTCCAGCACCTGGAATTCCTCCGTTTCCATCCGCCCGCGCAACCCACGCCCGGTCACCTGAAGTCCATGGCCCACGATGCGGACACGATCGTCTGTGCGGATCTCTTTCGCGTCATCCGTCCAGATGAGATGGTTGGTGTAGATCGTGTAACCGCTTCCGATTTCAACAATGAGCGGAGCCACCCGATTGGCCAGCACGAAATTCTTAGTCGCAGTGTCAAGCGTGCCCTCTTCACCGGAGAGAGTCAGTTCTTTGCCTTTCACGCCGAACAGCGTGACATCGACACCCGTCAGCAGTGCCCGCTTTTCCCGCTCGAATAACCGCGCCTGCCTGGCCTGGACCTGCCACTGAACGGCATCCCCTTTGGATTGCGTGAAGGTGAACTCGGAAATTTTCGCGTCGGCTTGCTCAATCGGTCCCGACGGAACCAGCTGGCTGGTGGGAACTGACTCCCCGTTCACGAAGAGAAGGTAGCCTAGAAACGCGGCCAAACAGACACTCAACCCGAGAAGCGTTCGCCTCGCTATCAACTCCCACATGCGAGCGGATGACTCCTGATCAGGGCCAAAATAAACCTGGCACGATCGTAGCATGCATGGCGGGGCAAGTAAACGTCCCGCGAGGATCTGAAAACGGACACGGCCCCCGCGTGTCTCGCGCGGGGGCCGTGTCAGAGGCTTGAAGCAGTGGTCGGGTGTCCGGGATCCTATGCGGACTTCTCCTGTTCGGAGGACGAACCGGGCCTCTGTGCGGCGGCTGACTTTTTCTTGGTCGCCGTCTCCCCTCGGGAGACCAGTTCGATGGCAACCAGCTCACCTGCATCACCGATCCGTCGACGGGTTTTGACGATCCTCGTGTACCCTCCGGCCCGATCTTTGAAGCGGCCGGCGACATCGCCGAACAGCTTGGACACGACGGCCTTGCTCCGCAGAAACCCCAGCGCACGCCGGCGCGCGGGAAGCGTGCCTTCCTTGCCGAGCGTAATCATGCGATCAGTGAACCCGCGGATCTCTTTGGCTTTGGCTTCCGTCGTTTCGATTCGCTCGTGGTCGAGCAGCGACGTGACAAGATTACGAAACAGAGCCCAGCGGTGTTTCGTCTGTCTCCCGAGTTGTCGACCTTTTTTCCGATGTCGCACAGTATTCCTCTCGACTCAAGAATTACTCTGACTTCGGGCTTCCGTTGTGAGGCGATGACGCCTCCACCTTGGTGCCCAGCGAAAGCCCCATTTCTGACAGGATTTCCTTGATCTCGTTGAGTGATTTCTTCCCGAAGTTCTTCGTTCGGAGCATCTCCCCTTCCGACTTCTGTACCAGATCGGCGATGGTCTTGATATTGGCGTTCTTTAGACAATTCGCCGCGCGCACGGATAACTCCAATTCGTTCACGCTGCGGGAAAGATTCTTATTCACCTCCCGCTGCGACTCTTCATAACCAGACTCGCTCTTCCCTTCACTCCGCTCTTCCGGATTGATGAAGATGTCCAGATGCTCGCGCAGAATACCGGCTGCCGTGGAGAGGGCATCGCGCGGACTGATGGTGGCGTCGGTCCATATTTCCATCGTCAGCTTGTCATAGTCGGTCATGCGACCGACTCGTGCATTTTCGACATGGAAGTTCACCCGCGTAATCGGGGAAAAGATCGAATCGATGGCGATTACTCCGATGGGCAGCCCTTCCTCTTTATTGCGTTCAGCCGGTACGTATCCTCGCCCATGCTTGACCGTCATTTCGATGTCCAGAGTTGCATCCTTGTCCAGCGTTGCGATATGCAGATCCGGGGTGAGAATGGTCACATCGGCATCATGAATGATGTCAGATCCTTTGGCCTCTCCCGGCCCTTTCTTCCTCAACCGAATGGTCTTCGGCTTCTCCGTATGGAGCGCCAGCCGCAGGCTCTTGATGTTGAGAATGATCGCGGTGACATCTTCCGTCACGCCAGAAATCGTGGAAAACTCATGCACCACCCCTTCGATTTTCACCGTGGTGACCGCCGCCCCTGTCAGAGACGACAGCAGCACCCGACGGAGGGCATTGCCAATCGTCGTCCCGAACCCCCGTTCAAACGCCTCCGTAGTGAATCGACCAAATGTCGGGGAATGTGCATCCTTATCGACTTCCACCCGCATCGGGACCTGAAAGTCTTTCATCGCTTTGATCATGACTCCCCCTCCATTGCCTTCCTGCCACTTGCCCCTGAACTCACGCGCTGTCTGACGACCCGCGGCCGCGTTGCGGCGATGCGAGTTATCTGGAATACAACTCCACGACCATCTGCTCATTCACCGGCAAGGTGATCTGCTCCTTCGCCGGCAGCGCACGTACGATGCCTTTGAAGGCTCCCTTATCCAGATCGAGCCAGTCGGGAATCCCCCGACTATCGACGGCTTCCAGCGAAGCCTGGATCACGGCGAGATTCCGGCTCCGCTCGCGAATTTCGATCACGTCTCCGGCCTTCACAAGTGCTCCGGCCACGGTAATCCGCTTCCCGTTCATCATCAGATGACCGTGACTCACAACCTGACGGGCCTGCTTGCGCGAAGCACCGAACCCCAATCGATACGCCACGTTGTCGAGTCGGCATTCCAGCAGGCGCAACAGCGCGTCCCCCGTCACCCCGGACTGCCGCTCCGCCCGCTCGAAAACCCCGCGGAACTGACGTTCCTGCAGGCCGTAGATCCGCCGCAATTTCTGTTTCTCGCGTAGCTGTAAGCTATAATCGGACGTGCGTTGTCGCCCCTGCCCGTGCTGGCCTGGCGGGTAACTCCGACGTTCGATCGCACACTTTTCCGTCATGCAGCGGGTACCTTTGAGAAAGAGCTTCTCACCCTCCCGCCGGCACAACCGACACACAGGACCGCGATACTTGGCCACTTCTCTACCTCCGGTTACCGGGTTCAGGCCTCGACGCCTGCCGGGATTCTCGTGTTATCCGACGTCCGTTTCATCCCCGCTCACACCCTCCGACGCTTCGGCGCCCGGCATCCGTTATGCGGAATGGGCGTCACATCGCGAATAAGATTGATCCGAAGGCCCGCCCCTTGCAGCGACCGGATCGCCGATTCACGACCGGACCCGGGTCCGTTCACGTAGACGTCCACCTGTCGCATGCCGCTTTCCATCGCCTTGCGCGCGGCTGCTTCTCCGGCCCGCTGCGCGGCAAACGGCGTGCTCTTGCGGGAGCCCTTGAAGCCCTGGTTGCCGGCGCTGGCCCACACTACGGTGTTCCCGCTCATGTCCGTAATCGTTACGATCGTGTTGTTAAACGAAGCCTGGACGTGTGCGACTCCGCTCTGGACGATCCGCCGTTCCTTCTTCTTGCCCTTCTTGACGCTCATGCGTACTCCTTTACCTTGGTCGCAGCAGAGGCTATGCCCCTGGTCACGTTTTCGCGGCCGTCGGCCGCGGCTTGCTCACCGTCCCGGTCCGCCGCCCTTTTCTCGTCCTGGCATTGGTCTTGGTCCTCTGTCCACGCACCGGGAGCCCCTTACGATGGCGGAGCCCTCGATACGTACCGGTATCGATCAGGCGTTTAATATTCAACGAGACTTCTTTGCGGAGATCACCCTCGACCCGGTAGTCGCGTTCTATGATTTCGCGCAGCTTAACGATCTTGTCTTCGCTAAGATCCTTGACGCGAACCGCTCCGTCGATGCCGGCTTCATCGAGAATCTTGAGGGCAGCCGGCCGGCCGATCCCGTAAATATAGGCCAATCCGATATCGGCCCGCTTCCCCCTCGGCAAATCAACGCCAGCAATACGTGCCATCATGCCTCCCTTCGGTCGATTCGTAAAACGTCACTCGTCATTCGCGAAGCGCAGAACGCAGGACCGCGTGTGACGGTTGACGCTTGACGAGCCACGTCTTCATCCTTGGCGCTGCTTGTGGCGCGGGTTATCGCACAGGATCCGAACCACCCGGCGTCGTCGAACGACCTTGCACTTCGCACAAATCGGTTTCACTGATGATTTTACTTTCATACGCACCCCGTCGCCCGCTATTTGAAACGATACGTAATCCGGCCTCTGGTCAAATCATACGGTGACATTTCAACGGTCACCTTGTCGCCAGGAAGAATCCGGATGAAGTGCATCCGCATTTTCCCCGAGATATGCGCCAAGATGACATGTCCATTATCGAGCTTTACCCGGAACATCGCATTCGGGAGGGTCTCCGCCACGGAGCCTTGTACTTCGATAATGTCTTCTTTCGCCACGTACTCCTGTTCTCTTTCCTGAAAACTTAGGTTGAGGCGCCCACGCGCCGGCTCAGCACCCGGGCCGGTCCACTCGGCTGAATGGCAATCGTGTGTTCAAAATGGGCGGACAAACTTCCATCCGCCGTCACGGCCGTCCAGCGATCATCCAGAATTCGCACGGCACTTCCGCCCCTATTCACCATCGGCTCAATGGCCAGCACCATGCCAACCTGCAGACGGGGTCCCTGCCCCGGCTTCCCATAGTTGGGCACCTGCGGCTCTTCATGCAGCTGCCGGCCGATGCCATGGCCCACGAACTCCGTCACCACCGAGTAGCCCGCCGATTCCGCCCGACGTTGCACCGCATGAGAGATATCCGTGAGCCGGTTGCCGACAACGGCCTGTTGAATGCCCAGATACAGCGCCTCTTCCGTGACCGCGATCAACTTGGCCGTTTCCTCCGGAATACGTCCCACCGCCACCGTGACCGCTGAGTCGCCATAGAACCCGCCGACGATCGCACCGAGATCCAATCCGACAATATCCCCCTCGTTGAGCTGCCTCTTCGAGGGGATGCCGTGAACGACCTGCTCGTTCACCGATGCACAGAGCGTCTTAGGATAGTTCCGGTATCCCTTAAACGCCGGGATCGCACCCCTGGCCCGTATCCCTTCTTCAGCAATCCGGTCCAGGTCTTCGGTGGTGACGCCGGGGCGAACCGCTTTTCGAACGATCTCCAGTACCTCAGCGACCACTCTGGACGCCTCTGCCATCACTTCGATTTCAGCAGGCGTCTTGAGAATGATCATGCCATGTCGTAGGCCGCCAGCACTTTCGTCAGGTTCTGGTACACCGACTCGACGGCCGCCGCCCCATCGAGATGCGACAACATGCCCTTCTTCTCGTAGAAACTGATCAACGGAGCCGTTTGCTCCTCATACACTTTCAACCGCGTCTCAATCGCCTCCCGCTGATCATCGCTTCGCTGAATGAGCACTTCGCCGCACCGATCGCACACATGGCCCCGCTTTGAAGGGGCCCACTCGACATGATAGGTCGCCTGGCATTTGGGACAGCTCCGGCGGCCGCTCAGTCGTTTGACCACATCCTCGCGGCTCACGCGGAAATTGATCACGCGATCCAGGCGAATGCCCTTTTCATCGAGCGCCTGTCCGAGCGCTTCCGCTTGCGGGACTGTCCTCGGAAACCCGTCAAGGATAAATCCCTTCGCATAACGGGGATCGTCCAGCCTATCTCGCACCAGACCGATCACGACCGAATCCGGAACCAGCCGCCCCTGGTCCATGTAGCTCTTGGCCTCGAGCCCGAGGCGGGTTTGATGGCGAACCGCATCCCGGAGCAGATCGCCGGTCGAAATCTTCATCACCCCGTACTGAGCGGCCACCTTGTCGGCCTGCGTGCCCTTGCCGACACCGGGCGCGCCGAGAAACACAAGCCGCATAACGCTTATCCGCTTCTCCCACGCAGGGGGGCCATGCCCTTGCCGAGAAATCCTTCGTAATTGCGCATGAGCATATGGGATTCAATCTGCTGCGCGGTATCCAGCCCCACGCCGATCACGATCAACAGCGAGGTCCCGCCGAAATAGAACGGAACATTGAGCTTGTAAATCAGGAACTCCGGGATGACGCAGACGATCGCCAGATAAATGGCCCCCGCAAACGTGATCTTCGTCAGCACGTTATAGATATAGTCGGACGTCCGCTGCCCGGGCCGGATCCCGGGGATAAACCCCCCGTACTTCTTCATATTGTCGGCCATATCCACCGGGTTGAGCACCACCGCTGTATAGAAGAAACAGAAAAACAGAATCAGGCTGACATACATCAGGGTGTAGAGCACCGACCCCGGTGACAGCTGTGTGCCGATCGCCTTTACCCACGGCGTTTCAAAAAATCCCGCGATCGTCGCGGGAAAGGCGATAATGGACGACGCAAAAATCGGAGGGATGACGCCGGCCGTATTGATCTTCAACGGGATATGCGTGCTCTGCCCTCCGTACACTCGCCGCCCGATTACGCGCTTGGCATACTGAACAGGAATCTTCCGCCGTCCACTCTCTAAAAACACGATGGCCGCGACCACCACAACCATGAGCGCCGCCAAGGCCACAAGCAGCGCGATATTCAGCTGACCGACTTTATACAGGTCGAACGTCTGCGCCACCGCTGCAGGCAATCTTGCGACGATCCCGGCAAAAATGATCAGCGAGATCCCGTTCCCGATGCCCCGCTCCGTGATCTGCTCGCCCAACCACATCAGGAACCCCGTGCCCGCCGTCAGGGTGATCACCGTCATGAGCCTGAAGGCCCACCCCTTGTCGAGCACGAACACACCCTGATTCATCTGCTCCAGACCGATGGCGATCCCGAACCCCTGGATCAGCGCGATGCCGATCGTCCCGAATCGCGTGTACTGGATGATTTTCTTCCGGCCCCGTTCACCCTCCTTGGCCAACTTCGAGAGGTGTGGGACGACCACCGTCAGGAGCTGAAGAATGATCGATGCACTGATATAGGGCATGATGCCCAGCGCAAAGATCGTCAGACGGGACAGCGAACCCCC
>DASPGL010000077.1:0-17576 GCA_035620635.1 Nitrospira sp. | reverse complement strand
CCCCCTCCTTCCGTGGTCGTTGCCAGCGACAACAATCTGATATTGTTTGACGCAGAAGCAGGATGTGATAGGAGATTCTTCATCGAGGCTTCCTATGACACGAGTTTTCCATCCGCAGGCGATGAGGGTGCGCAAGTCGCAGGCACTGAAAGACAGCCGGTATGCGGAACGGGTCGCGGTCAATTGCCGAGTGACTTATACAGGCGAAATCCCCTCCCAACCCCATGCCGGTGAAGGGCTCACGAAAGACGTGTCTCTGACCGGGTGCAAGATTGTCAGTAATCGTCCGGTGACTCGCGGGACGCTCCTCACGCTCACGATCGCCCTGCCGGACGGACAGCCTCCCCTCAGCATTTTTTCCGCTCACGTGGTCTGGGTGGCAGGTGCACAGTTTTCAGTCCGGTTCATGCATCTGACCAAGGAAAACCGCAAACGGCTCCAGGCCTTTATCTGGCGAAACATCGGCCAGGGGGCCGTAGACGATCAGTGGGCTCGCTTCCGCATCGCCTGACACGTCCTTTTCTCAGATCCCTCCTCTGGATTCAGCCGTCTCCTTGAGTATCCAGACCTCCATTCGGCTCAACTCTCAGCGAGTACCCATCTCCATAGATCTTCATACGTACATGAATATGAACATATAATCATCACTCAACGGCATGGATTTCCGGGGACCCGATGGTCCCTCTTCAGGAGGGTACGAGGGTCCCCCCAGAGGGGGGGTGGCAAACCGCTTAGGCGGAGGTAGCCTTCAACTGTGCCGATGATTTTCCGCCGTACTAGTAACCAAACGGAGGATGATCCATCATGAATCGGACCAAACGCGACAGGACAGCGCTCGTACTCACAGCAGAATCCATGGACAACCGACGCCAAGCCCCCCGGGTGGGGGGCCGGTATAATCTCACCTTTTCCGGAATGGACGAAGGTCACATGATCATGGGCGAAGGCGTCGTCACCGATCTCTCCAGGGAAGGGGTGGGAGTCCGGGGAAATCGATTCGTCAAGCCCGGCATGCACCTCGCCCTTTTTATCGAAATGCCTGATTCGGAAGAACATTTCTGCATCCCCGAAGCTCGCGTATCGTGGATGATGGGGGGCCGCTTCGGTCTTAAAGTTAAATCCCTGAGCCTGGAAGATCAATGTCGGATGAGCGATCTGATGTGGATGCACCAACAGGAGAACGACGCCTAACGCCGGCAGGGATTATCGGAGGGAAGTCGGGTACCATCCAAGGGAGGCGCGACGATCATGAATTGGTGGAAGTCGGACACACGATCAACAGCACAAAAACCGAAATCCTGGGATGAACGACGGAAGGAGCCTCGCATTAACGGTCGATTCAAAGTTCGCTATTCGGGATCCGATGCCAGCAAGATCATCATGGGCCACGCCACAGTCGTGGACCTCAGCCGTCATGGTTTCGGTCTCCAAGGTGCACGGGGCCTGAAACCTGGCATGGAGCTGGCCCTGTTTCTTGAATTACCGGACGCGACCGACAAGGTCTGTATTCCCCAGGCCTATGTGTCCTGGATCGATGGGGGACGATTTGGAGTGGAAATGCGCAGTGCCAAGGACAAGGATCCGGTCTGGCTGGAATACCTGTCCAGTGAGTGCTGACGAGCCCGACCTGGGCGGGGTCTCGAGCCATCCGTGCAATCAGGAGGTGCGCTCATGCGACAGGTGAAGACCACGAGACCGAAGACCGGTCATCTCCTCCCGGGGCCGACGGAGTTTCGGATGGTCCCTCGTACCCCGGTTTCCTTCGGCCTCATGTATTCAGGGATGGACGGAGAGGATGTCCTCATAGGAGACGGAAGCGTTGTGAACCTGTCCAGGGGTGGACTCGGTATTACCGGAAACCAGCCCGTACGGCTCGGAATGGACCTGGCGCTGTTCCTGTACTTCCCTGATGGAAAAGACCCTCTGTTCGTCCTGGAAGCCTGTGTTGCCTGGACGGAGGGACATCGGTTCGGCGTGGAGTTCAAGAAATTGAGCCTTCGAGACGGAAGCCGGCTTCATGCATTTCTCCGCGCACAATCCCTTCGGTGCGCATAGTGCTACCACAGATCCCCTGGGGCACTGGGACCCGGCAACGGTGGCAGCTCCGACGACTCGCCTCTATCGGCCCTCTCGCGAGATAAAGAGAGACCAGCCTGGGAAAACCTCAACAGCGGAGTTGTTCCCGCCGGCCTGACTTCAATAGTCCTTTTCCTTAAACATCCTCAGGTCTCGAACCTTCAAGTGCTTGCCTTTGAAAAATATCCCGTGATAACCTTCACGGTGAGTGAGTGATTACTTACCATGAAGCGGGCAGCGAAATCCTCTTCCTCATCCACACGCACTACGGGCCAGGAGCGACAGGCCAGCTTGATCAGTGCCGCCGCATCGCTCTTCGCTGCCAAGGGATTCGAGGGAACGACCACCAAGGAAATCGCCAAGGCCACCGGCGTGAGCGAGGCCTTGCTCTTCAAGTACTTCCCCACGAAATGTGCGCTCTACGCTGCCATTCTGGCCGAGAAAGCACAGTATTCCGGTCTGCGAGAAGCAGTGGAGGACGCTGCCGGGAAGCAGGATGACGTGCGGCTCTTCACTCTGCTTGCCGGGTATCGGATCAGAAAAGGAGCCGATCCAACCCTGCTGCGGCTGCTGCTATTCAGCGCCCTGGAAGGCCACGAGATGTCCGACATGTTCTTCCAGCAGCAGTACCGGGTCTTTTATGACCTGCTCGCAACCTACATTCGCCAGAGGATCGAGGACGGAGCCTTTCGTCCGGTGGATCCCCTGCTGGCCGCGCGCGCCTTCTTCGGTGTCATCGTGCACCATCGGCTCCTGCACGATATCTTCGGCCTGCCCATGCACCGCACCCACGAAGACACCGTGACGGAATATGTCTCGATATTTCTCGGGGGCCTGGTCCGGCCGCCCTGGACTTCCGGACAGGCGGAACCTTCATGAAAGGGATGATCAGACATCCGTTCGTGGTTCTTGGCGTCATCATCTTTATGGCCGTGACCGCCCTCGTGGTCTTCCGGCTCAGCACCGGCGCCAAGATAAATCCGCGTAAGACGCCTGTGATCACGGTGGCGACGGTGTTCCCCCTGAAACAGGACCTCGACATCCGCCTCCCCTACACAGCCGACATCTCCCCCCATCAGGTCGTCAACATCTTCTCCCGCGTGGACGGCTACATCGCCAAGCTCCATGTGGACAAGGGTGATTTCGTCACCCCCCACCAGCTGCTGATCGAAATCGACCACACGGATTATCAACATGCCGTCAACCAGGCCAAGGCCAACCTCGCCGCCGGCCGGGCGAAGGTGACGCAGCAGATCGCCGCAGTGCGCAATACGAAACTGTCGCTCGACCGCATGCAGGCCTTGATCAAAGACCAATTCGTCTCGCAGCAGGACCTCGATACCGCACAGGTCAATTTTGAGACCGCGACGGCAGCGCTGGAGTCACTGCGTGCACAGGTCAAGCAGATGGAAGTCGCGCTGGCGCAGGCGGAAACCAATCTCGCCTATTCCTACATTCGCGCACCGTTCGGAGGTTACATCGCCGAGCGCAATCTGGACACAGGCGCCTATGTCACCAGCGCTACGGCCAGCACCTCCACCTTGTCCAGAGGCATGCTGACCCTCCACGATATCGACACCGTCCGCATTCTCGTCGAGGTCGTCGAGAAGGATATCCCCCTGGTGCAAATCGGACAGCATGCGCAAGTACGTGCTGAGGCCTATCCGGACCAGGTGTTTGAGGGCACCGTCACCCGCATCGTGCAGGCCTTGAATCGCGCGACCCGCACGATGACCGTTGAGATCGATCTCCCGAACAAGGACCGTCGTTTGAAAGGCGGTATGTTCGCCAGAGTGGAGGTGATGGTGGGCACCCACCCACAAGCAGTTCAAATCCCCATCGATGCGGTCAGCCGGCTGGAGGACGCGCAGTACGTGTATGTCGTTCGCGAGGGGAAAGCCCAGCGGGTACACGTAAAAATCGGCGCCCGCGATGGCAACCGTGTCGAGATCACCGAAGGCCTCTCTGGAGACGAACAGGTCATCGTCTCCGGCAAAGACCTCGTACATGACGGCACCCCGGTGCAGATACAACCCCCTGAGCCCCGTCAAACGTGAAAGGTGAGAAGTGATCCGTTTCAAGTCTAACGTTTCACCTTTCACATCCTTATCATGTGGCTGACGCTCCTCGCATTACGGAACCGCATCGGCATTTTGATGCTCTCGCTCGCGATGGTGGTGCTGGGTGTCACCTCGCTACAACGGCTCCCGGTCGATCTCTTTCCGCAAATTCAGGTCCCGGTGGCCTTTGTCGGCGTCATCTACAAGGGCGCCCCCCCGCTCGATATCGAGCAGAGTGTCGTCTATCCGATCGAGAAGGCGGTCAGTTCCGCCTCCAACGTTGAACACGTCGAATCGTTCTCCAAGCAGGGCTTGGGGGCGGTGCAGATCTGGTTTAACTGGGGCGCGGACATCGATACCGGACAGATGGAGGTGATGCAGCGCATCACCCAGATTCTCAACAGTCTGCCGCCAGGCATCCTGCAGCCCTTCATCGTCAAGTTCGACGTCTCCAACATTCCCGTGTCGTTCCTCACCGTGTCGAGTGACAATCTGGACGAACGCGCGCTCTACGATCTGGCCTTCAACACCATCGCGCCGCAGGTCGAACAGATCGCCAACGTCGCCGCTGCCACGGTCGAAGGCGGGAAGGTCCGCCAGATCAACATCAATCTCGACCCGGCACTCCTGAACGCCCGAGGCCTCTCGATTCTCGACGTCGTGCGATCCGTCAAGGCCGCAAATCTCATTCTCCCGTCCGGCGACATCAAGGCCGGCAATCTCGACTACAACGTCTTCACCAACAATCAGTTCAAGACGGTCGAACCGATTCAGGATGTGATCGTGAAGGTGAACCAGCAAGGCAATCCGGTCCGAGTGCGTGACCTGGGGACCGTCACGGATTCATCCGATATCCAGACCAATATCGTCCGTGCCGACGGGGCCCGGGCTGTCTACCTTCGGGTGAACAAACAGCCGAATGCCAACACGGTGGAGGTCGTGGATGCGCTGCGCGCCGCTCTCCCCAAGATGATCGGCATTCCGCCCGGCGTCAAACTGGGGATTTCGTTCGATCAATCCCTCTACATCCGCCAGTCGATCCAGAACCTCATCGAGCAGGCCTGGCATGGATCGCTCCTGGCCGCAGCCGTAATCCTGATCTTCCTCCGCAACCTCACCAGTACGATAATCATTTCGGTCGCGATTCCGCTCTCCATTCTCGTGACCTTCATCGTGCTGTACTTCACCGGGCAGACGCTCAACGTGTTTACGTTGGGAGGCCTGGCGCTCGGCATCGGTCGCCTCGTCGACGATTCCATCGTCGAGTTGGAGAACATCCAGCGCCACCTGAACCGCAATCCCCGACGCTGGGATGCCATTCTGGAAGCGGCCCGCGAGGTCGCCATGCCGATCCTGGCATCGACCGTGACGACTGTCGTGGTCTTTCTGCCCATGTTCTTCATCGTCGGGGTTGCCCGACTCCTGCTGATTCCGTTGACCATCACCATCACAATCGCGCTGTTCACGTCGTTTTTCATCTCGCGCACCGTCACGCCGGCCCTCTGTTACAAATTCCTGAAGCCGGAGCACGAGATCCACCGGGCCATGCCGGGCTGGTTCGTCGGATTGATGGACTGGAGCCGGGCCCGCTATGCATTCCTCGACCGGAGCTATGAAGACTCCCTGCGGTGGGTGCTCGGGCACCGCCGGAGGTTCATCGCTGCCGTCCTTCTGATATTTGTCGGCTCTCTGACCCTACTTCCCCTCATCGGTACCGAATTCCTGCCGGTGTCGGACGAGAGTCAGTTCCGTATTGTGTTGCGAGGGCCCGTCGGCCAGCGCGTGGAAAAGACCGAGCAACAGGTCGCTGAAGTCGAGCGCGTGCTCCGTGAGAATATTCCTCTGGAGGAACTGGACACGATGGTGTCCAGCACCGGTGTCCTTTCGCAGGGCCGCTCCTCGCTGTTCAATCCGAACACCGGTCCTCACACGTCAGTCATCTCCGTGTACCTCACCCCGCCGGACCAGCGGAAAAGGAATCAAGTGCAGATCATGAACGAGATCCGTCCCAAAGTGCTCAAGTTGTTTCCGGGTGTCGCCATGTTTTTCGATCCGGGCGGGTTAGTGAAGCGTGTCACGAGCTTCGGCTCCCAGAAGGCTGTGGACGTCGAGATCTACGGCTACGACTTTGAAACGGCGCGCACGGTCATCCGGCAGGTTGAAGCAATCATGCAGAAGATCCCCGGCCTCGCGGACATCGAAGTCAGCCGGGAGGAGAACTATCCCGAGATCAACGTGGTGGTCGACCGAGAAAAGGCCGCCCTGCTGGGGATTAGCGAGACCGAGGTGGCCAACGCCGTGCTGTTCTCACTGAACGGGAACGGCCAGACCGACCCCATCATCTACACCGATCCACAGAACGGCAACGAGTACTATATCAGCGCCTGGTTGGCGGAGGAACACCGGAAAGACCTGACCGACGTGGAAAATATTCTCTTGACCACCAGAGCCGGGGAACCGGTCCTGCTCAAGAACGTCGCGTCGCTGAAGCTGAACGCCGGTCCCGTCAAGATCGACCGCAAATACTTTCAGCGGGTGATCCACCTGACAGCAAACCCCGTGAATCGCGACCTTGGTTCCATCGCCCAAGATCTGGAGTCGGCGTTTGCCGAACTGCAGCTGCCAACGGGGTTCAGCATCAAACTGGCCGGCCAGGTCCAGCAACAGCGAGAAACCTTCCAGGGCCTCCAGTTCGCCACCGTCCTGGCCCTCGCCCTCGTCTACATGGTGATGGCCGCGCAATTCAAATCGCTCGTCGACCCCTTCATCATCATGTTCACCGTACCCATGGGTTTCCCCGGTGTCATCCTGATGCTGTTCCTGACCAATACCACGCTCTCCACCACCTCGCTGATGGGCATGATCATGATGTTCGGCATCGTCGTCTCGAACGGCGTGCTCCTGGTCGATTATACCAACGTGCTCCGCCTCAGGGGGCTCCCGCTGTTGGACGCCGTGATCACGGCATCACGCACCAGGCTGCGGCCGATACTCATGACCTCGCTCGCCACAGTTTTCGGTTTACTTCCGATGGCGATCGGGTGGGGAACGGGCGGAGAGACCAATGCACCGCTTGCGCGGGCCGTGGTGGGAGGGCTCAGCGTGTCGACGCTGCTGACCGTATTCCTGATTCCGACCGTGTACGCGGTGCTGGAAGAAAAGTTTCCGAGAGATCTGGAGGCGGCCCGGCGGGAGCAGACTCACCTGACTCCGCTGCCCGCAGCGGAGTAACGCTTCTGTCTGTTACTCCATGCCGGGGAAGAGCGACTTCAGCTGCATCGCCAGCCCGATATCGCCGCTGATCTGCAAGCGCCCGGACATGGCCATGGCCATCCCGCTGAGCTGGCCGCTGAGCACTTTGATGCAGTCGTCTCCGGCCATCGACAGAGTCACATGCGGAGCCGCGTGGGTTCCCTCTTTCACCACACAGCTCCCCTTGTGCACCATGAGCTGATACTGGCCGCCTTGCGCTCCGCTCAAGGCGAACTGATACACCGCATCGACTTCGGCGGCGGCCTGCTTATCGAGCTTGGCCGGAAGAGTGGCAAAGACTTCTTTGATCGTGGTTGGTTTCATGTACGCCCAGCTTTCTGACCTGATGGTGTTGACGAGGGGGGCCGCGAGACTGCGGCCCCCCTCAGCCTGAACTCCGAATCCGGTGCCGTTGCTCTAGTAGCGAAGCGTGACGGTCGCCGTACTGCGGCGGGCGCCAAAGAAATCCTTCGAGAATGCTTCGACAACCTCGGGCTCATATCCCTTGCAACTGAAAATGTCGAGGTACGCGTTGTTGGTGTCGTTGGCAAAATGGCCGCTGATCAACGACGTCGAGATCAACTGCACCATGGAATAGCCGGCCACGCGACCCTCTCCGAAATCGACGACCTGGCACTCGCCGAAGCGCTTCATCCCGATGAGCTTGCAGAGCTCAACGACATAGCGCTTGATATGGTCGGCATTTCGAATCAGGTCGGGATCGCAATCTTGGAGGTCAACTGCTGCACAGAGTCCCCATGCCTTGCCTTCTCCCACCATATCCTGGACGGGACGGGATGAGGCAGACGGGGCGTTGGATGGTAAGATCGTGGACTCGGAACCAGCCGAGATGCTCATGGAAGGTATCTACCTTTCTGTTGGGGGTGAGAAAACGCGTGGACATAACCTGAACGGCACTATACCACGAAATTTCTGCGATGCAGCGCGTCCACAAAATTTTTTGTCCAGGACGCTCCGACAGAGGGCTGTGGTTGACAGGATTTACAGCGCTCGGACAAAATAGACTCGATGCCCTCACCTGCTGATGCTCCCTCGATGGATCTGCCCGATCGTCAATGCACCTGGTGCCAGGTGCCGATGAAGAAGCGCCTCGTCGGCGGCCAGCAGTATATTCATTACACCTGTCCCAAATGCATTTTTCAGCATACCACCCGGCTCCGGCCGAAACTCGAAACGCCCAAGCACTGAGGCCCTGGTTCACCGCTCTGTCCGGAGCGTTCCCATCACAGGGAGTCGCCTCCCTGACGGGATCGGATTGCACTACAGGGCAGGCCGTGATGGCCACCCCGCCGATGTACAGAGGTTCGCGCAGTCACCCAAGGGGAAAGAATTCCCCCGGACCAGCAGATCTTTCAATGGTGCGAATTGGAAGAATTCGACGCCTCCGACACTTAGGCGTACCTGATGGCCTGAGTCTATCGCTCGAGATTCGAATGTTCCGATGGAGCACTACGGCCGCATGCGTCGTGCAGGAGACGCTATAGCCTGGCAACGCTAGCCGCGTGAAAAGCTGGTCTGGATGTGATCGTCGAGGATGTGGGCTAATCGTTCTCTGTCTTCGGTGCTGATCGAGATAATCTTCGCACCAAGCCGAGGCGCGCGGACGTGCACCACCTGCAAACTACACGTCAAGGTGTTCCCGCGATCGAGTTCGATGACGAGGTGCAGCGTGTCGCCGTTCTTCACGAATAGGCGGCTCTCCAGGCGGACCCCCACCTCACTCACGTCCAGCACCTTGCAGGGTGCTGAGAGCGACCCGCGCTGTAGCCGCCCGATCCGGCCTACCTCAACCCGTGATGCCTTGCGCTTGAACCCCATCGGTTCACCCCTCTCGTGAGCAGCATCATAACAGGGTGATCCTTCATACCAAAGAACATTTCCGAATGAGACTAGAGGGTTCGATCAGCGAGAGTCCGAATCTGCTCCATACGCTGGCGATTCACGCCAAGATCGCCATAACCGGTCCGTGAGGCGGAACGGAAGTGAATGGTTTTCGTCTGGTCGTCGAAGAGAAACTCCACATCATCGACAAACCGAAGCAGGAGACTGGTGAACTCGTAATGCAGGTAGGACTCGTCTTCCTCGACAAGCTTGGTGCGGGGGAGCGTGGCAATCGCAGTTTTCAACGCCTCCTTCGCCTCAGCACGCGCTTTCCTGTACCGCAACGGCGCAATGGCATGGCGCGCATCCTGCGCCTGAGTCGATACGCAGTTGGGGCTGGAAGGGCAGGGAAGAAGCTGTTTCATGACGGAAGATCCCTCTCGTGCCGGAACGCCTTTCCCCACTTCCTGAGGGAGCGACGTGGAAGCACTGAGACTGTCTCAGTACGAGACAGTCTCCAGTATAGCCGGAGGATTGCTCCGCTTTTCAACCAGGACTGATACACGCCCGATGATACGGCCGTCCTCGGTTTCCACATCCACCCGCCAGTCACCGGGATCGAGCCGTCGTTTGAAACTGTAGGCCCGATAGCCGCCTTCGCGTCCGCCGGAAATTTCGATCGGAATACGATCGGCATGCACGAAGGGGTTGTTCCCGTTCGAGCGGACGTACCAGTGATGATAGATCGTCGTGTTGAGGTCAACCGGCGCAAAGACAGCGACAAAACAGTAGATTGGCTCATCGGCCGGGAACGTGCTGTCTCCCCGCTTCCAGACTTCATACCACTGTTTCTCAAACGAGAGCTCGAACCTGTCACCCACCCTTTTCACTTCATGATAGATTCCGCCGAACTTCAACGAAAGCGGCACCGGCGGAATCCAGTTCAAGAAATAGAATCCGACCAGCAGCCCGATGAGCGTGACGGCCGGCACGGTGACGCCGAGAGCTTCGCGCCTCGACCGACCGGGATTATCGCGATAGAGCAAGTGCACGATGCGAAGCGTAACCGCGGCACTCAGCAGTGCGCCGGCAAGAAACACCGCCGTGTTCATGTACCCAGTCATGACCGGCAGGAAGAAGGTGAAAAACGCAAAGCACACCACTGCGTAGAGACTCATCAGAAGACGCAGGCTGGAGAGCCGGTCTCGCAGAAATTCGTTCGCCACCAGCAGCACGATCAATATCGCGAAAAACATGGCGGTACTCGTCAACGTGGCACTCCTCGAGTAGAAAATGGCGTAGGCACTGAACAGGCTGCCCAGGAGAAACTGCACCGCCATCGGATAATAGGGTCTCGCGCGCAGCGCCCAGCGTATTCCCGGCGCGAGCCCGGCCAGCTGCTCGCGGTCCGATGCCGAGACCACCTCCAGTCGTCCAGTCAGCACAATGAGCACACCGAGGAGGAGCAGATAGATGAGGAGTAGAAGGTTATCCTGCAGTCGATCGATCCGTGTGAGGGTGAGCGTATCATACGTCACGCCCGACAGGAACAGCAGGGCTGGGAGGAAGGGCCTGGCCAGTATGGAGGGCGCCTTCGCAAGCGGGTTCATGGCCCCACTGTGCGAAATCCTGAGGGTTTGTTCAACGAAAATACTGAATCGGACACGAGATCAGGAAGAGGAGCGCACAGGCGCGAGTGTGGTCACTCTCGCGCCTGCACGGTCCACGCAATACGAGTCTCACACGAACGCCGGCAGCGGCGCATACACAACAGGGGAACCGATCAGTCGTTCCAGCCATGGCGCCATACCCTCTTCGCTGAGCGGGGCGCGGTTCAGACGGGCCTCGATCTGAAAGCATCCCTCGGACCCGACGATGCCGATGATCGCCGACGCATCCTCTGCTTCCGGCAACAGATCCTGTGTTTGGAACTCACAGAGCGTGGCGTAGAGCCGACCGTCCGGTTTGATGGCATCGAGCACCTCAGGGAGGTCGCCGAGCGGACAGTGTACCGAACAGCGATAGGCGAATCGCGCGCCCGGCTCGATAGCCTGGAATTCCGACAACGCGTCCTCCGACAGCCCCGTAAGATACGCGCGGACCCTGGCCGGCTCCGGCGCAAACGTTTCGGCCAGCCTGCTGGCCGGCACCAGGAATTCGAACGCGTCGGCTGTGTTGTACTCGAACTGGCAGGGGCCGAAGGCATCGGGCCATGAACAGAAGAACGGAGTGCTGGAATCCGCGGGCCGCAATTGTACGGCACCTTTCACCACGTGGGTCTCGATCGGCAACTCCAGTGTAGAGATGGCCTCCAGAAACGCAGCGCGCCGTTCATCCAGCCAGCGAACCCGTTCACCATCACCGCGCGTTTCGCCCGGGGTGATGACCTCCTGGGTTTGAAGACGGACACGGACAAAGGAATGGGCGTGGCGGAACCCCAGCCAGAGCAGACCGCACTGGTCGTGTAATCGCAGCCCCTCACGGATACGCCAGGGATGGCTGATCGAGCAGTAGGTCCCGATATCCTGATGGCGCTGGTAGGTCGTGTGGTAGGCCCCGGAGAGCAGGAAGAAATCGCCGCGCCACTTCTCCCGCACATGGATCAGCGTGACATCTTCCGTCGCCCAGGGATCCAGCTGATCGAATTCGTCAGGCGACGTGACGGTCCACTCCTCAACGTAGCATATGACATCGCTCGCCGGGACGACCGGTTTCAAGCCGAGCGTCAGTAACCGGTCGCCCACTGCCAGAGCCTGGCTGAATGTCAGAGGAGTTGTCGTTTCCCATCGGCGCTCACGCACCAGCCGGCCCCCACAACCTTCGTCCGTCCAGGCCTACCGCCATTCGTGAGTCATCGCTCTACTGCCGCGCAGGGCGCAGGTTCTTCTGTTCGATCACCGTATCGGCGATGAGGCGGTCGATGCCATCCTTCAACGTGGCTGATAGCAGCTCCTGCATGTCCTCGTCCTCAAACCAGAAAACGGTCCGGCTCTGAGCCCCCTCGATGCTCCGCGTCGTTGTGCTCTTGTCACTCAGATTCCGTGCACGGACCGTAAACCGGGTGCTGGTATCGATGACGGTAGAAAACATGCGGCTCTTCGCGTTCGCAGAAAATTCCTGCACCTGTCCGGAGAGCACGATGTCGGCGTCGGTCGCCGAACCGGCCGGCACAACGCGTACGTTCCATGGCCGGTCCCGCCAACCTCGCACCTTCAACCGGTCGGCCAGCGTTTGGGCCAGCACGTCGGCCGGCCGCTCGCCCGCGACGTCGAAGTACGTGACACCGCCCCAGAGATGACTGCGCGTTCCGATGCGGCCCTTCTCCGCGCGTCGATCCTCAAACGACTCAATCGCGAGCTTCACGGGCTCCATCTCGCTTGTCTGTGCCGGCGGCTGCTTGGCATGCAAATCAAGGTACCGCAGCTCGCCTTTACCAGCACAGCCGCTCACAAGACACACACCCAATCCGAAGGCCAGGATAGATGGCACAAACAAATGTTTCACAGGCGCCTCCTCGCAATAGACAAGTGCACGATGACGGTGGCCCAGTCTACCGAAGTTGCGAGGCAGAGACAATCCGGCCGCCGACCGGCTAGGGAACTACGACTGGCAATAAGGAGCGAACCGTCTCACAGGTCAGCCGTGGCATCTCCCCTGCGCCAATCCGTGGATCGGTCAGCGGCACACAGCGGAGGATCTTGATGAAAGAGCGTTCCGCCAGCACGGCTGCGATCTGAGCCTTGCGGTCATGCGTGATGGGCAGTGTATAGCCTTCTCCCCGTTTCCACTCCCAGAGCGTCGGAGCCAGCGACAGTTCCAGGCCCATTCCTGCCAGGCGATGAAACCGGTCGACGATATGCCTCTTGTACTGCTTGATCCCCACCCCTTCGAGGAGAAGCGCGCAGCACAGATGGTGCCCCCACCAGAACAGCGTACGAAAGGTCCACGTGTTGACGCGGTCGAAATGTTTCGGATAGTCGAGATACTGATACGGGGAGTCCTCGAGATGCTCGCCTTTGACCAACTGATGGGCATGCAGATCGAAGCCGGGCGGAGTTGCCAGCAATTTCCCGGCCAGTTCGTTTTTCAGAGCACTGTGCGTCTCTGCCAGCATGCCCCGGACCTTGGCCATAATCACTGCCTTCTGGCGGAAGAACTGGTCATCGGCCAACAGCCTGACTTCATCGGGGGTCAACAGAATGGGCGTGGTCACAGTGAAATAAGCCGCCAAGGATCAAGCTGACATCGTTATCGGGAGAGCGGGATCCCTCGAATGTGTCAGCTGGCAGGCCTGCTCGTCTGTCAGCTTCTTCTCTTCACCGCTGATGCATTTCGAACGAGGCAACAGTCAGTTCGTACTGTCGTCGACAGCCCGCACAACGGAGCAGCACGAGATCCTGGATCACGTCCATGTCACTTAGCGTCACCGACGCGTGATGTGCGGAGAGACAGGCACCGAGTAGACGGTTTCCTGACTCTTCATCGTGCTGAGCATCCTGCTGGCCCGCCCCTCGCGCCGCAGTATCTCTCGACACCACAGTGGCAACCGACAAGCGATGCGCTGAACGGCAGGAGCTACACGTGAGGACCACCGTCCGATCATCCGACACCCGCTTCACCGTCACACAGAGCGGATGTACCGACCAGCACTGCTGGAGAAACGCGCCGCTGCGGATGATCTGCGCCATGGTCGCTCCCTCCGACAGACTGCCGGCCCGGCTAAAATTTCCAGAGCACCAGCATTAAGGCCCAGCCGACCAGGTAGGGAATCACACAGGAGTAGAGGACAACCATCCTCGCCCGTTCCGGCACGACCTGTCGCGCGAGCTGGTCCTTGTAGACGAACTCATAGGAGAGAATCAGCACCGTGAGTGTGAGCACCAGCGCACGGCTCGTCCGAGGCCAGGTATACTGGCCGCTGACAATAAAATTGGCGGTGAAAAATCCGCTGAACAGCAGGATGAGCGGGGCTAGCGCGAATCGGACGGCATCGGAGAACAGCGCGTGCCACCCGGGACGCGCCTCAAGTCGACCGGACTGCGGACCGGAGTTCACGATCCCACAGCCGCCGGGATCTCGTCCTTCTTGGGCGAGGAAGGGGCGGAGCTCCCATTCTGGGCGGCGCGACAGGCCTTGCAAACCCGGGGCCTGGCCTTGAGGAAGGACACTTTTCCGCTGGCGAGGCAGCTATAATGCACGAACTCGTCACAGACCGCGCAACGGGACCAGCCGCCTCGGAACAGGGTCTTATCCCGATACAGGCCTTGCTTGCAGACTTTGCAGTGCCGCGGTTCGATCGGAAGCAGCATCGGCTCCCACTCGCCACCGGCTTTTCGGATGCTCATGGGAAGAAAGTATAGCCAAGCGCTCGCGGGAAATACAAGAAGGCCGACGACCAACCTCCTATTCATTCTTCGAGACCACCTTAGCTCGCGTTAACGGAAAGAGCTAGTTGGTCTCCCGCTGCGAGTATGCACCGAGCATCACCCCTAACGTAAGAATACGATTCCTCCTGCATGCGGGGTGCGCAAGCACTGGAGACCACCTGCTCCTTCCGTTCCGTTTGACACCCCTTAGGGCGTTTGTTACTCTGCGAGCTGGCTGAAAATTTTGACGACGCGCGCCGTTTTATCGTGATGAATATCACGGATTATCTTGAACAGAAGCGGGTTGCGGTAGATCGCTTTTTGGAGGAAGTCATACCGCTTCCAACGACGCCGCCCTCCACACTCCATGAGAGTATGCGGTACAGCCTCATGGCCGGAGCCAAGCGGGTGCGGCCGATTCTGGCTATCGCAGCCGCGGAGGCCGTGGGGTCTCCTGCCCCTCCGGGATTGATGGCCGTGGCCTGTTCGCTGGAATTCATCCATACCTATTCATTGATTCATGACGATTTACCTTCGATGGACAACGATGACTTCCGCCGGGGAAAACCGACCAACCACAAAGTCTATGGCGAGGCGATGGCAATCCTGGCCGGTGACGCACTCCTGACGATGGCCTTCGACTTGATCAGTCGCCCGGACCTGATGAAAGGTTGTGATCCGGTTCGACAGGTACGGATCATTCAAGAGCTGGCGTACGGTGCGGGCAACTTCGGCATGGTGGGCGGACAGGTCTTCGACATTCAAGCGGAAAATAAGGATATCGATCTCTCGATGCTCCAGAACATTCACAAGCACAAGACCGGCATGTTGATCCGCGCATCCGTACGCATGGGTGCCCTTGCCGCCGGCGCGACCGACCGGCAGCTGGAGGACATGACCGGTTACGCCGAGGACATCGGCCTGGCCTTTCAAATTGCCGACGATGTACTGAACGTCACTGGCACCCGTGAGGAACTTGGCAAGAATCCGAATACCGACGCGGAGCGCGGCAAGAAGACCTACCCCACATTCTACGGCGTGGAGGGCGCCAGAAAACTGGCCGACGCCTGCGTGACCCGTGCGATCGGACGGTTGGACTCATTCGGCCCCTCTGCCGACCCCCTCCGGGACCTGGCGCGGTATATCACCTCCCGGAAAAATTGAGGCAGCGCTGACATGCTGACAAGGCTGCCGGCTGACCGGTCGTTCCGAGCCCTGCGACAGACGGCCCTGGCCCTTGTCAGCTCCCTCGCGCTATGAAAGCTCTTGTGACCGGAGCCACCGGATTCGTCGGCGCGGCGGTCGTCCGGGTCCTCATCAAAGCTGGCATGGATGTGCGTGTACTCGCCCGACGCGATAGCGACTTCACCAATCTCCAGCCATTCAAGATTGACGGAGCCTACGGAGACCTACGGGACAAGGAATCGTTGCGCAACGCGCTGGCCGGATGCCAACAGCTCTATCACGTGGCCGCGCACTATGCCCTCTGGGCGAGAGACCCGTCGATCTTTTATGAGGTGAACGTTCAGGGCACCAAAAACCTCATGGAAGCGGCCCGGGACACCGGCACGGAACGCATCGTGTACTGCAGCACCATCGGTGCGATCGGCCTGCCTGCTGACGGTGGGCCGGGAACCGAAGACACCCCCATCTCCCTGTCGCAAATGGCAGGGCACTACAAGCGATCGAAGTTTCTCGCCGAACAGGAAGTCTTACGGCTCGCGAACGAGGGCCTGCCCGTCGTCATCGTGAATCCCAGTGCGCCGGTCGGTGAAGGCGATGTGAAACCCACCCCGACGGGTCAGGTCATCGTCGATTTCATGAAAGACCGCATGCCGGCCTATATCGAAACGGGCATGAATCTCGTTGACGTGGACGACGTCGCGGCCGGCCATCTCCTGGCGATGCAGAAAGGGCGCATCGGCGAACGCTACATCCTCGGCTGCAAGAACCTGATGCTCCACGAGGTGTTCGAGATCCTCAGCAGACTCACCGGTATCAAGGCCCCGACCCTCAAATTGCCGAGACTTGCCGTGTTGCCGCTGGCCCACCTCAATCAATGGTTCGCCAATCTTACCGGCCGACCACCGCGGATCCCGCTCGAAGGAGTCAGAATGGCCAAGTACAAGATGCACTACGATTGCAGCAAGGCCATTCGCGAACTCGGCATCCCCCAGACCCCGCCGGAAGTCGCGTTGGAGAAAGCGGTGCGATGGTTCCGGGATCACGGTTACGCCTGAAGATTCGTCATTCGTCAACTGTCATTTGTCACCCGTACGCTTCCGAAAACGAATGACGATTGACGTGTGACCCCTCGACAAATATGGATATCCCGCTTCTGTTTCTGAAAACGATCACTCTCCGCCCCTACGTCTTTCTTTTCCTTGCAATCTTTCTGTTTGCGGCCATCCGCCTGATCGGCTGGCCACGGACGTGGCGCTTCTGGTTGATCAGTTGGGTCACGGCATTTGCATGTGAATACTCCTCCACTCGCACCGGCATTCCATTCGGCTGGTATTTTTATAATGGCTCCACCGTCGGGGAGGAGCTGTATGTTTACAACATCCCCTTCATGGACTCCCTTTCCTTCAGTTTCCTCCTCTACGCCGCCTACTGTGTGGCCCTGGGACTGCTCCTTCCCGTCGAACACCCGCAGGACCGTGCGCCATCGGAAGCCACGCGGCTGCGGTTTGATCCGGACGTCCGCACAAGTTGGCCGGTGTTCTGGATGACGGCGTTCCTGTTCGCCTTCATCGACATGGTGATCGACCCCGTGGCCCTTCGCGGTGACCGATGGTTCCTCGGCAAGATCTACTATTACCCTGATCCGGGCGTTCATTTCGGCGTGCCGTTTGCCAACTATGTCGGCTGGGCCGTCGTCGGACTGACTGCTCTCGCCATCTATTTTCCCCTCGAACGCCGCTTGCCGGTGCTCCCACTTCCTCCCTCGATCTTGCCTCGGCTTCTCTTGGGAATCGGT
>DASPGL010000076.1:0-2525 GCA_035620635.1 Nitrospira sp. | reverse complement strand
CGTGGGTCTGAATATCTCGAGCCACTCGGCTCCGGCGATCCAACTCCTGCCCGAAGCGGCTGGCAGGTGATCATCAAGAACGGAACCGGGCCGGATTTCCGTGAATTCGTGCTGATGTACCACGAAGTGGGCGACGAAGCGTTCCGTCCGGTCAACCGAAAGGGCGATTTTCTTCCCCAGCGTGATCCGTTGACCGACGTCTATCGTCCAGGCGGCCGCGCGATCAATTATCGCAGCGAGCCGTTCGGGATCAACAACATGCACGTGCAGCATGAATATTTCGGGTTCGAGGATGAGTCGATGGGGTACAGCTCCTATTCGTTTGGGGACGCGTCTCCCACGATCCCCCGTTCCTACCTCGGCGACCCGGCGAAGTTCCGGCTGGTTCATGGGGGGTCGGAAGTGTTCCATTCCCATCATCCCCACGGCGGGACGATTCGCTGGCCGCGGAGCCCGCGGGCCATCGACGATATGAACCTGTGGGCCACGGCGGTCAACGGGCCGGTAAAGTATCCGGTCATTCGTCACAAGACAGACCGTGTTGACGTCGAGGTGATCGGTCCGTCCGAAGCCCTTGATCTTGAAACCGAGTGCGGGTCCGGACTGTACCAGCAGCTCGCCGGCGACTTCCTGTTCCATTGCCACGTGGCGCACCATTATGTGGCCGGCATGTGGGGATACTGGCGCGTGTACAACACTCTTCAGCAGGGCGACATGCGGAACGACGTGATGCCGGATCTTCGCGAACTGCCGGATCGGAACGGCCGCATCAAGGCCCCGGTCAGCTCCGACAAGCTGGTCGGGACGACCGTCGATTGGTTCGGCAAGACCTTCCAAATCACTGATAAGGGAAAGAGCAACTGGAAGGGCAACCCCGCCGTCATCACCATCAAGGATTGGGTGGCCATGCAAATGCCCCCTCCGGGCAAGCCGGGCCATAAAGACGACGAAAAAGGTCAGATCGTCTCCTACGATGCGACCGTGCTCGATTGGGTATGGGAAGGCAATCGCGCCATGAGTGAAAAGGAAAGCACGATTGACAACCCAAAGTACAAGTCGACGCATCCGGGCAAGCGTCATCCGATCATGTTTGAGCCGCAAACCGGAAAGGTGGCGTGGCCGCATTTGACGCCGCATTTCGGGAAGCGGGTCATGTTCTCCCCGAACCACGTGGGGGCTCCCTGGCTGGAAATGATCCGCCGGGACGCGAATGGCGAGGAGAGCGAAGATCAGGCGATGCCCGGCGAAAACGGCGTGTGGAGCCTGTGTCCGGAGAACGCCGGGCGGAAGAACTACAACGTCCACTTCATCAAGCTTCCGATCAAGATCGCCAAGGCGCAAGGGAAGGAGCCGCCGGTCATTGATCCGAACGGCTTGATCTATGTGTTGCATGAGGAAGAAGCTGCCATTCGCGCCAACGACGATTTGAAGTACCCGTTGGTCGTGCGCGGCAATATCTATGACTGCGTCGATTGGACGCTGACCAGCGAGTGGGATGACGACGACTATACGAATTTCCAGGCGTCGAAGATCAACACCCATTGGCATTTCCTGCAGTTCGACAATCAAGCCTCCGACGGTGTGATCACAGGCTTCTCCTACGAACAGTCGGTGCGGCCGTTCACGATGTTGGAGAAGAAGAATAAGAAGGGACTTCCAGTCCCGATGAACACGGTCATGACCGCGGCCGCCAAGAAGGGCGCGAAGACCATTACCGTGAAGAATGCGGGCCAGTACCACGTCGGCATACTCATTCTTGTGGGCGCCGACAACGTGAAGGGCAATGAGATCGCCCGAATCAAGGAAATCAAGGGCAACACCATTACCCTGGCCAAGGGATTGAAGCACGATCACCCCGCGAACGATATCGTTACGGTGGAATTCGTTCGTCAACGCTTCTGGGTCGATGCGGACGTGGGGACCGTGTTCTGGCACGACCACGCGTTCGGCGCCACCACTTGGCCGCATGGCGGATTCGGGACGTTCATCGCCGAGCCGGTGGGATCGACCTATCACGATCCGAAGACCGGCAAGCAGATCCGCAGTGGACCGGTGGCCGACATCCGCACGATCGAGCCGGTCGGACATGGCGTGAACGGCAGCTTCCGTGAATTGATGGTGCAGGTGCACGACACCGTGCCGCACACAGTCAATATCGTAACGGCGGGGAATCCTCCTGGCCAACCCGTCGAAGTCGCCCTCGAAGCCGGCAAGACTGTGTCGTTCATGATGCCGGAAAAGATCTACATGACGCCGATGCCGTTCCTGAACGGCGGCACCCATACGACCGGCAGCGGGCTCAATTTCAGGGCGGGACCAGTCGCGCAACGGCTGAAGACCAACCCTGACGCCTCGCAGATCTTCAACAGCCAGATCCATGGCGATCCCTATACGCCGCTGCTGCGGGCCTATGCCGGAGACACGATGGTGTTCCGGCTGTTACATACGTTGATGAATGAATCAATGGTGTGGACGCTGTCCGGCCATACGGTCCTCAGCGAGCGATATGCCGGGGATGCCAATCA
>DASPGL010000075.1:0-11683 GCA_035620635.1 Nitrospira sp. | reverse complement strand
ACGACAGCCTTGGGCACAAGGCGGGCGATGCCGTCTTGCGCCATGTGTCAAAACGACTCCAAGCCTCCTTGCGGAGGGGCGACGTCGCCGCACGTTACGGCGGAGACGAGTTTACGCTATTGATCAACAATGTGAGCGGCGAAAACGACGTAATCCGCGTCGCGGAACGGATCCTCGCCAAGCTCAAGGAACCAATAGAAGCCGGCAAGCCTGTCACGGTCGGGGCAAGCATCGGTATCGCTTTGAGCAGGAACCTGCATGAGCGTCCGGAGGATTTGATCCGTGACGCCGATGGTGCGATGTACCAGGCCAAGTCTTTGGGAAAGAATCGTTATGTGATCAGCGAGCAAGCCCGTGACACCCCAAAGCAAGAGCTCAAGGATCGGATTCGGCGCCTCGCGCTGGCACGCTGGTAAACCATGACCCGTCCACTGCCATTAGTTCTCGAAGTGATCAGAAGTCGTCTTAATCCCAAGTACTCCGTCAACGATACCCCGATCCAGCGCGCTCCCGCTCCACAGCTGCCTGGGTTCGGTGGTACAGGAGGGGCGGGTCTGTCGGCCAGAGGCCTACGTACGATCTTCATCCAGCTCCAAGCGCTCATTGCCGTGGTGTTGAGTTCCCAACTCCTGTTCGCCGACGACTCCCTGCTTTCCACGGAAGCTCGGTTCTCAGCCATCCTCGGCCTGTTGAGCCTATGTGGCCTGCTCGTGGTGCTGCCCAACCGACTAATCAATGCCAACTGGTTCCCGGGCGCCGTCGCCGTGGTCGACACTGCCCTCACCACGGCCCTCATCTATGTCTCGGGTAACGCAGGGTCGGATCTCTATCTGGCCTATTTCGTCATCATTCTTCTCGTCACCACTTCACGGTCACCCGCTCAGATGACCGTCTTCCTTACATTCGTTACGGCCATCTACGGCTGGACGCTGTACATGGAAATCAACACCACCGGTGTCCTGTCGGAACGACATCTCCTCCGTATTCCGCTCCTCCTGGTCATGGCCGTTTTCTACCGCAGAATGGTCGAGACGGTTCAGTTCATGACCCACTACGATCCGGTGACGGGATTGCCGAACCGGAGGGAACTCCTTCGCATGCTTTCTCCCAGCCTGGCCTCCGAGCGAACCCTGATCCCGAAGGCCCTCCTGTCTATTGACCTGGATGAGGTGAAGCGCGTCGACGGGACATTGGGACAGGTTGCCACGGACCATCTGCTAAGAGTCCTGGCCGATCGGATCAAGCAGTGCCTACGTACGACCGATGTCGTCGTCCGCGCCGGCGCGGCTGAGTTCTCGGTCCTTCTTCACAACGTGAAGACACCCGAGGTAGCCGGACGGCTCGCGCAGCGCCTGCTTCGTGCCCTCCAGGTACCACTCAACGTCAGCGGCCGGGATATTACTGTCGCCGCCAATATCGGGATCGCGCTCGATGCGCCAGGGAAGGACCAATCTGCTAACCTGATCACCAACGCCGATACTGCCATGGTTCGTGCCAAAGAGCGGGGGAAGAACAGCTATGAGTTCTACGCGTCCGACATGAACGCGGACAGGCACGAGCGGCTTATGCTGGAGAGTCGGTTACACCGGGCGATCGAACAGGGTGAAATCCAGGTCTACTATCAGCCCCAATTCCATCTTGTGTCACGCCGCATTGTGGGGATCGAGGCACTGGCGCGCTGGAATGATCCGGCATCCGGTCTGATCTTGCCCTCCAAATTCATCCCCCTGGCGGAAGAAACCGGCCTCATTGTGCCTATCGGCGAGGCAGTACTTCGACAAGCCTGCAGCCAGCTGAAGCAATGGCAGGCGGCAGGGCACCTCGATATCCCGATCGCGGTCAATCTCTCGGCCGTCCAGCTTCGACTACCAGCATTGGTCGACACGATGACCACCATTCTCGCCGGCAATGGCCTGACGTCGGATTCGTTGGAGATTGAGTTGACGGAGAACGACATCATGCATGATGCGGAGAAGGCGGTTCAAGCGGTAGCTGCCTTGAAAGCCAAAGGGATTCGCATCTCCATCGACGACTTTGGTACCGGGTACTCCTCGCTGATCTATCTGCGGCGGTTTCCTATTGACACGTTAAAAATCGACCGGGTTTTCACGCAAGACATGGTGACAAGTACCGATGCACGAGCGATCATCGCGGCGATCATCGCGATGGCCGAGTCACTGAATCTGACCGTGATTGCGGAAGGAGTCGAAACAGAAGAGCAGATGACGCTGCTGATCAAGCAACGCTGCTATTACGCTCAGGGCTTTGTCTTCAGCAAGCCACTGCCGGCCGATCAATTGACTCGGTTTCTTGAACGTCAGCCCGGCTGGGGCCAACCGGGTACACCCCCACAGGCCGTGGCATAGGAGGTAGACTTTGGAAGCCCCCGGGACCGCGAGATGGCAGCGCAGGCCTTGTGCGTGGGTGCGCAGCCACTCATGGTGGTGAGCGCCCGGCTCGTGCCGAGCATAGGCAGGTCGAGCTATAGAACATTCGGCGGTATCTACTCACGCAAGCGGGCAAGGAACCGGCCGCCGCTACCATTGCTGACTGCTTCGAGCTGGCGCTCACAGAACGGTATAGCAACCTGGCGATGTCTGCCTGGAAGGATTCCTTGCTCAAGGCGGTCCGCACGAACTGGCTCATTAGAATTGGCAGAACGAGGGGTCCTCTGGCAGTCATGAACATGTGTGCTTAACAGAAGGAGGATATCGTGGCTATGCAACTGATCGAACGGCCGGTTGCGAATGGGGTGATCCTAGAACTGGCTGGGGATCTCACATACGCCAATCGGGAAGAGTTCAAAGGGGCGGTGGACCTTCTACGTCAGAAGGGGTGTCGCCACCTCATTTTGGATATGGCTGGCGTCCGGTTCGTCGACAGCTCTGGTCTGGGCTTGCTCGCCCTCGTTTCGCAGAATTTCAAGCTGACCCAGGGTCGTGTAAGCCTGTTGAGGCCACAGAGCTATGTGCGGGAAATCATGAGTCTTGCGAATATCACACAGCTCATGCCGATCTACGACAATGAACAGGATGCCATGACGGGGCATTCACAGGCGGCCTAGGGACCGACGAATGTCCACCCTCTCGCCATTGAACCATTCCTCGGGCCATGTCCCCGAAGTGCCTACCCCGACTGTGCTGCTTGTGGACGACGAGCCGATCACACGTCTGAGGCTCGCGACCCGACTCAAACGGCTCGGCTATCGTGTCCTTGAAGCTCACGATGGCAAGACCGGACTCGATCTCCTGCGGCGAGAACGACCTGACCTGACCATCCTTGATTGGCTGATGCCGGAAATGGATGGCCCTATGTTTTGTGAGCAAGTGCGGCGTGATCCGGCGCTCCTTTCCAGCCAGATTCTTATGATGACAACGCAGGATCAGCCGGAACATCTCGCGGAGGGGCTGGGTCGCGGCGCGGATGACTTTTTGAGCAAGGCCGCCAGTCCGTATGAACTGGCCGCCCGCGTCCAGGCCGGCCTGCGCACGGCCGTGCTGATCCGAAGCCTGGAGCAAGCCACGGCAGAGATCCAACGCAAACAAGCCGTGCTTGAACACGAGCTCCGCTCAGCTGCTCAGTACGTGGAGTCGCTGTTGCCAAACCCTGGATTGCTCATCCCGGGTGTGCGAATGGCCCATGTGTACCGGCCCGCGTTGCAGTTAGGAGGCGATCTCTTCAACATCGTGCATTGGAGCGAACACCAGATTGGGCTGTATCTGCTCGATGCGTCAGGCCACGGCGTGTCGCCGGCACTTCGATCGGCGTCCTTGTCGACATTTTTGCGCGGAGACAATCTCAAGAGTCACGTGAGAACCACGGACCCCGGCGCAATCCTGACAGAAGCCAATCAACTCTTTCCGCTCACGGAAGACGGCCACTACTTTACCATCATCTTTGTGCGACTCGACATGGGTGCGCAGACTCTTGCCTATGCCACTGCCGGGCACCAAGGGACGATCGTACATCGTCGGACCGGGGAGGTCGCATGGCTGACATCTCCCGCGTTGCCGCTGGGATTTGATCCGTCCTACGAGTACGCGACCGTGGAGCTCCCTGTGGTTCCCGGCGACCGCCTGTACGTATTGAGCGACGGCCTCTATGAAGTGCCGTCCCCGGATGGTGAGCTGTGGGGCCCCGCTCGATTGCAACGCACGATTGGTGAACTGGGCCACCGGCCGCTCTCTGAAGTCATCGACCGCACCATCGAGGCGGCCGAAGGATGGCTCGGACACGATCACTTTCCCGATGATGTGGCGGTGATGGGATTCGAACTGGAGGCCGAATCCTCACATCCGGTGACAGGCCGGTGAAGGAGACAGACGTTCCCATGAGTCAGGATCACATTTTCAGCCTAGACCATGCGCTTGCTTTGGTCGATGACGACCGCGAACTCCTGCGCGCGATGATCGAGCTGTTCGTCGAGCACGGGCTACAAGACTTGGCAGCCATCCAGGCCGCGGTAGTTTCCCAAAATGCCGCCGCCCTCGCGGCATCAGCCCATCGTCTGAAGGGTGCACTCGTGCAGTTTGGTGCGCCTGCGGCCGTGGAAGCGGTCAGCGCGCTCGAAGCCTTGGGCAAGGCCGGTACCCTCGAAGTGGCGGGGAGAGGCTATGATAAACTGGAAACCGAACTGTTTAGGCTGCTGGCCGTGATGCGCCACCTGCTCGGCAAGGGATTCATCGAATGACGTCGTTGTCTCTACCCTACGTCGTTGCGGTTCGGGATTCCTGGCTAGATCCCTCGGTGCCTCTCGTCTCCTCTGTCTCTGTCGCGTGTGCAAGGCCTGGCCGCGTGATTGACGATCGGGCCCTTCCAGACGGGGCAGGTCGTGTATTGCATCGGGGAGGACCGAAGCGCCAGGGCGATCTCGTGGGTCGAAGCGGCGGTCTTCGATCGGTGTACCGGGTGGCCTTTGATGCCAATCCGGCTCACATTCCTCAGGTAATCTCCAGGCTGATTACACGCTCGGCGGGGACGCTGCCAGATATGCAGCGTCTGCGGCTACGCGGCGCGCTACACGAACTGTTGTTCAATGCCGTTGAGCACGGCACGCTCGAACTAGGTTTCCGGGAAAAACAAAGGGCCATGGCTGCGGGGAGGTACGAGGCCATCCTGAGACAACGGATGACGGAGCCTCGCTTCAGGGGCCGGCTGGTCACCATCGAGGTATGTCACGAGCGGAACATCACGTGTGTAACCTACCGCATTGCCGACGAAGGAAACGGTTTTCAGTGGCGCCGCTTCCTTGCTGGTTCCCAAGACATCTGCGGGTCGAAAGATCTCAACGGGCGGGGAATCTTTCTGGCGCAATCGCTGTTTCCAACCTTGACCTACAACGACCGCGGTAACGAAGTCACGATCACGGTGTCCCTCGGTTAAGTGCATTGAAGCCGAGGCAAGACTGACCTGAAGAGCGCTCAGACTCGTGGCTCACCCCAACCTTAATCTGCCCACCCGGTGCTCTCTAGAAGATCCGCCGATACGACGTTATTCTGTCGTCCCGTTCAAGTTTCGCCGGGACCGCGCGGACTGTACCGGATTGCTTGACAGCTCGGAGGATGTTGCATAGTTTGACAGAATGGCTGAGCTGCAACGGGACGAAAAGCTTCAGGTGTTACTCGTCGAGGATGACGAGGACATGATCACTCTGCTCCGTTTCTATCTTGAGCGTGACGGGTACCGCGTGACCTGGGTGCCTGACGGACGCCTGGCCCAGGAACTGATCGAGAAGATGCCACCTCCCCATCTGGCGCTCCTGGACGTGATGCTCCCCTATTGCGGGGGAGGAGAAATTCTGCGCCTGATCCGTAGCAAACCCACATGGCGTGAGGTGCCGATCATCATGCTCACCGCACTCTCGGCGGAACAGAGCATCGTGAGTCTGCTGGATGCCGGCGCGAACGATTATGTCGTGAAGCCGTTCAATCCCAAGGAATTGACCGCTAGAGTTCGACGTCTATTGAGACCCGCTGTCTGATTATTCCCCATGCTGACCAACCTGCTCTCGCTGATTTCCTCGAGTGATCCTATGGTCTGCTTCTCGGTCGTGGTGAGCCTGGCAGCCATGATTACGGCATTCGTGATCCTGGGTCTGGTGCTGGTGTTTCAGCGTCTGACGCGGCGGCGGCGTTCTTCACGGTTGAGATTGGGATGGGAATCCTGATGTCGGTGAGCGTCCTGCTCGTGGATGAACTTTCCTTTCACATCTATCCGAAATTCCGGCAGGTGCTTCTTCTATTTGTCGTTGCAATCGTAGAGAATTTCGGGTTCCGTCAGCTGGTGTCGTATTGGAGGCTGATCGGCCTCTGGCGGTCGATGATCAGGGCAAAGGGAGGGTGGGGTACGATTACCAGGACGGCGGCCTGGCAGTCTCCGCGTAATACGTGACTTTAGAATACTCGAAGATCCACTACACTGCTCTCGCCTTTATTAGGATCTCGCCGCAGGGTGGCCAGAGCGGTTCTGGTGGTTTCATTGACGGTGACGGCCAATCGGGCAGAAAAGTATTCGGATTTCACGTCGTAGTCGGCGCGAATGCGCGCGCCGATCTCCTGGACACTGCCGATCCGGTCCAGATCCACCTTATTCTTGTAGGGCCGCCCCTGGACGATCTCCATCGCCATCGCCTGCGTGATTCCCTGGTCGAGGGCTTGCAGGACGAGTGGATCCGCGGTGTTGATGTTCAACGGCGCACCGCCGTCTAACGGGTACACGGTGACATAGCGTGACAACTTCTCGATGATTTCAGGGGTGAATCCCTTCACCAGACGGAGTTCTCCGAGCGCGGACAACGGACTATCCGCAGGCCGATAGGCCGGTTTCTGCGATTGGTAGTACAAACTTTCCGCCCCTGCCGGCTGCGGGATATCATCCTGATCCACCCAGTCGAGGAGCGTATCGACCAGGTCAGGACTGAGTTGGAGCAGTTCGAACAGACGTTTCACCCGCTGCACCTTTGCTTTTTGCTGCAGGTCATCACCCGCTTTGGCCGCCAGGTCGTTGAGGTTCAGTTTCCCTCGTTCGTCGCTGAGCTGCGCATTCAACAGGCCATCGCCGATCGAGTAGTTCTTGATCGGCAGGGCCCAGATGTCCGTGAGACCGTCGAATTTCTCTCCGGTCTGCTTTTCACGAAGCACGTCCTGCTGGAGCACGGCGCGGGCCGCCTGCACGGCGGCGCGGGTGAGCATGTTGGCCTTGAAGGTGTCTCGGAAGGCCGCCGCCTCGCGGTACTCGCGGCGCGCCTCGGCGTCGAACTCCAGGATGAGTGCGACCAGTAACGTCAGCACCAGAAGGGCGAGGAGTAGCGCGATGCCTCGTTCATCAGCTCTTCGCATAGCTCAAGACCCGGACGGTTGCTTCGAGGTACATGGGGTTGTCGTACTTGGGGTGGATTTGCAGGTGGCGGACCTGCAGGTTGTACGGAGCCTGATCGATGGCCACGAGCAAGGCCAGTAACTCAGGTAGCTGCACGCCCTCCAGCCGAAGATCCACCGCGGTTTCCTGATACCCTTCCGCCACGGATTGGACCTGCGGCTGCATGGCCGTAATCCACTCGCGTACACCGGCCCTGGTCGCCGCCTCCTCGATGAAGGTCAGCAGGGAGAACTGACTGCCGGGCGGCAGACGGCCCTCGGCTTTGGCCAGGCGGTCCCGTTTGGCGGCATAGTCCTGACTCAGGAGGGCCAATTCGCCAATCTCTTTCTGTTTCCGGTTCGCCTGCCGTTCTAGTCGATCGAGTTTGGCCAAGAGGGGGTCAACGGCGAGGACGAAAAGCAGGCTGAGGCCGACGACGACTCCGCCCGTCAGGACGATCCCTCGTTCGCGCGCCGACATCTGACGCCAGCGCTCTCGTAACGTCTGTATCATGGTTGCTGTACGGTCACGGTTAACCGGAATACCACCTGGTTTGGTCCAGCGCCGACCCGTGTTTCCGTGACTGCCACATCCTGAAATTGCGGGTTCGAGGTGAACGTCTGTTTGATCTTCTCCACTGCATCGAAGGAAGTTGTCTCTCCTTCCATCAGGATCACTCCGCCGTCCACGGTCAGGTCCCGCACTTTGACCGGGATCCCGGGAGGCAACTGTTTGACAAAGGTCGAGAGCGTCGGCAAGACTTTCCCCTGTGAACTGTCGATGACGGCCAGCGTCTTGTCCACCAGTCCCATTCGGTACCGGGCCTGATCGAGTTCGTCGCCTGGGGAGGCGCCGGCTCCAAAGGTCTGCTCATACTGTTGTTGCAGGGTCGCCTTCAGGCGAGTGACACGTCGGTCTTGCAGCACGAAATGAATGGAGAAATCGGCAATCGCGAGAAGTCCGATGATCAACGTCGCCACGATCGCAAGTCGGCGATCCTGCCTGGGCTGCGCTGATTTCGGCTCGGCCTCCTGAGTAGCGCTCTTGAGGTCCAGCGCCAGCCCGACCGGCGAGGGCTTGAACCGCCAGCGCGGCCTGATGATTTTGGGATGAATGGCGAGACCGAACGCGATGGAGAAAGCGCGCGGGCTGTCGCTTCCGAATCCCTGGCGAGGTCCGACGGGGTAGAGCCCGAGCTGACGGGCCACGAACCCGCCGAGCTCCCGTAGTTTGGAACCGCCTCCTGAAACCCAGCAATGGGTCAGGCGGCCTCGCTCCGTCCCTTCATAGGCATGCATCGTGACGCGGAGCTCACGCAGCAGCGGTTCCAACCAGGCGTCCACCTGTTCCACCGCCATGGCGCGCTTACGCCGTTCGGCCTCCGCGAAGCTGCAGGCATGTCGCACGGCCAGCGCATGAGTCAGATGGTTCCCTCCCCAGAGTACGGTCCGCAACACGACGGGGCGTCCCTCGTGCACCAGGCAGAGCGTTGTCTTCGAGGCGCCGACGTCGATGATCGCGAGATCTTGGGGGACGGGTGCGCCTTCGCCGCGAAGATATTGCGTAACGGAGAAGAGGGCCAGGGCGTCGACATTGATGGCCGAGGGCTCGACGTCGGCTTGAGCTAAAAAGCGGAGATGTTCGGCCACCTTATCCTTCGGCGCGGCGGTCACCAGGACTTCCGCATTCTTGCTGTCACGCAAGGCCCCTTCCGATGTCAGGCCGGGCGGTAGGACAAGACTGCCGATGGCCAGTTCCTCCAGCGGCATCGGCACAAGGTTCTCGACTTCAAACGGCACCACTTGGGCCAGTTTGCTGGAGTCCCTGAAAGGGAAGGAGAGAGTCCGGATGAAGAGATCCTGACAGGGGATCGCGGTGACCAGGCGGTCTGTGGCGTAGAGGCCGTGTTGCCAGAGAAAGCCGCGGAGTGAACGGGCGCGCCTGGCCGGTTCCAAATCCTCCGGACGGGCAAACGGCATCGGGTGCTGGAAATAATCAATCGATTCGCGCCCGCTCAAGCGTCGGCGGAAGCGGACGGCCTTGAGTCCCGTCTGCCCGATATCGAGCCCCACACATTCCGTAGCGATGGCCATGCTTCGTATTCGAACGGTCTCCGGAGCCTTGTACTCTACAACGCCACCCTGGTCTGTGCCAACGTCCCTACAATCTTCACGGTCATAGGGGTCCCTGGGGGAAGGAGAGGGAGTCCCAGGGTAGCTGCCTTCGAGGCGAAACCCACGCCGGGAACCACGGTCACGGATAAGGCCAATTGGCTGTTCTCCATCGGTCGCTGCAGGGTGATCGTCCCTTCCCCGGTGAACGATCCGTCGATTCCCTCGCCTTTCAACTCAGTGACAGTACAGAGGATGTCCTGACACACCAACGCGGAAGACACCCTGGCAAAAGCCAATGACATGGTCCGGCCATTCCCGACGTGAATCTGTTCCACGGCCAAGTCCCGGACCTCGGCCCTCCATGCCCCTTCCCCTCGAAGAAGGCCGTCCGGTGCCTGAGAGGAGATCACCCGATGGGAAAAATCCCCATTCAGCACGCCATGACTCACATACCGCCGGAGAATCCTGGAGAGATCGACTTGCTGAAGCTCACCCTTTACGGTCACCGGCTCTCCCAGAGAGAACGACGAGGCGGTGAGGGTTACTCTTGCCAGCCCGGCGGCGGGAACCCCTTCGTCGAGATGGCCTTCGACGTCGAGCCCTAGCTCTCCGCGCAACGCTCGGACGACCTGTACTTTCGCTTGGAGAACGGCCAATTGGACCGGTCCCCAGTCAGGTTTTGAGAAGGTGATGTTCCGCCACTCGAGTCCGAGCGGCAGACCGGGTGTCCATTCCGCGACCCGGACCTCCATGTTGGTTGCCCGATTCAATTCCGCCAGCACTCGCATGTGCAGGGCACCGTAGGGGAAGGTCATCATGAGGCAGAGAATGAGCAGGCAGAGGCTGGCGGCCACCCAGGCCACGATCTCCTTCCTGTCATCAAGCCATTTGAGGTTCATCAGGATGCTCCGATCGTCACCCACTCCCGAACCGTCCACGGATCGGTGTTCGGTTGGTGAAACGTCACCTCAATCAGCAAGGCTTTGGGCATCTTGCCGACGGCCCATTCGTCGGTCCAGGCAAGGCCCTGACCGTCAAAATAGCGAAGGTTGAATCCTTTCACGTGATCTGTCAATTCCAGCTGGTCCAGCGATTCGTCGGTGAGTCCGTAGATGTTCCGGCGTACATATCGAATCAAACGGTCGCCTTCCCGAGCGTAGACGACCCGGATCAAATCGCTTTCCTTGATCGTGGAGAAGCCAACTCCCTGGCTGAGAGTGAGAAAGGCGACCGCGTCGGCCGGTTGTCCCTCCTGTGTGCCATTCACGCCCACCCAAGAATACTCGTCGCCCCGCCTGCTCAACGATATCTCATCCGCCATGATACGCAGGAGGCGTCGGACAGTTTGCTCTTTCACCGATCGTTCTCGGCCGGTATCGATCACACGGGTGGTCGTAACGAGCGAGCCGAAGACCATGGCGCCAATCGTAGCCAGCAGTGCGATCGCCACCAGCACTTCCACCAGTGTGAACCCGGATTGTCTTGCTCCGTTCCTTCGGTGAAACTTTTTCATCCTGCCCCTTTACGCTCGACCGCACTCGTTCCGATTCCGCGAGCGGACATTCTCTTCACCATGCTAGAAGGTGAGGCCTGCGAATACATAGGTGCTCACTTCCACCGATTCCTCTGTGGTTCCCCGAGGCCAGGACACTCGGACGCGAACCTCCCGGATCAGTGCCAGCGGGGTGGGTGAGACCGTTCGTTTCCATCTGTAGCCGACAGCTCTGTCGGTTGCCAGAGTTCCCACCGGCGTGCCAAGAGGAGCGTTTCTGAAATCTCCTCCAACTTCACCCACGGGATAGGTGCCCGACAGCTCGGCTTCCAGCAGTTTTTCCTGCGCCAGCAACGTCGCCGCCGTGAGCTCGCTGGCTCGTGCGTGAAGGTCCAGGTCGAAATTACGGAGGCCGAGCAGAACCGGGAGCGCAATCGCGAGCAGGGCAATCGCGAGCAGCACCTCGAGCAACGTAAAGCCCCTTTCTTCGGACGCGGTGTTGTTGAAACTGCTCTGCATAGTGCTCGGCGTGCTCCCCGCCCCCTAGGGCCCGATCGGGGCGGCCGCGTTTCCTTGGGCGGCCGCTTGCAAGAGGGTCCTGACGCGATCCGGAATGCGACGGTTCAGCGGCGGAACAATCCGCTCGTCGCTGGTCCGGATTGCACCTGTTAACGAATCCACCGTGAGTGCCAGGCGGTTGTTGCTGCCATCGGCAAACAGG
>DASPGL010000074.1:0-15200 GCA_035620635.1 Nitrospira sp. | reverse complement strand
TTCGACGCCGCGATCCTCTACGAAGGCGAGCATGCGCTGCTCTGGTACATCGAGGCCTTGAACGGCCAGCGGACGATGGAGTCGGTGCCGAATCTCGTGTACCGCGACGAGACCGGCGTGCGGGAAAGTCAAGAGGTCTATACGGAAAAGACGACCGCGTTGCCGATTCCTGACTTCGACGGCTACCCCCTCGATCAGTACTTCGTGCCGGAGCGGATCATTCCCTATCTCGCGACGCGCGGCTGCTATTGGGGCCGCTGCACCTTTTGCGATCACGGGCAGGGTTATTTCGATCAGTTCCGGGGGATGACCGCGCCGCTCGTCGTCGAACAGGTGACAGCGCTACGGGACAAGTACCAATGCCGGCATTTTCTTTTTTCCGACGAATCCTATCCGCCGGCACTGTTCAAGAAAGTGTCGCAGCTCCTGGTCGAGCAGAACGTCGGGATCAAATGGACGACGCTGATCCGGTTCGAGGAAACCCTGCAAGATCCCGCGATCTGGGACCTGGCGGCCAAGTCAGGCTGCTGCACGCTCTATTATGGGATGGAGTCGGCGAACGAGCGCGTGCTGAATCTCATGGACAAGCACGCGAAGCCCAGCGTGATGCGGAATAACCTCCAGCAAGCGGCGAGGGTCGGCATCTGGAACCATGTGATGGCCTTCTACGGATTCCCCGGCGAGACCCAGGAAGAGGCGATGGAAACGCGGCAATTCCTGCTCGACAACCAGTCGGTGATTCACTCGACGGAGCTTTTTTACTTTGTGGCCTACCGGCATACGCCGATGGTGCGGAAGCCGGATAAATTCGGTATCACGATCCACAAGCAGGAGGAGTACGATCTGCCGCTCGATTACTACTACACGCTGAACGAGCCGGGGGGGATCTCCTGCCTCGATGCGATGCAGATGTGTGAGGAGTTCTACCGGAACGACTTTCAGCCCTGGGCGGTGCGGGTGAACTCCCGCGAGCACGTGTTCCTCTACATCTCGAAGTTCGGAACGAACAGGCTGCCGCAGATCTATGCGCAGCAGCACGTCGCCGTCGGCTCGGCCGAAAGTGTCTCAGGCCTGATCACCTGGCCTGTTGCGAAGAGCGGCGGAGAAGACGGGGAGGGTATGAGCCGGGTGGTGTCGCACGGAATGGGATGAGCCCGCCGTTCGTCAATGGCCATACGTCAACCGCGAGCAGAAGAGATTGGGTCCTGTTGGATTGGTAGTTGACGATTGGCGAGAAACATCGGTCCGCGAGAAGCCGCACTTCACGTGAGGCGGTGATTCCGAGTGGCGAACCATTCATTGACAATCCGCGATGCCGTCTCTATCTTGCGGGTCATCTCTTCTGCCTGTTTGCACATCTGCATGTACTGTTTGGGGTTGTTAGTCAGGGTCGCGTAGCGGGCCGGGTCCCAGGTATGGAGCAGCTCACGGCGCTTGGCCAGAAACTGGTCGAGCGAGAGGGGGAGTGTCAGCTCCAGCGCTTTCAGGGCCTGATTCAGATCGTCGAGATTGGCCGTGGCCACGGGTCAATCTGACAAAGCCACGAGCAGCCTGTCAAATGATGCCGACGGTTCGCCTATTCTTCAGCCGGATTCCCGTACCACCCCAGTGGGCCTTCGTGACCTCCTGCAGCGGGAGCACCCATGCCTGACCAGCGCTCGCTGAAGTTCTACCAGGCCGATGTCTTCACGAGCCAGCCGTTCGGCGGGAACCCCGTGGCCGTGATCCCCGATGCGCAGGGATTGAGCGATGATCAATTGCAGCAGATCGCGCGTGAGATGAATCTCTCGGAAACCGTGTTCGTGTTTCCCCCCACCGATCCGGCCGCGGTGGCGCGCCTGCGGATCTTCACGCCGACGCAGGAGCTTCCTTTCGCCGGCCATCCGGTGATCGGGGCCTTCTTCGTTTTGGCGGAGTTGGGTCTCGTTCCCGTAAAAGAGTCGGTCACGCGGGTGATGCAGGAGTGCAATATCGGACTCTTTCCCGTGGAACTGGACGTGGATGAAGGGCAGGTGGACCAGATTATGATGACGCAACCCAGGCCGGAATTCCTGGGCCCCATCGAGGAGACGGATGACCTGTATAAGATCGCTGTAGCGATGGGATTGTCGAAACACGTGATTGCCGATACCAAGTGGCCGTTGGAGATCGTCTCGACCGGATTTCCGGTGTTGATCGTTCCGGTGCGGACGCTGACGGCGGTACGCTCGATTGTGCCGGATCCGTCCGCCATCATCGATCTCTCCCGCCGCTTCGGGATGAACGGCGTCATGGTCTTCACGACGGTGACGGTGGAATCCTCGGCGACCGTCCATGCCAGAATGTTCGCGCCTGCCATCGGGATTCCTGAAGATCCCGCCACCGGCAGCGCCGGCGGTGCGCTCGGTGCCTATCTCGTGCAGAACGGCGTGGTGGAAGTCGCTCCTACGACGGAAATTATCATCGAACAGGGGTATGAGATCGAGCGGCCTTCCCGTATTCTGGTGCAGGTCGAGTCGGATGACGACATGATCCAGTCGGTGAAGGTCGGAGGGCAGTGTGTGATGGTGGCGGACGGAACATTGAGATTTTGAAACGGCGGGTGTCAGCAAGCAGGTCACGTGGCGCAGCCCGGTGGTCTCTTTGCTCGCGCAGCGCACACGCAGGGCTGATCGGATTTCAATCAACACGGAAGGCGCGCGCTGCACGCGCGCAGGAGAGACCAACCGGGCCACCACAGACCTCTGCGCCCGCTGTTTCAACACTCTATGTATGTGTGAGGAGAAGGGGGAGAAATGAAGGCGGTATTGTTTCGTGAGCATGGCGGGCCGGACAAGCTTTCGTACGAAGAGATGCCGACGCCGCAGATCGGCGCGGAGGAGGTGTTGGTCCGCGTCAAGGCTTGCGCGCTGAACCACCTCGATATCTGGGTCAGGCAGGGGAACCCTGCCTATCCGATGCCGCTGCCGCATGTGTCGGGTTCAGACATCGCCGGCGTCGTCGAGGCAGTCGGCGGCCAGGTGGAAGGCCTCCCGGCAGGGCAGCGAGTCTTTGTGTCTCCGGGCATCAGCTGTTGGCGCTGCGAAGCGTGCTTGGCCGGGCGGGATAATTTCTGCCGCACCTACTCGCTTATCGGCGCCATGATGCACGGCGGGTATGCCGAGTACGTGAAGGTGCCGTTCCGCAACGTGCTGCCGATGCCGGAGAACCTCACGTTTGAACAGGCCGCGGCCTTTCCGTTGGTTTCGGTGACGGCGGCGCACATGCTGTTTGCGCTCGCCGGCTTGCAGCATGGCGAGACGGTGCTGATTATGGGTGCGGGGAGCGGGGTGGGGAGCATGGCCGTCCAGATGGCCAAGCTGGCCGGGGCGAGGGTGATCACGACGGTCGGTGCCGATGACAAGATTCCGAAAGCCGTGGTATTGGGCGCCGATGCGGTCATCAATCATGCCAAAGAGAAGGTGGCGGACCGTATCAGGCTGTTGACCGAAGGGCGGGGCGTCGAGGTGGTGATCGACCATATTGGTCCCGAGGTCTGGGACAGTTGTCTCGCGTCTCTCGCGAAGGGCGGCCGCGTGATTACCTGCGGCGCCACCACCGGGGCAGAGGTCAAACTGGACTTGCGCCAGGTGTTTTCCAGACAGTTCACGATCAAGGGTTCCTACATGGGTACGCGCGCGGAACTGGCGAAGGCTGCGGAACTGATGGGCCAGAAGCGATTGATGGCCGTGATCGACCGGACGTTTCCGCTGCAGGAGGCTCGCGCCGCCCAGCAACTCATGATGAGCCGAAAATTCTTCGGTAAAATCGTACTTGTAGTCGATTGAGCGTGGCCGGCGCTCTTTCTCAGTTGTCGCTCAACGAGGAAAGGAGAGAGGCATGTCCGCAGTGGCTCAGATTATGACGAAACGTCCGAAATCCGTGGGCCCCAAAACATCGATTGCCAGCGCTGCCAAGACGATGCGGCAGGCGCGTGTGGGATCGTTATTCGTGAAAAAGGGGAGGCAATTGGTCGGGATCATCACGGACACTGATATCGTGCGCCGTGCCGTTGCGACCAACAAGAATCCCGGTAAACTGACCGTCGAGAAGGTCATGACGACACCCATTTGCACGATCGAAGCCACGCAAACAGTCGACGATGCGCAGGACATGATGGGCGATCTGGGCGTGCGCCATCTCGGTGTGACGCAAGGCGGGCAGATCGTCGGGATCGTGTCGGTTCGGGATCTCCTCCTGTTCTACAAGCGCTACGCCCAATCGAAGATTTCTCCGGAGGTGGTGTACTCCGAACCGAAGATCGTGCAGGACTAGCGGCTGTTGAAACGCCCTTCAGCGTCGTTCTCGCCTCAAACGCATCCTCAGCGTACCCCAAAGGGTACGCCTCCGGTGCTTTTGTCGGCGGCGGCCTTGCTGAGAGGCCGTTTTGAACAGCCGCGTTTTCGAGTTGTTCGGCGACGATCCGAGAGCTATATGGAGCGAGACAAGACATCGAAGATCGTAGAGGTAGCGCTGGACCAACTTGCCGACGAACATCCATACGTGCGCTTTCTCATCGCTCGGCCACGATGGTTTCGAAATTGGTTCCGTGTGGGTATTGGGTAGATGTGGGGTATAACAGGCACAACACTGATCCAAAACGATTGAATTTTCCACCACGCAATCCGGCAGCCACCTCACACTTCGACACGAAGATCGAGACGTGCCTGTGACTATCCCGATACCCACAGGCTGCGATATAGGGCGAGGGCTTGCGGTCAGAATTCTGAAAGATGCTGGGTTCTCGGTCGAAGGCTACTTGAGAAAGTCATGCGGGAGAGATCTCGTGCTCGAGGAAGCACGATCACTTCGTAAGTTCCCTGACCAGATGGCCGAGCTCTGGCAGGATGAGCTTCTCCATCGCGAGGCGGACGGCATTTTCTGAGCCGGGTGTGGAGAAGAGCACCCGGCCCTTGATGATGCCGGCCGTGGCGCGGCTCATGATGGCCGGTGAGCCGATCTCCTGGTAGGTTAGGGAGCGGAAGACTTCGCCGAATCCATCCAGCCGTTTCTCCAGCATCGCGTCCACCGCTTCAAAGGTCGAATCCCGCCGTGAAATTCCCGTGCCTCCATTGATGATGACGGCCTGGACCTTCTTGTTTGCGACCGCGGATTTGATTTTGGCTTTGATCCTGGCCGGCTCGTCGTTCACCAGGTGGTAGGCCACAACAGCATGGCCTGCGTCCTTGAGCATGTGCATGATGCGGGAGCCGCTGGTATCCGTCTCGGGTGTTCGGGTATCGCTGCAGGTAATCACCACGCACCCGACCGAAACGGGTGCGTGAGATTTGTGTTCGTGAACTGTGCGGCTGCGCATGGCTCTGTAAGGTTAAGGTTGAGGTCGAGGACAAGGTTAAGTCCAGAGTGTTACTCCCTGACCTCAATGTTCTTCATTTCCAGACCGCGTCAGGATTCAGCTTGGCCACCGGCGTTCCCTTGGCAACGTGTTCGTCGAGGATGGTGGCAACATCCGCCTCGGTCACCTTGGAGTACCAGGTATTGTCGGGGTATACCACAACGGTCGGACCCTGTTCGCACGGGCCGAGACACCCGGTGGCACTGACCAGGACCTCGCCCGGCGGTACGGCCCGCTGCATCAGACCCATGTTGAACGCCATCAGCAGCTGTGCAGCGCCGGCGGATCCGCAGGACGGCTTCGGGTGGCCCGGCGGGCGTGAGTTGGTGCAGACAAGGATGTGATATTTTGGTTTCGGCATAATCTCCTCATTGATGGAGCGGGTGGCGCATAGTAGAGAGCCGACGGTATGTGATGGGACCCGTGCCGCGCCCAGACGGCTCTGACTCCCATCTCACCACCAGCTCTCTGCCATACGCCATCAGCGCAGGTTTACTTCGGTCGATACGACTGCCACTCTTCAATGCACTCGTCCGGGAACTTCCAGTGTTTCAGTCCTTTCAGGACCCAATCGAGATAGTGGTCTTTGGGTTTGAATTTTCCGATCGGGGTTGCCGCGTAGGTACTGACCAGCTCCTTTTCTCCTGCTTCGCGGACGACGTTGACTTGCAGGTGCCGGTAGGCGCCCTGCGGGACATCCTGCTCGAACTCATCCATGATCTTGAGGTCTTCGTCGGTGAGCTCAAACACGCCGCCCCAGACCTTCTCGCCTGGTGACGGGACGATGCTGGCAAGGCCGCAACGCCATTGAGACGACCATCGGCAGAACTTGATCGTATGATCCGTCAGCGTCGCGAGGTAGAGAAATCTGTGCTCCGGGGCTCGTCGGGCAAGCTGGGCGGGATTCAGATGATCGCCGTACAAGAAAAACTTCATGCGGTGCGCTCATGGCCTCTCGCTGGTATCTACCGGTGCCGCTACTTGTAACACACCGGCTTTTTGTCAGACAAGCGGGTTGTGCTACCGCGCTCGGCCTTCCTGTCTGTCCATTGACAATGAGGAGCCGTCGTTTCTAAGATGCCTCCCGACCCCCTCCCTCATATGCCGCCACATGTCTGACGACCGCATTTCCTCCAAGGTTTCGCTCAACCGCTTCGCCCACTATGCCGTCGTCGCGGTCCTGGTGCTGGGCGGACTGTACTATGCCTGGACCGAACTGCCGGCGATGAAGTCGGCTACGGATGGGGCCGCCGCCGAGGCGCTCGCCCTGGTGCAGTCCCACCGCGCGTTGGGGTTCCCGACCATCCTGGAAGCGATGAACGATCATGTGCGATCGATGAAGGAGCGGGGGCAGGGGGTCCGCCTGGGAGAGTGGCGGGTGAAGCACGTCGAGGGCGATATCTACGAAGTCCGGGTTCAGCTGCGCGATCAAAGCGTGCGCGGACAGTGGTTCGAGCGCGAATTCATCTGGCACGCGCACTTGAGTCGCAAGCAGGTCAATGCGGCATCCCTGCCAGCTGACGGCGTGACGCCCAAGGCCCCCGACGAGGATCCTGACCCCGTGCCCCCTCGGGGAGTCGAGTCCAGCTAGCCGAACTCCTCAAGGGGGGCTCAGACCCGGCGGGAGGGCAACGAGGACCTGATCTCCTTCCACACGCACCTGACAACAAGGCACTTCGAAGTTGGGATTCCCCACTCGTTGCCCCGAGACCACGTCAAATTTCCACCCATGCCAGGGACATTCGACCACGGGGCCGCACAGCGTGCCTTCCCCCAGCGGACCTCCGGCATGAGGACAGGCGTTGTCGATGGCGTAGTAGGTCCCGTCGACGTTGAACAGTGCGATCCAGACCCCGTGGACCTCCACGGTCCGTCCGGTTCCCGGTGGAATCTCCTGGATCCTCGCCGCGCTGACAAATCCGCTCATGGCCGACGTCCTCGGTCACACCGGATTCCACCGGAACCGACAGCAGACAGGCGGTTGCTTGATTTCGGAGGAAGCTTATGGCATAGAAACATCAATCGGTACTCCTGCCCTGTGGAAACGTGCCTCTGTGGCCATGGAGGCTCGGTTGGGGATGAGGTTGTTCCATGGAAATGACCCTCCTGCTCAATTCGACGTACGAACCTCTGCGGGTTGTCCATTGGCAAAAAGCCATCGCGCTGCTCTGGCAGGGCAAGGTTGAAGTCCTCGAAGTCTACGACCGGGAAGTCCACGGGATCTCCATTTCGATCAGGCTTCCGGCGGTCATGCGGCTGCTCAAGCTGGTGAAGCTGAGAGACAGTCACCGCGCCGTCAAGTTCTCGCGCATCAATATTTTTACGCGCGACGGATACACCTGCCAGTACTGTAACCATAAGTTCAGAACGGAGGAACTGACCTTCGATCATGTCGTGCCGATTGCGAAGGGCGGGAAGAAGACGTGGGAGAACATTGTGACGGCCTGCTGGCGATGCAATAACCGAAAGAGCGGTCGCACGCCGGACGAAGCCGGCATGAAGCTGAAAAAGCGGCCGGTGAAACCCCGATGGAGCCCCGTCATTACGATCACGATCGGCATCCGCAACACCCCGGAGAGCTGGCGCGACTATCTCTATTGGAACATGGAGCTGGAGGCCGATCCCTCCGGGCCATAGGTTCAGCGAAGCGCAGCCCTTCAACCGTCCAGCGACCAGCCAGCCTTCTGCTACGCGTTTTCAATCCAGTCTCGTTCCGAAAAGATGCGGACTCTGTTGGCCAGGACCTGTGCGTGGCCTGCCGGGGTGCGTACAGCCTACCGTCCTAAATGCCAGCGGGGGAATTATACCCGGGGTGCGTGGAAAAGTGGAAGGGACGGTTTACGGTCGGGAATCCCTGCATGTATGATACGACTCACACTCGACGGTGATGACGAGTCTGACGAGGAGTACGGCTGATGAAGGCAAATCCAGGGTTCCCTCTGGTGCTGGATGTCAAAGGCTGGTCGGTGCTGGTGATCGGTGGCGATGAGGAGGCGGCCGACAAGACCCAGCGCCTGCTCGACTCCGGCGCCCGGGTGACCGTCATCGCCCCAACCTTAAATGACGCGCTCCGACAGCTGGTGGCGTCGGGAAAGGTGATCCATCGCGGACGGACGTTTCGCGAAACGGATCTCGAACATACGATTCTGGTCTTGAATACGATCCGGGGGGACCGCGATTTCGCCGGGATGTTGCTGCGCAGTACGAGAGCAAGGGGCGTCCTCCTCTGGTCGGTGGACTATCCGGAGGCGTGCAGTGTCACGATGCCTGCGGTGGTCGCCTCCGGGCATGCCCGCGTGGCCATCAGTACGAGCGGCGTCGCCCCGGCCCTCTCCGGTTTTCTCAAGGAGGATCTGGAACGGATTCTGGACACGGAGTTCGCCGCCTTTGTCGACTGGTTGGGGGCATTGCGGGAGGAGGCCAGGGCCGATGAGCCGGACGCGGAAAAGCGGCGCGCTCTGCTGCGCGAGGCTCTGGACGGATTCCGGCTCCTCGGCAGGGTGCACTACCCCAAGGTCTGGCTTGAGCAACGGGCCAAAGCCGCATCGAGCGTGACGCGTGACGCGAAAGACGGATAAAGGAGGCGCGATGGTGTTGTTGGAATTCAGCATGTCGCCGTTGGGCAAGGGAGAGAGTGTCGGCAAGTATGTGGCCCGCTCGCTCGACATTATCGACAAGAGCGGGGTGCCCTATCGCTTGAATCCAATGGGCACGGTGTTGGAAGGAGAATGGGACGAAGTCTTCGCGGTTGTCAGGCAATGCTACGAGCGCATGAGGAAGGATTGTAGCCGCGTCTCATGCACGATCAAGGTCGACTATCGCAAGGGACATGACGGACGGTTGCAGAGCAAGGTGGCGAGCGTAGAGAAGCGCCTTAAACGCGCGATCAAGCACTAGCTCCTCTTCGCGAGAGGCACGAGATTTGCGAGAAAGGCGGGACACGACAGGAGCTGCAATGTGCGAGTCGCGCGTGTCCCGTGCGCCGCACCTTTACGAAGAGTGATACTGACGCGGAATGCGCGGTCCGATGGAACACAGCACTTCGTAGGAGATGGTCCCTGTCCATTCGGCAATGTCCTGAGCCGTGATCTGCTCACTCCCCTGCCGGCCGATGAGCACGACGTCGTCGCCAATGCCGGCCCCCGGCACGTCGGTCACATCTACCATCACCATATCCATGCAGACCAGTCCGGCAATCGGGGCACGGCGCCCGCGTACGAGCACCAGGCCACGATTCGAGAGATGCCGGCTCAATCCATCCGCATAGCCGATGGGCAGCACGGCGATACGAGTCGGCCTTGAGGCCGTGAACGTCCCGTTGTAGCTCACCCGGCGTCCCGGTTGAATCGTTCGAAGCTGTGCAATGCAGGTGTGCAGGGAGAGCACCGGCCTGAGATCTGGAACCGGAACGGAATCGGGCAGCGTGTGGTACCCGTACAGCATGATGCCGGGACGCACGAGTGAAAACTGGGCCTGGGGGAACCGCACCGCCCCTCCGCTGTTCGCGGCGTGAATCAGCGGGGCTCGGAATCCTCCCGTGTTCACCGTCTGAATGGCATGGTTGAAACGCTCGAGCTGTTGTTCCGTGCGGTCGACGGCTGGTCCGTCGCTGTCAGCCAGGTGCGTCATGAGCCCTTCCAGCTTGAGGGATCGGGGAATGCCTCCCGAACTGAAGAGGGTGACGAGCTCGTCCTGTGTGAGGCCCAACCGTGCCATGCCCGTGTCGATCTTGAGATGGATCGGGTAGGGGATCGGCCGCGAAGCCGCCGCTTCTCCCAGCGCCGGCAAGACGGAGGGGTCGCTGACGACCGGCGTCAGCTGATGCGCGACCAGGTCGGCGATCTGTTCGCGGAAGAGCGGACCCAGGGTGACGATCGGCGCATCGATGCCGGCCTGTCGAAGCCTGATCCCTTCCTCGACCGACACGACGGCAACACGTGACACGCCGTGACGAATCAGCGCTTTCGTGGTTTCGACGGAACCGTGGCCGTAGGCGTTCGCCTTGACCACGGCCATCACGTCGCATCGGGGTGCGAGGTACCGGCGAAACTGGTTGAGATTGTGAACGAGAGCGCCGAGGTCGATGGAGGCGCAGGTGGGTGAGAAGGTCGAAAGGGTGGGCACGCGAGACGAACGGATCTGGAAATCCGGCTCAGACTTCCATGATCTCCTGTTCCTTCTTTTTGATGACGTCGTCGATCTTCTGTCCGTACTGTTCCGTGAGTTTCTGCGTGTCCTGTTCAGCTTTCCGCAGCTCGTCTTCGGTGAGCGTTGCATCTTTTTGGAGTTTCTTCAACTCTTCGTTCGCATCCCGTCGAAATCCGCGAATCTGCACTTTCGTGTCTTCGCCGTGCTTCTTGCAGATCTTGGTCAATTCCTTTCTGCGTTCTTCCGTGAGGGGAGGCAGTGGCACGCGGATCATCTTGCCGTCGTTCGAGGGGTTGACCCCCAGCCCTGAATTCGCCAAGGCTTTCTCGATTTCTTTGATCTGATTCGGTTCCCACGGCTGAATGGTGATGAGCCGGGCTTCCGGGGTGGAAATATTGGCAATCTGCTTCAGCGGCGTCATGGTCCCGTAGTAGTCGACCCTGATATTGTCGAGGAGAGCGACCGAGGCTCGCCCCGTTCGGAGGCCGGCCAGGTCCCGCTTCAAGTGTTCCACCGCCTGGTCCATCTGACTCATGAGTTTTTGTCGAACTGGCGCAGCATTGGACATGGCGACACTCCGTGATCGGGATTAGCGTTGATCGGGTGTGACCAGGGTCCCGATCGGCTCGCCTACAGCCACACGTTTGAAGTTGCCCGCGACTTTTAAGTTGAATACGACCAACGGCATTTTGTTATCCATGCAGAGGCTGATGGCGGTGGAATCCATCACCTTGAGATTCTGGTTCAAGATCGCCATGAAGGGAATCTGCGCGTATTTCTTGGCCGCGGGATTTTTCAAGGGGTCGTCGTCATAGATGCCGTCGACCTTGGTACCCTTCATGATGACCTGCGCGCCGATTTCCATCGCGCGAAGCGCGGCCGCAGTATCGGTCGAGAAGTAGGGGTTGCCGGTGCCGCCGGCGAAAATCACCACCCGTTTCTTTTCGAGATGACGAATGGCCCGCCGGCGGATGTACCCTTCCGCCAACTGGCGCATTTCGATGGCCGATTGGACGCGGGTCATGACGCCGGATCGCTCCAGCGCATTCTGCAGGGCCAGGGCATTGAGCACTGTCGCCAGCATGCCCATGTAGTCGGCGGAGGCGCGTTCCATGCCGGAGGCGCTGGCGGCGATGCCACGGAAAATGTTGCCCCCGCCGATGACGATTGCGACTTGGACGTCGAGGGCGACGACGGAGGCGATTTCCTCCGCCAGACGTTCGAGGACGGAGGGCTGGATGCCGTAGCCCTGCTCACCAGCCAGCATCTCCCCGCTGACTTTCAGAAGGAGACGCCGGTATTTGGCAGCGCTCATGCTTCGCCTAGCTGATAGCGGGTGAAGCGGCGGATATTCATGTTCTCGCCGATCTTGGCGATCTTCTGCGCGAGCAGATCCTTGATGGTCACGGCCGGGTCCTTGATGAAGGCCTGCTCCATCAGGCAGCTTTCCTGGAAGAATTTCTCCAGCTTGCCCTCGACAATCTTGGGCCAGGCGGCCGGCGGCTTGCCCAACTCGCGGGCGTGTCCCTCGTAGATCGTTTTTTCTTTCTCGACCACCTCGGCGGGGATCTCCTCGCGCCGCACATACGACGGCTTGGCTGCCGCCACTTGGAGGGCGAGATCGTTGACGAATCCCTTGAACTCGTCGTTGCGGGCGACGAAATCGGTTTCGCAGTTGACCTCGATCAGCACGCCGATCTTTCCGCCCATATGGATGTAGGCATGGACGAGGCCCTGGTTGGTTTCGCGCCCGGCCTTCTTGGCAGCCGAGGCGAGGCCTTTCAGTCGAAGATAATCGATCGATTTCTCGATGTCGTTGCCGTTTTCGGTGAGCGCTTTCTGACAGTCGAGAATGCCAGCCCCCGTTTTCTCACGAAGCTCTTTCACCAGTTGACTTGTTCCTGCCATGATCCGTCGTCCTCACCGCATGAGTTGAACAGTTCGCCGATCGAATGAGTGCACGTTACGATGCCGGCACGCCTTCCAGGCTGGCAGCGGGTTTCTTGTCGCCGGCGGCGGGAGCCGCCTGAAATTCCGCTTCTTCACGTTGCGTCCGGAGATGGGCGCCTTCGATGCAGGCATCGGCGATTTTGGATGTGATGAGCTTGATGGAACGGATTGCGTCGTCGTTGCCCGGGATCGGATAAGCGATGCGATCGGGGTCGCAATTGCTGTCCAAAATCGCGATCACCGGAATGTCGAGTCGGACCGCCTCCTGGGCGGCGATTTTTTCAACCCGGGTATCCAGGATGAAGACGGCCCCGGGAAGGCTCCGCATGCTCTTGATGCCCGAGAGGTACTTCTGCAGTTTGATGATATCCTTTTGCATCAGGAGGATTTCCTTCTTCTTCAATCCGTGCTCGCTGGGATTCAGCAGGGTCGTTTCCATCTTCTTCATCTTGTCGATGCTCCGACGAATGGTCTGGAAATTGGTCAGCATGCCGCCCAGCCAGCGCTGATTGACGAAGAACATATTGGCCCGTTTGGCTTCTTCTTCGAGGATATCCGCCGCCTGTCGTTTGGTGCCGACGAAGAGCACGGATTCACCGGCTGCGACGACGTCGCGGACGAAGGCATAGGCCTGTTCCATTCGTGAGACGGTTTGTTGCAGATCGATGATGTAGATGCCATTCCGTTCGCCGAAGAGAAACTTTTTCATCTTCGGATTCCAACGGTTGGTCTGGTGTCCGAAATGGACTCCCGCTTCCAGCAGTTCCTTGATCCCCACCACTCCCATGCCTTCACCTCCCTCCATGGCTTGCAGAGCACCCCGGATTGCAGGCGAGGGGAACCCGTCCCCTTATACTCAAGCCGTGCAGCGCGATTATGCGCTGATGTTAAATTTTGAAAAACCCCGATCCAGTGACGGGTTACGCAGGTAGACCCCATCCCCAAAAGCCTTGGCACGCTACCACAGTCCCCATGAGTTTTCAAGCCGTTAGGAGGTGCCGGCGACTAGGAGCGATAACTGGCGTTGATGCGAACGTAGTCGTACGAGAGATCGGTGGTCCACATGTGCGCTGAAGCCGGCCCCTGTCCGAGATCGACGGCAATCGTAAAAGTTTTTCTCTTGAAGACTCGCGCAATCTTGTGCTCCGCCGCCAGCCCGACGCCCGTTCCCCGCCGGACCATGACCACGTTGTCGAACCGAATGCTCACACGGTCGGGATCGATGGGGACACCGGACCGGCCGACGGCACCCATGACCCGGCCCCAGTTCGCGTCCTCTCCGAACAGGGCGGTCTTGACGAGGTTGGAGGTCGCAATGGTGGCGGCCACCTGCTTGGCTGCCGCCGCCGTGGTTGCTCCCGTCACCACGATTTTGACGATCTTGGTCACCCCCTCACCATCACGGCAGATCGCCAGGGCGAGCGCCTGCGACGCTCGCGTCAGCAACTGCTCAAAACGGCGATAATCATGGGTGCCTTCCCGGATCGAACGGTTTCGCGCCATGCCATTGGCCAGGCAGAGCACCGTGTCATTCGTGCTGGTGTCGCCGTCCACGCTGATGCAATTGAACGACTGGTCGACGGCGGACTTCAAGGCGCGCTGAAGGGCCGACGAGGCGATCACGGCATCGGTAGTGAGATAGGCAAGCATGGTGGCCATGTTCGGGTGGATCATGCCGGAGCCCTTGGCCATGCCCCCGATTGTGACCAACCGGTGTCCGATCCTGCCGCGTACCGCCACGGTCTTCGGCCTCAGGTCCGTCGTGAGAATCGCGTGAGCCGCTTGGCGACCGCCTGGCACGCTGAGCTTCGACATCAGCGTCGGGATTCCCGATGTGATGCGGTCGATCGGGAGGACTCGCCCGATCACGCCGGTCGATCCCACGAACACCTCATGGACGGGAATGGCAAGATGCTGCGCGACGGCGGACGCCATCGTCCTGGCCGCCGTGAGTCCCGGTGCGCCGGTGCAGGCATTGGCGTTCCCGCTGTTGACCACGACGGCACGGCCACGCCGGTGCTTGAGATGGAGACGATCGAGGATGACCGGGGCGGCGGCGACGCGGTTCCTGGTGAAAACGCCGGCAACCGGCCCGCTGACGGCCGACACAAGAAGGGCCAGATCGAGCATGCCCGGCTTTTTGATCCCGCAATGAATGCCGGACGCGGTGAATCCCAACGGCGCTGTGACGCCAGATGTCTGTCGCTTCATGTGGGGAACTCGTTCGCAGGTTCGACCACGTTGCCGTTTGTCGGCGAGCTGGAGATTACGGGTAGCTGCCCGGTGCCGTAAGTCCGGCCTCTTCCGGAAGCCCCATCATCAGATTCATCGCCTGAATGGCCTGACCTGCAGCGCCCTTCACCAGATTGTCGACGGCGGCCACGGTCACAACCCAGCCAGCCCGCGCGTCCGTATAGACGCCGATGTCGCAAAAATTTGAGCCCTTGATATAGCGGGGATTGGGTACGACGTCCTCATAGAGCCGCACGAACCGTTCGCCCGCGTAGAACTTCCGGTACAGGGCTCGCAACTCCGCAAGGTCGATACGCTGTTTCAACTTGCAGTAGGCCGTGCTCAGGATGCCACGATTCATGGGGACAAGATGGGGCGTGAAGGCGACGGTCACGGCTCCGATCCGTCCTACGATCGCGGACAGTTCCTGCTCGATTTCCGGGATATGCCGATGTGCCCCGATCTTATAGGGTTCCAGGGATTCGTGCGCCTCGGG
>DASPGL010000073.1:0-15336 GCA_035620635.1 Nitrospira sp. | reverse complement strand
CCTGGCCCACACGGCGCGCAACGGAACATCGCGGATCAACATCGCGGAGAGCAGGGCTGTGACCACAGGGCTCGATCCGATGATGACTCCCCCCACGGCTCCGCTCACATACCTGAGCCCCATCAAAATCAGCAGATGATTGCCCAATACGCCGAGCCCGAGTAGGCCCAAGAGGCGTACATCCTGCGCACTGATTTTGATAGCCCCGCCTTCCTTGGACCACCAGGTCGCCAAGAGGATCGCCAGGCCGCCGATATCACGCAGGACTGAGGCTTCGACGGCCGAGAACGACCCAAGCGCCATCTTTTGCGCCACGATCGAGCCGCCCCAGAGAACGGCCGCGAGCACGACCGCGCCATAAGCCAGCGTGGTGGACGGAGGCGTCATGCCCATGGGAGATACCGCTGTTTCCACCCTTCGTCAAGGAGTTTTCCGCGACACAGGCGCTCACTTGACTGCATTGACGTTTGCCAGTAGCCTGTTCTCCGACGTGAGGCTGGCAAGAGGGAGGATTTTAAATGTGCCAGAAGCGAGGTGCTCGGGAACCCTTGTCTCTCCTGCTGTCGTCGCTGCTGCTCTTGAGCGGCTGCACCAAAGCGCTCGTCCACGATGATGTGAAACAGGCGCAAACCGGGGCCCATTGCTCAGGGTCTGAGGGTATTGATGACTCCTCGATAGCCGTGCTGCCTGTCCCGTTCGTCGCTTTCTTTGTCCCCCACGTGAATCTCCATGACATCAAGGCTGACAATTATCTGAAGCGTTGCGGCAACCCGAGCAAACTGATCAACCGGCACGTGACGGTCAACCGCACCGGCTGCATCCCCGCCGGCCTCACCCGCATCATCACGCTTGGCATCTGGCAATGGTGCCCGGCGAGCGTGTCGTGGGAAGCCGACGTCAAGGCGTAAGGCATCGGTCGTGAAACAAGGGGGGCGACTTGTACTGCGAGGGAGCACCTCGTCATCGTCTCACACCGAACGATAGACGCCTCACGCCTTTCTCCTGACCACCAGTACTCCGTCACGAATCGTGAGGAGGACCGCGTTGACGCGGGAATCCTGTGCGACCACTCGATTCAATTCCTGAATCGCCGCCGTCCGCTCATCCGGAGGCGGCTGTTTCAGGACTTCACCGCTCCACAACACATTGTCAATCAGGATCACGCCGTTCGGAGAGAGCAGGTCAAGCGCCCGCCGGTAGTAGTTGAGGTAATTGGCTTTGTCCGCATCGATGAAAATCAGATCGAAGGGGCCGACGAGCGTCCGCATCGTCTCGAGGCCCGGTCCCATGCGTATCTCAATCTTCTCTCCTGCCGAGGCCTGAGCAAAATACCGCCGGGCCACAGCGGCCGACTTCTCGTCGATTTCACAGGTCATGACCCTGCCGTCCTCGGGCAACGCTTCAGCCAGGCAGAGTGCGCTGTAGCCCGTAAACATCCCGATTTCCAGGACCCGTCTGGCCCCGACGAGCCGGGCCATCATCTTCAGAAATGCCCCTTCCAACGGCCCCACCACCATCTGTGCATACTCCATGGTGCGTTGGGTTTCCTCCCGAAGCGCCTGACAAACCGCAGATTCCGGCATAGAACAGGCCTGAGCATAGGCTTCGATCTCCGGCGGTACCAGTGTCTTCATGATGTCCCCTTTCGGCGGTTTGAAAATCCCCGGTACCGTTGCGTAGACTGATGGAGGATCGTCGGGGCCTGTTCCACGGCACCTAGCATAGCGGAGAGGAGACCCAGCGTGAAGACCATCGCGACTCTGGCCCCCCTCACCACGAGGCTGCTGGAAATCCAGCGCATCAATAGTGCCGCCTCCGTGCTGTCGTGGGATCAGGAAACCTACATGCCGGCAGGCGGCGGTGAAGCGCGAGCCGAACAAATCGCCGTGCTCCAGGGATTGGCCCACCAAAAGCTGGTGTCGCCGGAGATGGAGAAGATCCTCGCGCAATGGACCGACCCGGCCACCGGTCAGCCGTTCGAGCAACCGGGGGATGGATGGGACGAGTCCTCGCGATCCTTGCTGCGGGAGGTCTGGCGGGATTACAGCCGGGCCAAGAAACTGCCGTCCGATTTCGTCATCCGGCTGAGTCGTGAATGTTCGCTTGCACAACAGGTCTGGGCGGAAGCCAAAGAACAGAACAAGTTCGCCATGTTTCTCCCGAACCTCCGCACAGTCCTGGCGCTCAAACGGGAGGAGGCCCGGTATCTCGGCTACCAGGACTCCCCCTACAACGCGCTGCTGGACGTCTATGAACCGGACTCGACAATCGCGGCGCTCCGGCCGGTCTTTGACCGGCTGAAATCCCGGCTCGTGCCGCTGCTTCAACGGATCACTCAGAGCAGGGTGCGGATTGACGACGGGATCCTGCACCATTCGTACGACCGAGCCCGGCAGCTCGAGTTCGGACGGCTGGTCCTAATCGCCATGGGTTACGACTTCGAGCGAGGCCGCCTGGATCTCTCAGCCCATCCCTTTACCACGTCGTTTCATCCGACCGACGTGCGCGTCACGACTCGCGTGCATGAACATGAACTGCAATCCTGCCTGTTCGGTTGCATCCACGAAGGGGGACACGGGTTGTATGACCAGGGACTCGATCAACGGCACTTCGGCACGCCGCTGGGCGACTCGGTGTCGCTCGGTATTCACGAGAGCCAGTCCCGGCTGTGGGAAAACTGCGTCGGCCGCTCACGCGCCTTCTGGCGGTTCTTTTATCCGATTCTCCAGCAGACCTTTCACCATCAGCTGCGCGACGTGGACGCCGAGCAGTTCTACACCGCTATCAACTGCGTAAAACCGTCCCTGATCCGTGTCGAGGCCGATGAGCTCACCTACAATCTCCATATCATGTTGCGGTTCGAGATCGAGCAGGATCTTCTGGAGGGCCGCACCGAGCCCGACGATCTCCCTGCCATCTGGAACCGGAAGATGAAAGAGTATTTGGGCATTGCACCCGCGTCGGACGCGGAGGGGGTCCTTCAGGATGTCCACTGGTCACTCGGAGCGTTCGGCTACTTTCCGACCTACACCCTGGGCAATCTCTACGCCGTGCAGTTCTTCGATCAGGCCAAGCTGGAAATTCCTCACCTGGAGGACGAAATCGCGGCGGGACAGCTGATGGTGCTCCGGCGATGGCTGGGCCAGAAAATCCATCGCTGGGGCCGCATGTTCACGCCGGACCATCTGGCGCAGCGCGTGACGGGCACCAGTCTGAGCCCGGAGCCGTTCCTCGCCTATGTGGAGAAGAAATACGGCGAGCTCTACCAGCTCTGAACATTCGATACCGCAGGACTGTCATAGCCCATCGCCGCATTCAGCTTTGTCAGCATCGCCGGCGCAAGCGTGAACTCCGCCTGGACGTCGATCCGGCCGGGCACGAGCAGCGTGGTGTGAAACACGATGTCACGAATGGGAATCTTGAATTCGGGTTGTTGCGGGGTGCTCAGCTCGACGGCCTCAACCGATTTGGTAATCACGCCGCTGTCCTGCGAACCATAGGTGGCAATGACCGCCTCGATGATCGTCTTGACCTTTTCATTCACCTCCACCTTTTCAACCCCTTCCAGCAACAGGGGAATCACCTCTTCGTTCGCCTGATCGGATAACGTGAAGTTTTCAATCCGGCCCCTCCGGCGAAGGGACGTGAGATCGTTATCCAGCTCCGGACTGAACGCTCCGTAGGCAAACCGGAAAAATTCGAAGTGGAACCCCTTGAACCCCTTGCCGAATGTCTGCAACTCGCAGAGAAAACACAGCTGCTGCAGTTTGACATCGCTCAGCAACCCGTGCGGTTCCGCCAGGTGCAGCACGTACAGCAGAAGTGCCCGATCGACCGTGAGCTGCGCGGGTGTGCGCATGGGTGCCTCTGTGCAAATCAGGACGCGAGCGCACTATAGACAGCCTTCCGGTGATCGTCAAACCCGCGTTTGACCGACTTTCGGCTTTGCACACTTGACCACGTATCGGGTTTCGTCTTTAATGGGCTACCCAATCCGATTGACATTGATCACCATGCCCAAGCACGCCAGAGAAATGGGGGTATTGAAGGAGCATCTCGGGAAACACCAGTTGAAGTTCACCCGACAACGTGAACTGATTCTGGACGCCTTCTTGAAACAGGAACACATCACCGCGGAAGACCTCTATCACCAGCTTGCGCGAAAAGATCCGCACCTGGGATTGGCCACGATTTACCGCACGCTCAACCTGTTCTGCGAAGCCGGCCTGGCTCAGGCCCGGCATTTCGGCACCCAGACCCAGTATGACAATGTGTCTCATAAAGGCCACCACGACCACCTTATCTGCACCGGGTGCGGAAAGATCGTCGAGTTCGAAAACTGTGACATCGAGCGTCTCCAGGAAGAAGTCGCAACCCGCAACGGCTTCACGATCCAGACCCACCGCCTCGAACTCTACGGACTCTGCTCCAGCTGCCGTCATTGACCCTGTGGAGTACGGTCTGCTATTCTTTTTGAGATGATTTATCAATTTCAATTGTCAGGAGGGATCGGCTCATGGACAGTTTTCCCCGGCGATTGACGGTTCCTCTGAAGTCTGCGTGGAAGCCGACAGGGATGCGCTCCATGTTCGCGTGTTTTCTTGCGTTCGTCTGGCTGATCGCAGCGATGCCGGCTGCAGCCGGTGACACATTAACGGTCTATTCTGGGCGCGCCGAGCGGCTGATCAAGCCGGTATTCGATGCCTTCACCGTCTCGACAGGGATCCAGATCGAACTGCTCTCCTCCGGCACCACCGAATTGGTGAACCGGCTCAAGGTCGAGGGCGACCGGAGCCCAGCCGATCTCCTGATCACCAACGACGCCGGCAGTTTGGAGATGGCCCGCGCAGCGGGCCTGCTTCGCCCGTTGAACGTGCGGGACGTCGAGCGCTCGATCCCGCCTCAGTTCCGGGCCGCGGACAATAGCTGGGTCGGATTATCAGGCCGTTTTTGGATCATCGTGTACAACACAACCATGGTCAAGCCAGATCAGATCCGATCCCTGCTCGATCTGGCCGACCCGAAATGGAAAGACAAAGTCGCCATTCCGAACTCCGGTAGTGAGTACCTCCAGGCCGGCGTGTCCGTCGTCCGCGCGGCCATCGGCGATGATCGTACAAGGAAGTTTCTGGAGGGGCTTCGAGACAACGCGGGAACACAGGTCTATCAGAAGAGTTCGCAGATCGTGGACGCGGTGGCCAAAGGCCAGGTTGCAATCGGCATTGTGAATCACTATTACGTCTATCGGCACCTGGCCGCGCAGCCGACCGCGCCCCTTGCGGTCCTGATGCCCGACCAGCAGGAAGGCGGCATGGGCACGATTATGAACGTCGCCGGCGTCGGAGTGCTCAAGCACACCCCCCGCATCGACAGTGCAGAACGACTCGTTGAATTTCTCGTGGCTCAGGACGGCCAGAAGCTGTTCGCCGATCTCGACAAGGAATACCCGCTTCATCCCGAAGTGAAGGCCGATCCCTCGCTCATCGAACGGAAACGGTTCCGCGCGGCTTCGGTTCCCTTGAGTAAACTCGCCGAGCTGCGCGAGCCGACGCTCCTTCTCATCGAACAAGTCGGCCTCCGGTAAGAAACGAGCCTCTTTGTGACCACCTTGCGCCCACAGGTCGCGGCCCCTCTGCAACTGCTCGTCCTGGCGAGCGCGGTGCTGCTTCTCCTGCCGCTCGGCTACGTCACGACCCTGGCCTTGTCCGCCGATCCGGCGGTGTGGCAGCGTCTGTGGACCACCCGCATCCCCGAACTGCTGCTCAATACCGTCTCCTTGGCCGGCGCAGTGGCCATTCTTGCGCTCGCGCTGGGAGTGTCGACCGCATGGATGATCACGCGGTTCGATTTTCCCGGGCGTCGGCTCTGGGAGGTCGCCTTGGTGCTGCCCCTGGCCATGCCGACCTATGTGCTGGCCTATGTCTATAACTATCTCCTGGGATTTGGCGGACCGGTGGAACACCTCTGGCAATCGGTGGCAGGGCCGCAAGCCAGAATCTTCTCGCCTCAAAGCTTCTGGGGCGCGACACTCGTGATGGCGCTCGATACCTTCCCGTTCGTGTATCTCCTGACCCGCAGCGCCTTCCTCAGCCTCAACGTGTCGTTTGAGGAGGTGGCTCGTACCTGTGGCGCCTCCCACTTCGAGACCATGCGGCGCGTAATCCTGCCGCTGCTGCGACCATCCATTGTCGCAGGTGCCGCGCTTGTGATCTTATATGTCGTGTCCGACTTCGGCGCCGTTTCTCTCTTGCGCTATCAAACATTGACCTACGCCGTCTTTCAGCAAATGACCGGGAGGTCCGACAACCAGGCTGCAAGCATCCTCAGCATCCTCTTGGTCGTCCTCGCCCTTCTGTTCCTGGTGGCCGAGCGGTGGTTCCGCCACAAGAGCCGGTTCCACCAAACGACAGGTCGCTACCGTGTGCCACAGCGATCCAGGTGCAGCCTGGGCCAGACCGCGGCCTTCACCGTCTACCTCGCCGCCATCGTTGGGGCCGCCTTCGGCATTCCCGCCTGTCTCCTGGTGCAATGGAGCCTGTCCCCGGAAGCGCAGGCCATCATGGATAGCCGTTTTTTCGGCTTTATGTGGAACAGCGCCCTGCTCTCGGCCCTCGCGGCCACGGCGGCCGTTCTCCTTGGCCTTCCTCTGGCCTATTTGGCAAATCGGAAACCGACCTGGTTGAATATCGGCTGCCTGCAAGCGGCCTATGCGGGCTATGTACTTCCCGGACCGGTGGCCGCCCTCGCCGTGCTGGTCCTCATTCTCAAGCTCATGCCGTTCCTCTACGGCACCGCGATCGTGTTGGTCATCGCCTACGTGCTGCACTTTCTTCCCGCCGGACTCCAATCGCTCGAACCGGCGTTGCAGCAAATCACGCCGAATCTTGAAGAGGTCGCCCGCACACTGGGCCTCGGTGTGCAGGAAACTTGGCGGCGCGTGACCCTTCCGCTGATTCGCAATGGGTTTATCGTGGCCTGGGTCCTCATGTTTCTTCAAGCGATGAAGGAGCTCCCCGCCACGTTACTACTGCGGCCGGTCGGCTTCGACACGCTGGCCATCCGTGTGTGGCTCGAAGCCAGCGAGGAATACTATCAACTGGCCGCCCCGTCCGCGTTACTGATCGTCCTCGTCGGGCTGCCGGCCTTGGGACTGCTGCTGTCGCGCGATTGGCGGGCGGCATAGGGACCGGAATGTGACGGAATCACCCGAGACGCACATGGAATCCAGGCGGTTCGAGGGTCAGGTCAATCTCTACGCGCCCGCCTCTTCCATCTTGGAACTCCGCTCGGTGTCCTGCGCCTACGATCCGCACCGGCCGGCTGTCCGTGAGATCTCCTTTTCGGCGCAGGAAGGCGAAATCCTCTGTCTGCTCGGACCCTCAGGATGCGGCAAGACGACCATCCTCCGGGCCATCGCGGGATTCGAGCCGGTCCAGACGGGAGAGATATTCCTCTCCGGCCGGCGCGTGTCCACTTCCTCCGAAACGATCCCGACTGAAGAGCGGCGCGTCGGCATGGTTTTCCAGGAATACGCGCTCTTCCCTCATCTGCGCGTCGCGGACAACATCGCCTTCGGGCTCCGCCACCTGTCACGGGCCGAACGCCGGTGCCGAGTTCATGAGATGCTGCAACTGACCGGTATGGAAGGATTCGAGCGACGCTACCCGCATGAGTTATCCGGCGGGCAGCAGCAACGTGTGGCCCTGTCACGGGCCCTGGTACAGAATCCGGTGGTACTCCTGCTCGATGAACCGTTCAGTAACCTTGACCCTGACATGGCCGGTCGCATGCGACAGGAAATCCACGGGCTTCTGCGCCGGATGAAGACCACCACCGTGTTGGTGACGCACGACCATGAAGAAGCCTTCGCTATGGCGGACCGCATCGCCGTATTGAATCAGGGCGTACTCGAGCAACTAGACTCTCCGGAATCGATTTATCACCTGCCGGCCACGCCGTTCGTCGCGGACTTCGTGGGGCAAGCCGATTTCATTCCGGGGCGGATTCGAGCAGGCATGGTCCACACGGAACTGGGAGAATTTCCCAACACACTGAACCACGGGGAGGGAACTTCCGTGGTGGTCATGATCCGTCCTGACGATATTCACCTGACTCCGAACAAGTTGGCCGGCTCGCGGATCGTAGCCCGGCAGTTCCGGGGTTCGGAGAATCTCTATACGGTTCAACTCGGCTCCGGCCAGCTCGTGCATAGCAGCGAGAGCTCGACCAGCGTGTACCAGGAAGGCACGGCGGTCGAGTTGCGGGTTTCAGCGACACACACGGTGCTGTTTAAGACCACCGCTCTTCCCGTCCAAGCAAAGCAGGCAGTCCTTGACGGCGAAGCCAACCCAGATTGAATTTTCCCATTGACACAGCCAAAGAATTGATGGTATTGAGAAGCATTATCAATAAGTTTCTCGCAAAGGAACATCGTCCATGGATGCGTTGAAAGAAATCGTCGATTACGGAATCATCGGTCTGCTGCTTGCGTTAAGCGTATGGGCGGTAGCGGTGGCCGTCGAGCGCTGGCAGTTTTATCGACGGATTGACCCTGCGCTCTACCCGAATCAACAACTTTTCGAGATCGCCCTGACAAAACGGTTGGTGATCATCGGAACTGTGGCTGCCAACGCCCCCTACATCGGTCTGCTGGGAACCGTCCTGGGAATCATGCTGACCTTTCACACCATGGGGACATCCAAGACCATCGCGGTCAGTTCGATCATGGTCGGTCTGAGCCTGGCGCTCAAGGCAACCGCTGTAGGGCTTCTCGTCGCAATCCCCTGTGTCGTCATGAACAACGCACTTCGGAGGCGCGTCGCCGAACTCCTCACACTGTACAAAATTCAACATCAACATGGATCATGAACTCAATCAAATCAACGTCATCCCTCTGGTTGACGTCATGCTGGTACTGTTGGTGATCGTCCTGACAACGGCGACGTTCATCAGTACCGGCCAGATCCCTGTGGATTTAGCCAAAGCGAGTGAGGCCGGGGATCGTAAAGATGTACCAGTGGTCATTACGTTGACGGCGGAAGGACAAATGTATCTCAACGATGCAGCTGTTCCTGAAAACGGATTACGAATCGTGCTCGAGCCGCATGCGCGAGAATCACTGGTTGTAGTCCGCGCCGACAAAGTGACGATTTTGGAACGGTTCGTCCAGGTCGTCGATGAGGTGAGAAGTCTGGGATTTGGACAGGTGAGCCTTGAGGTGGTGAAGTCATGACCTCGCTCGTGCGGAGCTACCCGGATGACCTACGCCTGCATCGGCAGGGCTGGGTGTGTTCCTTAGTTTTTCACGTGGTGATGGGCACAGGCGCTCTGACCATCGTGGCAGGCCTCACGCCATCCTTTGAATCTGACTCATTCAAGTGGAACGTGGCCCTGGTGGAATCCCCGAAGCCTCAACCGGCAGTGGATCCCCTCCCGGAGGTCAAACCGGAACCCGACCCAATCCCGCCGAAGCCGAAGGTTGCGGAATCCCGCCCCGCACCAGTCGAGCCTGTGGTTGAGCCTGTTCAGCAGCGGGTCGTCCAGCAACCCGCGCAGGTCGTACAACGCCAGGTGACTCAGGCGGTCCAGGCGACCACGGAAATCATTCCGGTCAATCAAACGGCATCGACGGTCATCGCACAAGCCGTCCAGCATCACGAAGTCAGTCAGGCGGCAGCCCCGGTGATGACGCCGGAGGCGGTGGTACAGAAAGAACAAGCGACCACGGCGCAGGAGACCGTCGCAGCCGTCGTGACTGAGCCGGTGATCAGCTCGCAGACCGTTGATGCTGCGTCTCAACATCCAGCGACCGAAATACGCGAGTCGACGGCGCCCGCGCAACAGCCTGCCGTCGAATCCATGGTGGCCCATGCCGCTTCTTCCAAGGTAGTTCCTGCAGCCAAGGCCGACTATGGATGGCTCATGAAAGCGCTGCTCGGGCGAGTCAACGAACTCAAGAACTACCCCCACACGGCGCGCATGAATCATTGGGAAGGGAAGGTGGTCCTCCGGGCTGTCATCAAGGATGACGGTCAGGTACTCATGGTCGATGTACAGGAAAGTTCGGGCCGTTCCATTCTCGATAACGATGCCATGGAAACGCTGCGGAAGGCCTCTCCGCTGAAACTGGAACATCCTCTGGGAAAGCCGCAAGTGGCGATTCTGATGCCGATCAGTTATTCACTTCGGTAGAGCGCAAATTGGTGAGCGAGTCCCGGATACACGGAGTCATGAGAAACAAAACGAAGCGGGTGGCCAATTCCGTGATGGCCCGATGTTTCTGTGTCGGTGCTGTCCTGTTCGCCCTGGCCTGGTTGCCGAGTCATGTTTTGGCGGAGCCCAAGCCTGAGAAGTCTTTCTCGGCTGTGCTGACGGATACCCAGGGCATCGAGAGCGAGATCAAGAACGTGATTTTCTATTGGGAGGAGAAGATCAGCGAGACAGCTTTTGTTCCGCATGAGCTCCGGCACCTCCCGGTTAAGAGCGGAAACGCTACCGTCAATGTCAAGTTCGAATCCATCAAGCAAGTGGAATTGCGGCCCAACGGCGACAAGGGATTGCCTGGCGTGACCATCACATTACTGAATGGAAAGTCGAAAGATTTTACTCTGGCCATCGACGGCCGGATCAAGGGGCAGGATGAATTCGGCGAGGTTGAGGTGCCTGCCTCCGGTCTGAAACGCCTTATCCTTAAGTGAGAGCGCCCGTGTTCATCGGAATAATTACGACCGCCATCTCGCGTCCACCGCATTTCTCTCGCCAGTAGCGGCGAGTTTTTTAACCCGAGAGGCCGCTAGAGCCCAATTGCAAGGAGGAAGAGCGTGAATTGTTCGCTGATATTGAGAATGAGAACTAAATTTATTATTGTAATTATTGCGTTTACACCCTGTTTGCTAAACAGTTACCTCGCCACCGCCGAGGAGCCGCCCGCTGATAAGGCTCCGCCTGCTCAAACGTCGGAGGAGATTTCGGCACCGGAGACTTCAGCAACAGAACCGAAACCTCTCAAGATTCCCCTGACGGAGGTCATCGGAACATCGCCAACCGCGCTGGACCATATTCCCGGTTCGGGGAAGGTCATCACCAATGAGAGCTTGGAACGGAACCACCGGTTCACCATCAATGAGGCGCTCCGTGAAGTTCCAGGGGTCCATGTCCGTGATGAAGAAGGATTGGGCATCAGGCCCAATATCGGCATCCGGGGCTTGGACCCGACCCGCAGCAGGAAAGTCCACATTATGGAGGACGGCGTGCCGATCATGTTAATGCCCTACGCTGACCCCTCCTCCTACTACTTCCCGCCGATCTTCCGGTTCGATCGGATCGAGGTGCTGAAAGGCAGCGGGCAACTGCTCTATGGCCCCCAAACCATCGGCGGCGTCATCAACCTCATTACGCGCATGCCGTCGGCCAAGCCGGAAGGCCATTTTCAGGTTTCGGGCGGCAATCTGAACTACCTCAACACTCACTTCGATTATGGCGGCACCTGGGGCAAAAGCGGCTACCTGGTCGACTACACCCATTATCAAACCGATACGCCACGGTTTACCAACATCCGCGCGAGGGTGGACGACCTGACGTTCAAGACGGTCCAGGAATTAACCGACCGGACCCAGATTCTCGCCAAGTTCAACTACTACCGAGAGAATTCAGGGATCGGCTATCAGGGCTTGACTGAATCGGAGTGGGGCACCCGCGGTGAAGATAGGCAAACCCTGTTTACCAACGATCACTTCGATTTCATGCGACTTGGCTACCATGTGGCGGTGAACCACCTGTTCACCAACAATCTGACGTCGACCGTCAACTTTTTCGGCCACTACATTCAACGCGACTGGAGTCGCCAGTCTCAGCAAGGGGTGGACGCGACCGGCGCGCCTGTCGGCGGCGTGGTCACCGGCAATAACATCCCCGCAACTGCCGTAGGCGTCGTACCAGCCAATCAGCGCTTCACTAATGAGCGTGAGTACTGGGTGTGGGGCATCGAACCGCGATTCAATTACGTCCACTCCCTGTTAGGAATCAACGCAGTAGCGGACTTCGGAGCCCGCTACATGTATGAACAATCGGACCGCAAACAGCTTCGCAATACCGTCTCCGGTACCGGATTACCATCGAGCTGCGTCGTCGCTGTGGCCGGGGCTACGTGTTTGGGGGAAAACAACTTTCGCACCACCAACGCCTATGCTTTTTTCCTCCAGGAGCGGTTGATCTTGGGCCAATTTACCCTGACGCCCGGAGTCCGCGTCGAACATATCAGCTATGAGCAAACGAACAGACTCGCAAACAGCGGCAACGGGACTTTCGGAAAAACCAACTTCACGGAAGTATTACCCGGGGTGGGCGTGACCTATTCTCCATTCAAGAACAATACGTTCTTTTTCGGCGCGCACCGGGGGATGTCACCACCGCAAATCTCAGATGCCATCACGGGCACTGGTCAGGTCGTGGACCTCGGGCCTGAATTGAGTTGGACCTACGAATTGGGGGTCAGAGGCAATCTGACTCACTGGGCCGGGTATTCAATCACCGGCTATCAGATGGATTTCGACAACCAGATCATCTCGCAGTCGGTGGCAGGCGGCATCGGCGCCACTTTGACCAGTGCCGGCCGAACCAGGCACCGCGGCACCGAGGTTGCCCTCCAGCTGGATGTGCTGGACGCCGTGACCGGCCCGAACAGCGATCAGGACGTCACGCTGGATCTGAACTACACGTGGGTCGCGGAAGCGGAGTTTCGAGGCAACCGCAACAGCGCGATTACGGGCGCGGCACTGTTACCCGGTGAAGCCGCTATCTTCAATACCAGCGGCAACCGGATCCCCTACACGCCCACGCATCTGATCACGGCCGGTGTCGGCTATGCCAACAGGGCCTTCAGTCTCGGCCCGTTCAATGCCCGGCTGGAAACACAATGTATCAGCGACCAGTTCTCGGACGACCGGAATACGGCGAACCCAACGCCCAATGGATCGCGCGGCGCCGTCAAAGGCTGGTGCATGCTCAACGCGTCGGTCAACCAACATGTGAAGATGATCAACACGACCTTTTTCTTCACTGGCAAGAACATGCTCGATCACGACGTGATCGTGGACCGTTCCCGCGGCATCTATCCCGGTCTGCCTGCTCTCTGGCAGGCCGGCGCCAAGTGGACCTTCTAATGCAACACGGTCGTCCGGACAGTCATGAGGAAGCGATGGCCCGGATGCCCAGAGGCGGAACCCATGAAACCTCAACCTAGCTCGATGACCGTGACTGCCTGTACATCGGAACAAGTGCGTTGTCTCTGCGGACAGCTCGTTGCTCGCCTGGTGGACGCGGGGATCGAGCTGAAATGCAAACGGTGCCGGAGACTCGTAACTATTCCCTTTTCGCGTATCCGAGGTATGCCGGGTCCATTCGTGATGTAACAGGCTTCTATCGATTGCGTAGCGGCCAGCGGTTCTTCACCCAGAGCCCGGGATCACTTCGATGATCCTGGGCTCTCTTTTTCATGGAGGACATGACATGCACGTCGACACCTTAGAACAGATCGATCCGGCAGTGCTGCACATTCAGGCCCAGTTGCAGAAGATCGACCGCCTTCGACTTCCGACGGCCTCCCGTCGTGATGTCGAGAACATCCTGGTCCGTCAGGTCAGTGAGGACATCGATCGGATACTGCCCTGGCAAGCTGGACACGGACAGCGGACTGCGGCCTTTTCGATCAGGATCGGACAAGCGATGCAGGTCGACGCCGAGGCGTTGCACCACCTCAAGCTCGCGTCCCTGCTTCACGACATCGGGCTCTTGATGCTGCCCGCCCATCTCAGAAACGGCAGTGGACCTCTTGAACCCGAATCCTACGTGACCATTCAGAACCATCCTCGCCTTGGAGCGACTCTGCTCGAACCATTCTCCTTCTTGCGAGAGACGGCGCTCCTCATCGCTCATCACCATGAACGATGGGACGGATCAGGGTATCCCTATGGACTCAGAGGCGCCTCCATCCCGCTCGGCGCCCGCATCCTCGCCATTGCCGACGCGTACGAAGCGATGCAGGTCCCGGCCGTCTCCGATCAGACAGCACGAGATCGGATCGCGCTCCGAATCCTGCGCGTGGCCTCAGGAACCCAATTCGACCCGTTGGTCGTGGATGTACTGGTCGACGCCATGGCGGAAACGGAAGCCGTGCGGGTTGCGAGAAACGCGTACGCGTGACAAGCCGGCATACCATGCTGGCATCGAAGTGGGAGATCGCCCACTCCCACTTTGTAGGCGGGGGTCCTCACTGCCTCCCGAGGACCCCCGCCCCCCTTCGGATCGCGGATAATCGACCGACACTGTGATCGGCGCAGATAAGGCTAAAGGACTCCAAACTCGGAGCCCGTAAGTATCCACCAAGCATCGGGAGATGGAGGTGCGAAACGAAGCAACCAAGGAGATATCGCGAGAAACTGGGTCACGTGAACATCGGGAAGGTCCTATGATCTGCCGCCGCTGCAAGAGGCCGAAGCATCGTCCGAGTCGCACCCCCTGGTGCCGGAAATGCCGGGTGACGATTCAGCATCGACGCCGCCAAGCCCGGGGACGAGTCCAGTCGATCTGGACGCGCCGACTTCAAGCTTGGCTGAAAACACTATCTTAGCCCGTAAGGGAACGATATGCGGTTGATACCAGTGAAGCAGCAGGCTGACGCCAATTCCGACTAAAAATATGAATCCACTCATGCGCGACCGCGCACCATTGCAATGAACAGATCGACGAGTTCTACAATCCCCCCTCAGCGACTACGCGATCTCTCGGCTAACCTTCGGCGTAAAGCTCCCGACTGGGCCAATCGCCTCTCAAACGCAAGGACAAATCAAGAGCTTCTTGGAGTAGTGTGCAAATTGTTCAACTTGTCCTCGGTTCTCGCGCCTTCTCGGAGCTCATCTCTCGACCGAAGGGATCTTTTTCGAAAAATCAGACTCTTTATCGGCGGCAATCTCCACAGGGACCTCACGCTCAAGATCTTGGCGCAGTTCCTGGGATGCTCGGAGAAATATTGTTCCGTTGTGGTCCGATCGACTATGGGAGAATCGTTCTCCCGCTACCTCAAGCGTCGACGAATCGAAACCGCCGTCTCGTTGCTGACGACCTCCGACAAGTCTCTTGCCGACATTGCCTCTGCTCTTGGATTCAGCGACCAACTGTCATTCAGTCGTTTCTTTAGGAAGGCCACAGGTCAATCTCCGCGTGAATTTCGTGGCGATTCCGTCCAATATCGTCCTCGCCGTATCAGTCTTACACTCTCTCGGCCACGTCGATGACCAGCATATCCGTCAGAAATGTGACTTTCTTTCTCCTGGCTCTCTT
>DASPGL010000072.1:0-2240 GCA_035620635.1 Nitrospira sp. | reverse complement strand
TCAGCTGCACACTCCTCCCTCCTTTATTCCGCAGCCGGTCGAACCATCCATGCCGGATCCTTCACCGCACACTCGCTAGATGCGCGTATAACCTTTCGGACCAGCAGGTTCCTCTCATCCCCTGCCCGGTACCGTACCTGTACTTATTCCATAGCCCTGTCCGTTTCGATAACGTAGAATGTCCCCGTTTTCTCACCCAGCGATGGATCGCGGTTGGCGCTTAGACCACTTGTTCAATGTGCTCACCTCGGTGTAGCCTGCCTCTCGGAGCACACGCCACATGAAAGCGAAGCCACGCATTCCCACGGACGGTGGGCCGACCGAGTGGACCAGCCCGTTCGCCGTCCTGAAGCAAACGGCACCTCTGCGGGCTTCGCACACGCACACTGCATCTGACCAGACTGCCTCGGCGCCCGTCGTGCCCAAGAAGAATCGTGGGCGGGTGGATATTATTCGCCAGACGGCTCACCGCGGCGGAAAGACCGTCACGGTGGTCACAGGGTTTCTCGGGATCGGCCAGGCGGAGAAAGAACGCCTCGCCAAGCACATGCAGAAAGCCTGCGGAGCCGGCGGAACGGTCAAAGGTGGGCGGATCGAGATACAAGGCGATCAGCGTGACGCGGTCGCCCGCATTCTCGTCGACGCCGGATTTCGTCCGGTCTTCGCTGGAGGCTGAGAGAGAGCTAATCGTGCCGGGACCCATTTCCCGTGGCGCGTACCAATAGGCCCTTCGGGCCCTTCGGCGCTCGGTTCGTCCCCCCTTTCTTCCTGCCATACCTCCCTTTGCTAATTTGCATTTTGCTATGCGGTCGGCTCGTTCATCCGGTACCTTATGACCGTGTCGGTCAATCCATCTCACGAAGGAGGAGCGGCATGACGCCATCTCTCGTTCACGTCCGCCAAGCCGCCAGTCTCGTCATCGTCCTTGCCGTCTTGGCCGGGTGTTCGGCCACCATGAACGCTACGGATGTTCCCGCGCTGCAGACTCCGAGTTTGCTGAAGAGTCCGCGATTCCAGTCCTTTGTCTTGCATCCGTTCGACAATCAGCAAAGTATGGCTTCGCCCGTTATTCTTCAGGTCGGTTTCAACAAGTTACTGCTCGAAGAGTCTCCTGCGGCCATGACAACTGCCGCCGTGCAGCGGGAGTTGAAGCGGACCGGCCATCGACCCATCCAAGACGGTCAGCAGTCCAGAGGGGACTTTCTGATTGAAGGCACGGTGACTCAGTGCGAGCTCCGACGCGATATTGACAACACGCTGACAACCATCACCGGGGTGGTCGAAATGAGGATCACCGTCCGCCCCGCGATCGGAGGCAAGAAAGTGTTCACCAAACGGTATCGAGGGCACCATGTCGCCAGCGGGCATGACCTCATGCCGAAGGTCTGGAAAGAAGTGTTGGGCCAGGCCATTGCCTCGTCGGTGAAGAGCATGTCCACGGATCGCGATCTCGCCGCTTTCATCCATACCCTGTGAAGGAAGCGATAGGCGCCTGTCGTCCCCTCCCCTCGCCTCTTACAGCCCGCTGCTTAAACTCCTCGACGTCGTCCTAGACCGGCCCGCTTCGAAAACGTATTCTCCCGATTCCTCGGTCCCGCGGTGTAAAAGTTTCATTACTGTTCCCGATCACACCGGCAGGGGGTAGACTCAGCGCCAGCTGGTGGTACACCCGCACTCAATCTGACGAAGAGTTCCACATGAACAAAGATTATTGTCTGTACGGGTTGGCCATCGTGATCGGAATCGTGGTTTGGATCGGCGTGTCCACCGTTTCCGGAAGAAGAGAGGCCTGGGACTCCGAGTCGTACTTTCTCATTGGCATGCCAGTGGTGTGCGTCGCCTCTGCCGCCCTTGGTTTTCTTGCGCCGAGCAAGCCGTGGCGATGGGGGGTCGCTCCCCTGGCGGGCCAGTTTGCTTGGATGCTGTTGACCCAAGGGCCGGGCAATCTGTTGCCACTTGGCCTGGTGGTGTTTGGGGTGCTCTCCGTGCCCTCAATCATTACGGCACGGATCGGCGCATTTTTTGGAAGAATAGGTTCAAAATAACCTGTTGCCCTTGTTCCCAGAGGTTGTTCCATCAACGGAAGGCGGCCTGGCCGAACCGATTGCAGACATGAAACTCGCCTCCACGACACGATGAACTGTCAGTCACCCGCACAGGAAGTGCCGCTGCGTGGAATCCATCCTCGCGCGCTCCACCGCCTATTCCCGATGGCACTCCTCTTGAGCGGCCTGGCCGGT
>DASPGL010000071.1:0-14371 GCA_035620635.1 Nitrospira sp. | reverse complement strand
TGATCCTTTCCGCGATCCGTTGCCATGGGTCACCTCGTCGTAAGTCAGCGCGGTTATCGACCGCGCGCAGTTCCTCACTCAGCCTTTCCCTCACAGGCTGACGGAGCCATAGATCAGCACTGCCAAGATGGTGTCGCTCCGAACCTTACCGATTGGCAACGAGACCGGCTGCAGCAGGTGCCGTCGTCGGATGTCGGGTACCCATCACTCGGCCACTTCCTCCAACCCGACATGCGCGCGAAGCCGGTTGTAGTTGAATGCGGGCCGGCCGGTGCGGCGGACGCCCGGATCGTGCCGGGCCATTTCGTCGATCAATGCGCCGACGGTGCCACGCGGAGCGGAGGACGCGGCCGCATGTCGCGGCGTTTGTCCGCCGAGCGCAAGATGAGGCTGATCCGACCATTCGAGGTAGGCCTTTTCAAGAAACTGATTGAGCAGCGCGCGGTCTTCTTCCTCTGTCGCAATCACGGTCAGTGGTTCGTCGGACATGAGATCGTTCACCGAGAGCTGCCGCGCCGGCGGCGTCAACGTCTCGCCCCGGAAGTGCAACGAAAATCCCAACGCGGCCGCCAGCCGATGCTTAATCCGGTCAAGCCGCTCCGGACTATCGCATTCCACGATGAGTTGGGACGAGGTCAGCGTCAATCTTGCCACAAGGGAGGCCCGGCCCTCGCTCCGATTCCATTGTACCCACATCCGGGTGGAAGAAGGAACGGCGCCGGGGCTGTCCGATGTTCCTTCCGCAGCCACCGACTTCTCCGGCTCAAACTCGCTCATGTCGGACAGTTGCGCAACAAAGAACCGATAGTCGTGGTGATCGTACAGAGCCACCACATAGAGGTAGGGCTGTCCGTCAGCGCAGCGGTACTGAATATGGACGACGGCATCTACCAAAGCGGCGATGCGCCGTTGCGCGAGAGCCCAGAGCAGCATGTACCCGAAGCGTTTGGCAAACTCCTTCCACTCCCCTAACACAAAAGATCCGGAGGTCACTTCCATCTCTCGGCGCCATTGTGCCGCCATCTCCATCAACGCCCTGGCATCGACCGCCGAGAGCGCAATTCCGCAGCCGGCCCACACCGCCCTCCCTGAGTCGCCTGCGTCCGGAACACGTATGACCCGGGTGAGCACCGCCGGCCCTCCCGCCACATCCTTGACGAATTCGCCGCCCGGCACCACACACGTGCTGCCGTCTCCGAGCGATCGCAGCGTGAGCACTTCGTCCGGTGTCGGTGTGGCCGCCGGCTCCAGCACGTCGATGTAGGAATGTTTCAGCGGGTCGAACCAGGCCCGCTCATCGCCGGGAATGTGTTCGGTGATGACATCCCGCAACTGCTCGATGAGCGTCAATTGCCCGTCATCCGGATAAAAGTCGCAGAAAAGCGAGAGCTCGGCCAGTGCAGTCTCCTGCGGGAGAGGCGCGACGAGCCTTCCTGCGCCGCCCTCCAGGTACGGCCTGAGCGCCCTCGTGAGAGCCACTTCACGCTGCAGGGCGAATTCAGGCCTGAGCGACAGCAGCTCGAGTCGATCGAGCACCCCGGCGAGTGTCGGAGGCGGCGGAGCCCAGAACCCGACGGCTCGTTCACTCGCGAGCTTCATGGATTTCTTCCATGACGATTTCTTCCGCGTCGAGCCAGTCACGGAGCGCGTTCGCTTCTTGACGGCCCCGTTGTTCCCATAACTCGTAGGCTTTTCGTGAGATCCGCTCCCACATTCCGTCCGGCAGTTCGATCGGCCTGCCCGATGCGCCGGCAGAGGAGGGCAATGGCTCTTTCCGCGTCTTGGATCTTTTTACGATGGCGCTCATGACAGACTCCTCGGTTAGGGGTTCGCTGGAAAGGTCGGTTGCGAAGGAAGGACGCGGCGATGGCCCGGACGGAATTTCGGGCTCCGGACCGTGAGAACTGGACAGTGCGCTTTCCGGAGGACAGATTCCGCCACGCTGCCGTAGAAGACATGGGACAGGCCGCGCCGCCCGTGGGTGCCCATGATAATCAAATCAGCCGGCTGGCTTCGGGCCGCGTCGAGAATGGAATCGCCAGGAAGCCCTCCGCGAACCAGGTAGTCGGACTTCACCTGCGCGGCGGCCAGTGCCGACACCACTCCGGAGAGCCGCTCTTTGATCGCGTCCCGCATCTGTCCCCGCTCTGTCACATGGGGAAGGGTGAAGTCCAACCCGTATAACACCGGTTCCAGGACGTGGATCAGCGTCAGGGACGCCTTTGCCCGCTGCGCGACCATAACGGCGTACTCCAGCGCATCGAGCGAGCAATCGGAAAAATCGATCGGCACCAGAATCCGGTCAGGACCCGCAGGATCACGTCGGCTTCTGCCGGTCTGGTCCTCCCCATGCCCCTCCATCCGCACGGCCAGCACCGGGCAGGGCGCTGCCCGGATAATCCGTTCCGCCGTGCTCCCCAGCAGAACATGTGCGAGGCCGGTCTTCCCCCTGGTGCCCACGACGATGAGATCCGGATCTTCGGCCACTGCAGCCGCGAGGATTTCCTCGCTCGGGATGCCCGTCGCAACCCTGGTATGCACCGGAATTCCGCGGTCGGCCGCCCGCGCGTTCAGCTCCACCAATTCCCGTGCGGCCTGCTTCATCAGTTCGCCCAAATACAATCGATTCACGGGGTACTCCGGATTGAGCCCCGGAGGAAACTCCAGCACGTTTACGACGGTCAGCGTCGCCCCCCACGATAGGGCCAGTGCACGGGCATACGCCTCCGCCACTTCCGCCCCCCGCGACCCGTCGGTCGCGAGGAGGATTTTGGGTCTTCCGCCGGCCTCGTTCACACCGCCTCCGCGCTCAGCAGGAGTAACTCTCCGCTCATCGTCGGGTGAATGGAGCACCGAAAGACATGCCGACCGGGCCGAGTCATATCAAACCGGATGGCCACCTCGCGTGCCGGATCGAGAAAGACGCCCCCCACACCGCGGCCGTACACGATCGCCCCGTCCTTTTCAATCTGCGTCGGAATCCCCTCAAACATCGTCGACCCGAAATCATGGCGTTCGGCGCCCTCGTTGCGCACTTTGATGACCGTCGGAAAACCGAGCCGCAGGACGCCCTGTTTCGTCACAAACTTGAAATCCTTGATTGTCACCTCCACCACCTGTTCGGACTGCGCCACCGGCAGTCCCGCCTGCACCCACCAGGCCGTCAGCGTCAACACGAGGATTAGACACCTCCTACTCGCTGGATCAGGCCGTCTGGCCATAGTCCCCTCCTTCATAGCGCGATCAGCGCGTCGATTTTCGTGGTCCTGCGGACGCCGGAAGCGGAACGGTCAACACAGGACAACCTGCCGTGCGCACGACCTTCTCGGCCGTGCTGCCGAAGAAGATCTTCTCCACACTGCCGGACCGCCCGCCGTAACTGCCCATCACTACCAGATCCACCTTGCCCATGCGCGCAATTTTCGAGACTTCGACGAACGGCGCGCCCTCGACAATCATGCGTGTGAGGGCGAGATCCTTGGCCTCCTCCGACTCCAGCAGCCTCCGGACATTCAGCCGGGCATGATGGCGCAGCCGGCGCCGTTGAGCAGCGGCATCTGAGGGAACAGCCAACAAGCCCAGCCGATTGAACGCCGCGAGGGCGCTGGTATCGATCACGTGCAAGACGAGAAGACTGGCGCCACACAGACGCGCCATCTGACAGGCTACCCGAAACGCCTCGTCCGAGCAGGGTGAGAAATCGACCGGAACCAGAATCGCCTTAAACAAGCCCCTGTCTTGCCCCATAGCTCTCCCTCCCTCCCGTAAATTGAGCAAGGGCGGTGCCATTGACGAGGAACTGATCGCCAATGGCTAATGGCCTGGAGAAACGACGGGTTTGCCACTCGCGCTCAGGCCGTCGTCCCTCAGCCACCGGCTCCGTTTCCGGAAGAAGGGGAGGTCTGCTACACCGGTCATTCGCCGGCTGTAGCAGAAGGCCCCACGAGCCGTGAGGGGGCAAGGGGCAGGGGTGAAGGGACAGAACGAAAAAATGTCTTTGCCTCTTCACCTCTTACCCCTCACGGCTCACCCCTGACGATCTCCCATAAAAGCGGCACTGGACTTGCCTGGAAGACAGTTTCAAGAGGAATGGAGCGAATGACGCGCACACAGTGGCTACTGCTTGGAGCGGTGGGTTTGGGTCTGGCGATCGTGGTTTACTTCGTCTTCTTCTGTCCGACAGACTGCCTATGAATCAACAACCACCAGGAGTGAGATGACGACCGCCGCTGAGCTCATGACGGTGGACATTCCCCGCGGCGATAAACATCTCACGGTCGGCGATATGGTGTCAGCGCTCCGGCGTCATACGTGGGAAGAGGTAGGTCATGTCTACCTCGTTGACGATCAAGCCGTCCTCGTCGGGCAGGTTCCGATCGAGCGGCTCCTTCAAGCGAAGGAGCATACCGCCCTGGCCGAACTCGAAGGGGCGCCTCCGATCGAGGTCCTCCCCGGTGATCCGGCCGAAACGGTGGCATTGCGCGCCGTCGAACGCCATGATGCGGATGTCGCCGTCATCGACACCCGCCGCCGGTTATTGGGCGCGATTCCGATCGGGCGTCTCCTGGCCTTGCTGCATGAGGAACATGTGGATAACTTTCTCCGCATGGGCGGTCTCAGTCGCATCGATCATCTGCCGGCCGCCGGGCAGCGGACCCTCGCCGCCGTCCGTGCACGCATCCCATGGCTGATGGTCGGCCTGGCAGGAGGGTTTTTGGCCAGTGGAGTGGCGGCAGCCTTTGAAGTCTCGCTGCGTCGTGAAGTGGCTCTTGCGTTCTTTCTTCCTCTGGTTGTGTACATGGCCGACGCCGTCGGGACGCAAACCGAGACAGTATTGGTTCGCCGTCTCGCCTATGGCGAAGTCGCGCTGTGGACCCAGCTGACTCAAGAAGCAGTGATCGGCGCTTCCATCGGAACGATCGTCGCGGTCATCGCCGGCGGGGGTCTATGGTTGTGGAACGGACATCCCGCCCTGGCGATGGTGGTGGGAGCCTCGCTGGGGGTGACGACCGTCGTCGCGACCGTCATGGCCAGCCTGCTCCCGTTGGGCCTGGCACGGCTCGGCGCGGATCCGGCGCTGGCCAGCGGACCTGTGGCGACGGTGATCCAAGACATCGTGAGTGTCGGCATCTACCTGATGATCGCCACCGTGCTACTGCCCCTGTAACCCATGGAGATACGGAGGATCGACAACTCCGCAAGTGAAAGAAGGTGACGGTGATGAAACTCCTGCTTGCAGTCGACGGTTCTGACCACTCGTATGAAGCCGTGCGAGCACTCAAGCATCTGAGTCGGGCGGAAGAGTTGCACATCCTCCACGTGCTCGATGTCCCGACCCCGGCCTATCCGATGATGATGCCGGAGGTGTCACGGGAGCTGTACGAGACGGTCGAGCGCAACATGCGCGAAGACGGCATTCGCCTGCTGGAACGTATCGTGTCGCTACTCCCGATGGGAACCGGCCCCGTCACGAAGCATCTGGTGGTCGGATCTCCGGCCGATCAGATCGTCGCGCTGGCCGAACAACACAAGGTAGACCTCGTGCTTCTCGGTACGCGCGGTCTCGGCCCGATCAAAGAACGGCTCATCGGGAGCGTGGCTCATCGCGTGTTGACCTTCGCACCCGGTGCGAAACTGATCCTTCCCGGGCCCTTGAAGGCTCTGAGCCAGATTCTGCTCCCCTTGCAGGGCACCGATGATGCGGAGCATGCGCTGCGATTTCTTCAGCAGAAACCGTTTCGCGACCCCGCCACCATCACCCTCTTTACCGTCCTCCCGCATACCAGACCGCCCTGGCCGGTGGATGCCGCCTCGGCGGAGCAGATGGAGAGCCATGCCCTGCGCAACGCTCAGGATTTCCTCAACGACACAGCTGCCAAGCTCGGCCCGTTGGGGTACCGAACCCGTGTGACGGCCACGCTGGGTACCCCCGTGGAAGGAATTCTCCAGGAAGCCAAGGCCGTGAATGCGGATCTGATTCTCGCGGGATCCCGTGGACGCCACGGCGTGACGCGCATGGTGCTGGGAAGCGTCTCGCATGCCCTCCTGCACCAGGGAACCTATCCGCTGATGATTCTCAGTTAGGACGAGGGAGACCGGTCATGCCGATGTACGATTACAAATGCCTGGACTGCGGGAAAGAGTCGTTGATCGTGGTGACACTGAAGGAGCACGAAGCCGGTGCGGTCACATGCCCGGCCTGCGGAAGCAAGAAACTTCAGCAACTGTTCAGCCCATTTATTGCCCACACAACGAAGAAGAGTTAGTTCCATGCAGGAGAACCGGCGATCGCGCACGAGAGAACACCGACTCCAATTCGCCGGACTCTACGGTTTCCTCGCTCTGAGTGGCCTGGCTGCGTCATCCCTGTTCGCCCAGGACTATCCAGCCGACCTTGCACGCGGGAAAACCGTGTACACCCTGCACTGCGTGAAGTGCCATGGGGCCGGAGGCTGGGGAGACGGACCTGTCGCCGATTCCTTGAAAGTGGCCCCGGCGAATTTTCACCGGTTCCGGTCCTTTCTCAAGTCGGATGAGGAGTTATTGCGCACGATCGAGCATGGCGTCGTCTTCAGCCCGATGCATTCATGGAGAGGACAGCTCACGGACGCAGAAATGCAGGACGTACTCGCGTACGTTCGACTCCTGTCCCAACAGGGACAGTAGTGTTTTGATGATCTGACGATCTGACCATCTGACTATCTGTCGAATGAGTTCCTGGGAATCACCAGAGCGACAGATCCTCAGATTCCAACAGGCACGGCGCTTCCCTCCATGATATCTCTGACAGCTGACGACGCCCTGCTCCTTGCGGATATTCAGAACGATTTCCTTCCCGGCGGAGCGCTCGGTATCAAGGGCGGCCATGAGATCATTCCAGTCCTCGCCCGTTATCTCGACCGGTTTCACACCCGCGGTCTCCCGATCTACCTCACGCGCGATTGGCACCCTCCCAACCACTGCTCGTTCCTGTCCCAGGGAGGACAGTGGCCGGTGCACTGTGTCGCCGGTTCACCAGGCGCCTTGCCGCCGCCATCATTTGCGACGCCCGCATCCGCCGTCATCATCTACAAGGCCATCGACCCGGGCCAGGAAGCCTACTCTGCCTTCCAGCACACCTCGCTCAAGCGACTTCTGCAAGCGCTCGGCGTACGGCGATTGTTCATCGGCGGATTAGCGACTGACTACTGCGTGCTCGGCACCGTCAAAGACGCCCGATCGTTGGGCTATGACGTGTGCCTGCTGATGGACGGCATCAGGGCAGTGAACCTCCGCCCCGAGGATGGCCGATGCGCCGAACAGGAGATGATCGGCCTGGGAGCCGTACCGATCCGATGGGAGACGCTCGCGACATGAATCCATCGACCAGCGCCCTGCTGACCGATCTGTACGAACTCGTCATGGCTCAGGCCTACCGGCAACAGGGGATGGAGGGGCCGGCGGCATTCGAATTCTTCGTTCGCAAGTTGCCTCCCCATCGGAACTTCCTCGTCGCCGCGGGCCTTGAGCAAGTCCTGGACATGCTCTCCGGCCTGCGCGTGACGTCTGAAGAACTCGCCTGGCTGGATCAATCAGGACGATTCACGCCGTCGCTGCTTCGCTACCTGGAAACACTGCAATTCACCGGTGACGTGGACGCCGTGCCGGAAGGAACGATTCTCTTCCCGCACGAGCCGATGCTCCGGATCGTCGCGCCGCTTCCGCAGGCCCAACTCGTCGAAAGCCGCATCATGAACCTGCTCAATTTTCAGACCATGGTCGCGTCGAAGGCCGCGCGGTCGGTGCTGGTCGCAGGCGGAAAACCGCTCATCGACTTTGGTCTGCGCCGCGCCCACGGTGCCGAAGCCGGCCTCCTCGCTGCACGCGCGAGTTATCTCGTCGGCTTTGCCGGAACCGCCACGGTGCTGGCCGGCATGGCCTATGACATCCCTCTCTACGGCACAATGGCCCATTCCTTCGTGCAGGCCCACCAGGACGAAACCGCCGCGTTCGACCACTTCGCGCAGGCTCAACCGGACAACGTCCTCCTCCTGATCGATACCTACGACACGGAAGCGGCCGCGCGGAAGGTCGTCTCGCTGGCTCCGGTGCTCAAGGCCAAGGGAATCACCGTGAAAGGGGTGCGGCTGGACAGCGGAGATCTCGGCGACCATGCCCGAAAGGTCCGTCGTATTCTGAATGAGGGAGGATTGTCCCACGCGGAGATCCTCGCAAGCGGCAACCTCGACGAATACCGCTTGAAAGAGTTGATCGACAATCGCGCACCGATCGACAGTTTCGCCGTCGGCACGGCCATGACGACCTCCGCCGATGCGCCCTCGCTTGACTGTGCCTACAAGCTCCAGGAATATGCCGGACGTCCGTGCCGCAAACGTTCGGAGGGCAAAGCCACCTGGCCAGGCCGGAAGCAGGTCTATCGGTATGACGCGGACGATGGCCGACTCGACCATGACGTCGTCACGACGCAGGACGATCATCTGCACGGTGAACCGCTGCTCGTACCGGTCATGAAAGACGGCCGCCGCCTCGCTCGGGCGCCAAGCTTGACGGAGCTGCGTCGTCGCACAGCAACGCAGCTCGCGCGACTTCCGGAATCCCTGCGTACGCTCGGGACTGTTCAGGCCTATGAGGTCCAGATCTCTCCGGCTCTACGGATCTTGGCCCAGACCGTCGACCATGCACTTGAACCATTGAAGGAGACATGAAATGAAGCACGCCTCCGTGCCAGCCGTGATCGTGGGCCTGATTATGTCCCTCGGACTCGCTGCCGTATCTTTCGGGGCAGCGGACCCGGCGGACCGCGACCTGGCCTCCTCTGCGGCTCCGTCTTGCAAGGGCCTCTACAAGAAGAAGTCCGTCCCGGCCAAAGCGTTGCAGGCCCTGGTGCAGGCACATGCGCGGTGGGTGGAACATCGGAGCAATCCGGGAGCCCGGCGCGCGGAGCTCTGCCAGGCAGACCTGAGTGGGGCGGCGCTCGCGGGAGCCAATCTGGAGCGGGCTCAACTCGAAGGCGCCGTCTTTCGCCGCGCGAATCTGTATGAGGCCAGCCTCGCACAGGCCAGCCTCGCGGGAGCCGATCTCTCGAAAGCGGTGCTGGAAGGGAGCAACATCTCTGGAGCGGATCTCCGCCGTGCTCGACTCACAGGCGTGAATCTTTTTCGTGCCATCGCCGATGAAGCGGCGCTCTTCGACGCCGTCCTCATCGGTGCCAAGTTGCGCGAGTCCACGTTCGAGCGGGCTCAGCTGGAAGGCGCCGATCTCACCGCCGCCGACCTGACCGGCGGCAACTTCGTGGACGCGTACTTTTATGGAGCGACACTGCGGCACGCGGTCCTGTTGGAGACCGACCTCATGGGAGCCGACTTACGCCGCACGGTCCTGACGGGAGCCAACTTGTACCGGGCCAATCTTCAGGGCACCCTCATGGACAGCGCGCAACTCGACAAGACTCAGCTGGTTGAAGCCGATATGGAAAGCGCCTATCTGGACGAAGCGAATCTGCGCGAGGCCAACCTGCGAGAGGCGATCCTCCGTGGCGCAGACCTGCGGTACGCCAACCTGCAGGGAGCCGGCCTGCAAGAGGCCGACATGGAAGGAGCCAATTTGGAACAGGCCAGCCTGATCAAGGCAAATCTGCAGTCGGCGAAGCTCCGGATGGCCATTCTCTATCACACCGTGCTCGACGACGCCGATTTCCGGGATGCCTCCCTCAATCGTGCGGTCCTGATTGAAGCCAGCGGATTACGCACGATTTTCACGAACGGCGATTTGAGTGAGATCTACGCGCCGAAAGCCTCGCTCCGGCAAGCCCGATTGAACGGAGCCAAACTGGAGGCGGCCAATTTCGTCGGGGCGGATTTGCGCGGAGCGAATTTCACCGGCGCCGATCTGACCCATGCGAATCTCCAGGAAGCCAACCTCCAGGATGCCGTATTGGCCGGCACCGATTTGAGCGGTGCAGGGCTCGACGGATCAGATTTGCATCGGGCGGACTTGAGCGGTGCCATCCTCTTGTCCGTCACCGGCCTGACGCAGGCGCAACTTGATACCGCGTGCGTTGACAAACAGACACGACTGCCGACGGACCTCAACCGACCGGCCCCTTGTGCGACCGCCAAAAAGAAGGGGAGACGGTCATGAGAGTCCGGTCCGAACAAACCGTACAGATCACAAAGGGGACACTGACCCTGGAGGGCCTGCTCGGCCTCCCGGCCGGTTCACCCGGCGTGGTCGTCTTCGCACACGGCAGTGGCAGCGGCCGGTTCAGCCCCCGGAACACTTTCGTCGCCCGCCACTTGCAGCAGCACGGGCTCGCCACTCTGCTCCTTGATCTGTTAACCGAAGAGGAAGCAGATGATCGACGCAAGGTGTTTGACATCGATTTGTTGGCGGACCGACTCCTACTGACCAAAGCCTGGCTTGAGTCAGATCGGAGGACGAGCAAAATGGGGGTCGGCTATTTCGGCGCCAGTACCGGCGCCGGTGCAGCGTTGCAGGCCGCCGCGCGGGAACCGTCGAACATCAAAGCCGTGGTGTCACGGGGCGGGCGGCCCGATCTGGCCGAACCCTATCTTGCAGCAGTAGCCGCCCCGACGCTCTTGATCGTCGGGAGCGACGATGAGCCGGTCATCGAAATGAATCAGTCCGCCTACGATGCGCTCACCTGCGAGAAAACGCTCATCATCGTTCCCGGCGCCACGCACCTCTTTGAAGAACCCGGCACGCTGGAGCAGGTGGCGGACCATGCGGGGAAATGGTTTGCACGGTATCTCTCGTGAGGGAATCGTTACCGATCCATAACGGAATGCGCGGGCACTGGCGCGCGAAGAGTGTGTGAGTCCGTTCACTGATCCGCGAGCAATAGCGTTCTCAGTTCTTCATAGACGCTACGGCGAGGACCCACAAAGACGACGTGAGGCAGGACTCTTCATCATGAAGCCGATAGATACTACGATGAGTCCGAACGCGGCACGATCGGAAACCGGCTAACTCAAACTGGAACGCATGCCCGGCAAAAGGAGCCACAAGAAGTTCCTTGATGCCTTGCTTGATCTCACGTTTGACTTGTGGATGGAGCTTCCGGATCTGTTCGGCCGCCTCCTTTAGAGGCCTGGGCGACAACCGCTGGCTTGGACAAAGAGGCACAATTTATAGCACCTGTTCCTGTACAAATTTCAGGATCATGCCTGCGGCTTCCTTCCCTTGAACCTTCGTCGTATCGATTCTCACCTCCGGATTGACCGGCGCTTCGTAAGGCTCCTGCAACCCCGGCACCGTAGAGGATTCGCCGCGCTGTCCCCGCCGATACGTCCCTTTATGGTCTCGCTCCATACACGTCGCGAGCGGACATTCCACGGCCACTTCGATGAACTTCGGAATGAGGCTTCGTGCGAAGTCGCGATGCACCCGCCGGTTCGCCGTCGCATCGAAGACCACCGTCACCCCGTGCGCCACCAGCTTCGCGCCCGTGAACGTCAGGGCACGGTAAAAGAGATCCCGCTCCACCGGTGCGTAGGTCGGAGTCGGCGTGAGCACCCGCCTGACGGCATCAGACTCCAGCACCTCGACCGCGCACCCAAGGCTTTCGAGTCGAGGGAGCAGCGCGGCAACGATGGTGCTCTTCCCCGAAGCGGGCAGGCCGGTGAGCCAGATGGCGAAGCCCTTTAAAGGACCGTCAATCGTCATTCGTCGATCGTGCATGGGCGCTCCGAGACGCTCATCCGTGGATGGACAACGGTTGGCGTGTGACGGATGAGGATCCCAGCCGCTGTATCAAGCACAGTACTCATTCACTCGACTAGGGGCGAAACGCGGCACGTCGAGGACGTTTTCAATGAAGTGAAACAGGCTCCGGCGAACCTCCATCGGCAGGTTGGGGTACCAGAGCGGACTCGCCACGACCAAGCCGCGAAACGCATAGAAGGGAGCGGCGGTTCCGGTTACTTCCTCGTCGCCGCTGGCTTCCAGATAGGTATCCCAGAATAACCGGAACAGGATCTCAAACGGACCCTGGAGCCTGCCCCATCGGATCAGCGAGTTCAGCAGATAGTTCATCGTCATCGCGGTCACATCGTCGGCCGGCTCGCCCCATTCCCCGCGCGACCGGTCCAGCACAGAAAAATCGGTTCCCGTCCGGAACAGCACGTTGTACGGATGAAAATCGCCGTGCACCTGGGAGAGCCGGTTGGCCTTGTCGCGCAGACGCCACCGCCACCGGTTGCACGTTTCTTCCACCGTTCGCAACAGGTCGCCGGTGATGAACCCACAACGCGCCGGATAGCTGTCGGTCAATCCCATAATGCATTCGCCATGACCGATCAATTCGCGCAGCCGGCGCCTGTAAAGATCCGCGTCCCTGCGTTTCTTCGCATGGATCCTCGCCAGATAGCGCGCCAGCGCGATCGTCCGCGCCCGGTCGAGTGTGCGGAGCACCGCCCCCCTCGCAAGTCGGGCCAGGTCTCGATGATACGTGATCCCTTCGGCCCATTCGTTCAGCACGAAGAATTCACGGGCGTCGGCAACGGAGAAGAGCGCCTGCCTTCCGTCGAACGCGCCCACATCGAGCGCCTTCACATGGCGGGGCAGCCGTCCGTAGGACTCATAATCCCACAGGATCGCCTGGGCCCGGTCGGCCATGTGCTCGTGCCCGAAGGGGCCCGGCTTCATGGTTTCGAGTACGGAAGACCGGACGCGGCGGCCGACGCGGAACGTCAGCTTGACCGGCGTGCCGTACCCATACCGCTTCTCCTCTCCCCTGGAGCCGGGCTTCCCGATCCTTCCGTAGGAGAGAAGCGTGGCTTCAGGACCGAACCGGGTCCGGAGGTACCGTTCCAAAGCCTGCTTGCTCAACGCCGGCATACCAATAGATCACGCAAATCACGTTCCACCACGAAACCGATGGGGCCGGGGCTCGTCAATCGCCATTCGTCAAACGGCACCCACTCACCAAGCCCGATCGCGCCTATCGTCCTACGGAATCTGCACCCCACCCCGGATCCTCACCATTCACAACTGGCGCATTGGGCTCCACCTCTCGAATCGGCACTGTGGAAAAAAGCGTCACATCGGTGAGAACAACTGGCGGGAGCCGACAGAGAGACGCGTAAAACATCAGGCTCTGGCCTCCGGCCGGTTGCCTCAGATCACAGTGAACGGTCGGCATATCGTTTGCTGCTCCTGGTGGGGAGACAGCCGGATCAACCCCATATGGAGGCACAATGGAATTGGAAATCGAGAGCCGCAATGTTGCCATGACCCCCCGGTGGAAGACCGAAATCGAAGCCCGCATGGATGACCTGCAACGGGGGCATGAAGATCTGATTCACGGCCGCGTCACGCTGACGAAGAATCGACACCACAAGAAGCTCGCGAACGTCGCGGAGGCGCTCGTCGTGGTCACGCTGCCGGGGCGCCACACCATGACGGCCAGGAAGGAAGATAAGACTTTCGAAGAGGCCATCCGGTCCGCCTTTCATGCCGTCTCTATCGAACTCCGCAAGTATCGCGAGAAACGCGCCAAGACGGAGATCCGGATGTCTCCCCTTCCACCCTATCGGGGCGTGGTCTGCAAGCTCTTCCCCAAAGAGCGTTACGGATTCATCCTCAAGGAAGGGGGCGGTGAGGTGTATTTTCATGCGAACGCACTGCAAGGACTCACCTTTGAGCGTCTTGAAGACGGAGCGGAAGTCGTATTCGGCTTAGAACAAGGGAAGAAAGGTCCCCAGGCCACGGTGGTGACGCTCCCTCCCCCGATGGCAACGAAGGGGCCATAGATGGCCATGGACAAATTCAAAGTCCCCGTCTCGATGCTCTCCCCGATGATCGAACCCGGGCAACTCGGCTTCGAGGACACGAGCGAGCTTGAGCCTCTCACTGAAATCATCGGGCAGGAACGGGCGGTCGAGGCCCTGGAGTTCGGGCTGGGCATGAAGAGCGCGGGGTTCAATCTCTACGTCTCCGGTCCGGTCGGCACCGGGAAAGGCACGCTCGTGCGTCAGATGGTCAAACGGCTGGCGCAGGCGGCCCCTGTCCCGTCCGACTGGTGTTACGTCAACAATTTTCAGGATGCATCGCGCCCGGTCAGCCTGTCGTTTCCAGCCGGACAGGGGTGCGCCTTCAAACGGGAGATGGCTGCGTTCATCGAGAGTTTGCGCCGCGATATCCCCGGCGCCTTTGAAAGCAAGAAATACCTCGACGCCAAAGCCAAGCTGAACGAAGACACGGAGGGAAAGAAGAAATCCCTGTTCCACGATCTGACCGAATTGAGCCGTACCAGAGGATTCGGATTCGAAGAAACACCGGCCGGCTTCGGACTCGTGCCGTTGAAAGGCGGCCATGCCATGACGGACGAAGACATGGAGGCGATGACCGA
>DASPGL010000070.1:0-4759 GCA_035620635.1 Nitrospira sp. | reverse complement strand
TCCTCGACGTTGGAGGGCTGGTTAAACTTCCCGAACCATTCCAACAACTCTTGCAACTGTGCCTTGAGCTCCTCGACCATCCCAGCAAGGGTTGCTCGCGATTCGTCGGCGGCAGTGGCCCCGTCAGCCCGGCGCCGCCAGGCTTGCACTGCTTCTCTGGAATTGAAATACAAGAAGACCGCCGAACTCATCAGCATGATCCCCAAAAATGTGACCAGTCCGACGATGACAGGAACATCCATACGTAACTCCCTACACCTTAATCGCCACCATGCGCTTCATAATCCATGCTCCTGTTACCATAAGAACACAGCCGAGCATGACCATATTCTGTCCGATCGGGTCAGTGAACAGGATCGACATATATTCGGGATTCAACCAGTAGAGGGCTCCCCCGACAACCAAGGGAAGAAAGAATAAAATAATTCCCGAAAACCGTCCCTCCGCCGATAAAGCTCTCACTTTCAGTTGCAATTCAAATCGCTTGCGAATCAAGTCCGCCAGTGAGTCGATAATCTCGGACAAGTTCCCTCCGGTTTCCCGCTGCACCAATACCGAAGTCACAAAAAACCGCAAATCGACGCAATCCAGCCGGTCCGTCATGTTCTTGAGCGCCTGTGGAAGAGCCACCCCCATCGATATCTCATCGAACACTCGCCTGAACTCGATTCCGACGGGATCGGCGGCTTCATCTCCCACCAGCTTCAACCCCACCGAAAAGGCATGACCGGCCTTCAGGGCCCGAGAAACCAATTCAAGTGCTTCCGGCAACTGGCGCTCGAACATCGCCATCCGTTTCTGTTTGAGCCAATAGAGGTATCCGGCAGGGAGAGCGCCTGCCATCATCGCCAAGAGGAGCGCGCCCACAACCGGAACGTGCATCGATAGGGCGAACATCAACCCGCTCAACGTCAACAGCGGAGTCGCCAACACGAAAACCCCCAGCGGCGCCCGGCAGTCGGCCTGCCGATGGAGCGCGCGAAATGGCTGGAAACGACGAGCTGTTGCGAGAAGCTCATTCAGCCACGGGATATCGCTAAGCGACTCTTTTCGGACAATCTCCACTTGGACCGTCGTTGTCGGCGCCGACCATTGTTTGATCCGCTCGACGACACGATCGGTTCCGCGCGGGGCCATCAGGCGATACGCCGCCGCCCCCCCTTCCAGCAGCGCCAGTATGGTCCCGAAAATACCGAGCGCAATCAGAGCGGTCAGCATTCGTACACCTTCTGTGGGTCAAAGAGATCGGCCGGAAGAACCACGCCTTTGGCAGCCAACCGTTCGGCAAACTTCGGACGGACACCCGTCGCCCTGAATCGACCCTTAACTTTCCGCTTCTCATCGAGACCGGTCTGCTGGAACGTAAAGAGTTCTTGCAAGGTGATCAGGTCTCCTTCCATCCCCACGACCTCCTGCAAACTGATCAACTTCCTCGTCCCGTCGGACAACCTGGCGATCTGTACAATGACATCCAGCGCGGACGATACATAATGCCGCATGGCCTTCGCCGCCAGATTGAACCCGGCCATCGACACCAAAGTCTCAATCCTGGTCAGGGCATCCCGGCAGGAATTGGCATGGACCGTGGTCAGGGAGCCATCGTGACCGGTGTTCATCGCCTGCAGCATATCAAGGCTTTCCGCTCCTCGAACCTCGCCCAAGATGATGCGGTCGGGACGCATGCGGAGGGCATTCCTGACCAGTTCCCGCTGCGCGATTTCGCCTTTCCCTTCGATATTGGCAGGGCGCGTTTCGAGGCGGACCACGTGATCCTGACGCAGTTGAAGTTCCGCAGCATCCTCGATCGTCACGATCCGTTCATTGTTCGGAATGAATCCGGACAGCACGTTGAGCAGCGTGGTTTTTCCGGACCCGGTTCCGCCGGAAATGAGCACGTTCAAGCGGGCCTGCACGATCGCCTTGAGTAATTCGCCGATCTCCGGTGTCAACGATCGTTTTTCGATCAGATGATACAGCTGCAACGGATCCTTGCTGAATTTCCTGATCGAGAGCGACGGCCCATCGATTGCGAGCGGAGGAATGATCGCGTTGACGCGAGAACCATCGGCAAGGCGCGCATCGACCATCGGCACCGATTCGTCGATGCGACGCCCGACCCGTGACACGATCTTCTCAATGATTTTCTTCAGGTGGGCATCATCCTTGAACCGGACAGACGTCAGTTCCAAACAGCCGGACCGCTCGACAAAGACCTGCTTGTACCCATTCACCAGGATGTCATTGACGGTCGGATCAGCCAGCAATGGCTCCAACGGTCCCAGCCCGAGCACTTCATTGAGAATGTCCTGGGTCACCTGCGACCGTTCCCGCTGATTGAGTGGAACGGATTCTTGCTGCAACAACTGCTCGATCAATTTGGTCAGTTGCGTCAGTATCGCCTCCTGCGGCAACGTGTTCAGTGCGTGGAGATCAAGCAACTCAATCACTCGTTGGTGCAGTCGATCTTTCAACTCATGATAGTGGGACGCGACTTCAGCCCCGTTAGCCTGTTTCATGCTGAGCATAGTGTCTGTGTGCCTTCCTTGGCTCTCCGTTGCCTACAGCCTGCTAGACAACCGACGACTTCCGTCCCGCCTCAAGCCCGAAACCGGGCAGATACCGGCTCAAGAACGAGGCGTTCTTGCCCCGCTCTTTTCCAGAGATCGCCCCGGCGACAGCAGGCTGATCGCCAAGCAGCCGACCGGCTTCCTGCAAATACCATTGCCCGATGGCTGTTTTCTGCGCCATGATCGCCAGCGGTTTTCCATGGTCGAGGGCCTCACTGGCCGTTGGATAATCGTTCGGGATCAATCCGGCCATACGCACGCCCAGCATGCTCTCGATTTCGCCCAACAATTCCTTCTGGTCCTTTGTATAGCGATTGGCGATCACGGTCACCTTGCCGGCCTCATAGTGTGCGGTTCCCAACGTCTCCAGCAACCACTTGGTCCGCCGGATGACGGGTAGCGACAGCGTTGTCACGACGACGATCTGATCTGAGCAGTCCAGCGCTTCCCTGACGGCCGGTTCCAACACATGTCCGCAATCGATGAACACATGCCGATGCATCGATCGAAGGAGGCCGATGACGCGCATCGTGCTGCTGGTCACCGGCGCGACTTGGTCAACCCCTTCATAACCCGACGCGAGCAGGTGAAGCCCGGACGAATGTCGCGCCAGGCTGCTCCGGACGATCGTCTCATCCAAGCGCGAGATGTCCTTCGAGAGGTCGTTGAGACCTTGGGAGGCATGCAGGTCCAAGAACAACCCGAGATTCCCGCAGTGGAAATCCAAATCCACCAACACCGCCGACTCCCGATGCATGGAAGCCGCGAGATTGGTGGCCACCGTACTGGCACCCACCCCTCCCCGTGCACCGATCACACTCACGACCTTTCCTGATTGCAGCTCCGCACCTGATACGCGCCCATTGAATCGCTCCTCAAACCGCGCAAGGGCCGGCTCGACTTCTTGACGGGTCAGCGGTTGGGGAAGAAATTCCTTGACGCCGATTCGGAACGCTTCCAAGAGAATTTGCGGGTCCGTCCGAGAAGCCGTCAGAAACACCTCAAGATCCGGCGCCGCGCTCAGTAGCTCCCGGATGTGTGCGAAGGTCTGTTGCGGCCGTAACTCGTCCAAATCGAGCAGGATCATGTCGGCCGCACCGGTGCCTTTCCCTCTGGTGATCAGGTAGTCGCGCCGGCGCGAGACGATTTCTTCAAAGTTCTGCCGGGTCGCCTCATTCCGACAGTCGATCGACACTGCAATCAATCGAGCCATGCGAGCTATCCCTTCCGATGTCAGAATTATTCGACCAGGCCTGGAATCGTCGACAGAACCGGCCCATACGGAGGGCCGCCTCCGACCGTGTTCCCCTCGAATATGTCGCACAGGATCGTCGCGGAGATCAGAAAGTTCGGCGCGCCTTGAACGTTTGTGATCCTGGCTTCGGCGTAGCCGATGACCGGAATCGGGCCATTCGGCGGATTACAGTCCGGAGATTGATACACAGGCACGAAGACATCCCAATAACCGTTGGCGTCTTTCTTAAGATTGTAGAGATTGATCAGGTTCGGAAAGGCGCTGGCCACATTGCCGTTGGTGAAATTCAGGGTATCTCCTGGCGCCGTGGCTGGTGATTGATAGGTACCGGCGATCATCCCATCTATGATCTGCTTCAACGTATTCGCATTCGCCGGGGACTGATTGAACGTATCCCAGGCGGAGCAGGCTTGCGGTGTCCCGTCATTCGGATAGAACTTAATCGCGTCTCCGCAGCCGAACTGAGTGAAATAATACTCCGAGATCGCAAAGGGGACATCTAATTGACCAGGCGCAGTCTGTCCGACGGCTGTCATGTCCGCGGTCGCCACTGCACTCACACTCACGCTGGACAATCCGATCACATTGGCAAGGAACGTACTGATCGCTCCGTTTGCCGAGCCATCCCGCCTCGATATCACTCGCACCGCCTTCGGTTGATTGACCGTGGGCGTAAGCGTCCTGGTCGTCTGGTTCCAGATCCCGATCTGGATGTCCGATGCATTGATGGCGATCGAGACACCGGCGGCCGAGTTTGCGTTTGCTATTGTCTGCACAGCGTTCGTGACAATCGCCTGATCACCGCTCGTGAGGACGTAGGACTGTTGCTGAGCCGCCGTCATCCCCTCATAAATGATGCCGAGGGCACGTGTGCCTGCTAACGCAGCCGCGTCCGACACGTTCTGCAGCTCGTTTTTCGCCACCAGCGCATGCCCTA
>DASPGL010000069.1:0-17836 GCA_035620635.1 Nitrospira sp. | reverse complement strand
CTGGAGAGAAATCTGCGAGACCGCCAGGGACAGATGGAAGGTTGCCCTACCGCTCATGGCACAGGACGGCAAGAGCGGGAAATGCCTTTCCATCACGAAGCTATCGAAGGACTTGCATTACACGATGAAGTATCCCGATTTGTACGACGCATTGGAGGGAATGACGTCGAACGTTGAGAGGTTGATATGAAATAGTGGTATTTGGCCGACTCTTGCCCTTTGGTGAGCGTGTCAGCTCCTCCGGCTTGTCAGCTTGATCTTTATCGCAGCAGCGCCATCACCGTAAGACACACCAGGAGATTGTTCAGCGCGTGGGCAATCATGCCGGGAATCAGGCTCCCCGTCTTCTCATAGATCCACGCCCAGAGAAACCCGCTCCAGAGCACGCTCACGCAGCCGATCAATCCGTAGCCGTGGGCGAGCGCGAAGAGGCCCGCGCTGATGAAGGCAGCCGGCAAAAACTGAACGCGCCGGCGGAGCATGGCATAGAGGAGCCCCCGGAACGCGAGTTCCTCGAAGATCGGCGCAAGAATCACATACTCCAACAAGCTCACGGTCAATGCCGAGCCGGAGGCCCAAACCAGGCCTGGATCGAACCATTCGGTCCAGTGGTTGGTCAGATTCAGCACTTCTGCCGCCCGTCCCATGACCCATTCCCCCCAGAGTCCGGCGGCGACGACGGCAAGGACGATCCCGATCAGCCGGCCGAGTTGTGTGCACTCGATCTGAAGCCCGAATCCATTCCTGAAATCGAGCCCGGAAGGCTTGAGCAAGTGCGTATAGGCGAGCGCCAGAAGCGGCAGGTTTGCCAGAGGAATAGCCAACGCCCGCAGCGACGTATGCTCCATCGGAGGAAACGAAAGAAAGACCACGGTGAGAATGGCACCGAGTGCGCCGCCCCGCAGCAGCACGGCCGTGCCGACCCCGCCAGGCCAGGGCGGGGGAACACCCGGCAGGTGGAGTCGAAGAATATCTGTCCGTTGACCGCGCAGCCGGACGATGCCCAGCAGCATGACTGAGCCGACGATCATACAGACCAGCTCGGCGACGATCAGGAACCGCGACCGCCTCTGGAGCTGTTCGCCCCGGACCTCGATCTGCCCTTCGACCGTTGCGAGCAGCGGCTGATCACCTGCTCGTTGGGCCAATCTGGAAGCCAGGTGATTGTAGAACCACCCGGACGGAAGCACTTCCGCCAATTCAGCCTGCATCTCCACTTCACGATCCAGATCCAACAGCCGCGTCCCGTAGGCCGCTTCGATCAACTGTCCGAAAAAAGGCATGGGTGCTCTGAGGTCCTGCCACCTCCGCGCTTCAGCCAGTGCGTCCTGTGTCTGCCCGGACTCGGCCTGGAGGATCGCCAGACGCAGCTTGGAGGCCGGGGCACCCATCGTACGAATCAGTTCCTGATACCACCCGATGGCCTGCGCGCGTTCTCTTTCGTTACTCCCGGTGGCCCACTCCGCCACCCATTGCTGCCACGCAGGCGACTGGCGAAGGCCATCCTGCGCTTCCATTGTGCGACTCACCATCAAGTCCAACGCACGATCAGGCTCTTCAAACCGGTCGAGCTTCGGCAAGGTCGCAGAAAACCAGAGAATGGCCCCCATCGCGGCAACCAGAATCATCGCGGACATTACGCTGACGGCGATAGACAGCTTAGAACGGAACGGCTCGGTCGCTTCGGAAGAACCTGCCGGTTCGGCGGCCTGTAGGCAGGCCTGCGGCTGGACGACGGGGACGCGCTCTTCACTCATGACGCCATGACTATAACACGGGTATTCAAGCTCCCATACCCCCTCAAAGTAGTGAACACCTCATAGAACCAGAGTGATTCGCGCATAGCCTCTCAGGCCGGACTTGGCTATACTCATTCCGCAACATTGCAAGGAGCCTCCTTTCCTATGAAGGATTTGTCTCCACCGCGACGACTGCTGTTGGGGCCGGGCCCCAGCATGGTCCATCCACGTGTGCTCCGGGCCCTATCGGCCCCGCTGTTGGGACATCTCGACCCCGCCTTTCTTGCCGTGATGAATGACATTCAAGACCTCTTGCGCCAGGTATTCGCAACGGCAAACCGGTTTACGATCGCGATCTCCGGCACCGGTTCAGCCGGCATGGAAGCGGCGATCGTCAATGTGGTGGAGCCCGGCGATACCATCGTAGTCGGCATCAACGGGGTCTTCGGTACGCGCATGGTGACCATCGTTGAACGCTGTGGAGGGAAAGCCATCCGGGTCGAAGCTCCCTGGGGGCAGATCATCGAGCCGGGCGCAATCGAAGCGGCTCTTCATCGCTCCGGACCGGTCAAAGCCGTGGCCCTCGTGCAGGCGGAAACGTCGACAGGAGCCTGGCAGCCTTTGGAATCAGTTGGTGCGCTCTGCCGCACGCACAATGCCCTGTTCATTGTGGATGCGGTCACCTCACTGGCAGGCCTCCCGGTCGAAGTCGATCGATGCGGCATTGATATCTGCTACAGCGGAACACAGAAGTGCCTCAGCTGTCCACCCGGTCTCGCTCCGTTCACCCTCAGCGACCGTGCACTCGCCGCCATCAAGACCCGCCGCACCGCCTGTCCGAGCTGGTATCTGGACATGGCGCTCATTGCCGGGTACTGGACGGAGCATAACCGCGCGTACCATCACACCGCACCGATTTCGATGCTCTACGCCCTACGGGAAGCCTTGCGCCTCGTCCAAGAGGAAGGGCTCCCTGTCCGCTATGCCCGCCATCAACTCCACGCTGAGGCGTTGGTGGCGGGGCTTGCAGCTCTCGGCCTCGCGCCGTTGCAGCCGGCGGGGCACCGCCTCCCCATGCTGACTTGCGTGGCGATTCCTCCGCACATCGACGAGGCGGCCGTGCGGACACAATTATTGGAGAGATTCGGCATTGAAATCGGCGGGGGGCTGGGTCCGCTGAAAGGGAAGGTCTGGCGGATCGGGTTAATGGGTGAGTCCTGCACGGAAGCCAACGTCCTGACGCTATTGAACGCGCTCGAAGACATCGGGGCTCGCTCCGGATGGATCTCGTCGTCGGGGCTGGCCTTACAGGCAGCTGCTCGTGTGTATCGTGGAGTGACCTTTTCATGACCCTGGCGATTCATCGCACCCGCCTGATCGACGGGACGGGCGCCCTGCTCGATCAAGCCACTGTGCTGATTCGCGGGACACGAATCGTCGCCGTCGGCCCCAGCCGGGCGATCACGATCCCGAAGGGCGCTCGACGCATCGACGGCCGTGGCCTGACCGTGATTCCCGGACTGATCGACTGTCATGTGCATTTGTGCCTTGGCGGAGAACCCGATGTGGTTGGCACGATGGAATCGGAACCGCCATCCTATACCTTGCTGAAGTCCGCACGGCACGCCAGGGCAACGATTGAGGCCGGATTCACGACCGTGCGCGACGTCGGTTCCCGCGATCACTCTATCTTCATGCTCAAACGGGCCATCGAGTCCGGGATTGTACCGGGTCCGCGCATCATCGGTGCAGGCCACGCCATTTGCATGATCGGCGGGCATGCGCGATTCATCGGCCGGGAAGTCGAAGGGGCAGAGCAGGTCCGGCAGGCGGTTGAAGAGCAACTTGCCGCCGGCGCTGACGTGATCAAGGTCATCGCGTCAGGCGGGGTCCTCACGCCAGGCACATCCCCGGACCAGGCCCAGATGACCATGGAGGAACTTTCGTCGGCCGTTGAAGCCGCACGTCGTGCGGAGAAGAAAGTTGCGGCGCATGCCCACGGGGCATCCGGCATGAAGAATGCGATTCAGGCGGGCGTCCATTCGATCGAACACGCCACTCTGCTGGATGACGACGCGGGAGAACTCATGAAGCGGTTCGGTGTCTTTATGGTCCCGACACTCTCGGCCCTGGCCACGACCGCGGCAAGCCGGCCCGGCTGCGGCATTCCAGAAAGCGCCTTGAGCAAGGCCCGGTCCATGACAAAGCGCCATCAAACGAGCTTCAGGAAAGCCCACCGGAGCGGTATCTCCATTGCCATGGGCACCGATGCCGGCACGCCCTTCAACTATCATGGAGACAATGCCCAGGAGCTCGATCGCATGGTTGCGCTCGGCATGACGCCCATGGATGCGATCATGGCGTCAACCTCTGCCGCAGCCAGGCTGATCGGATTGCAGGAGTCGGTCGGCACGATCCGCAAAGGATTCCAGGCCGATTTGCTGGTCATTGAGGGGAATCCGCTCACGCGCATCGAGCTTCTGCGTGACCGCAGCCGGATCATGGGCGTGATACAAGCGGGACAATTCGTGGCGGGACTATTATCGCAGTAGCGTCAAACGTCATTCACCAACCGATGCAGAGAAACGCGCACTTTAGCTGATTGACGGACGACGTCTTACTTCCGTTCGTAAAATAGTTCCAGTGCTGACGCGATGCCCTGGACGCGACCCTTGCGGAACGAGTCTTCGAGGCGGTTGCGCAGCGAGCGAATCCCGCCTTCGTCACGGCGCTTCACCACCCCCTGCGATACCAGCATCTCGGTCGCCACTTCGACGAGTCGCTGTGTTCTCCGTTCCATGTCATCCGTCACGAAATCATCCATGATTTCCATGGCTCGGCCTTTCACGACCGGCTCCAGGAATGAATCATAGCCCTGCGCTGCCAGGGTTCGGATACGAATCACGTCCAGCTCAGCTTTTACCCGATTCACATCTTTCACCAGAAGTGCAAACAACTCTTTCCGTCCTTCGTCAAAGAGCTTGCTCTCCATCTGATCGAGAATGACAGCCGGATCAACTGCGTCGGCACGGGGTTCATCGCCCCAGAACAGCCGGTCATAGCTCCGACGCTTGTCGGAGTCCCCCACGATCTCATAGGCGGTATTGATTTCGCGAATACGTTCTTCCGCAGTGTTGTCGTCAGGGTTCCGGTCCGGATGGAATTGAAAGACGAGCTTGCGATAGGCCTTCTTGATCTCCTCGTCAGACGCCTCGCGTGAGACTCCGAGCACCTGGTAATAATTCATACGCATGACCGGTACGAACTATAGCACGGGGGTCGGCAGGGTTCACCTTGACGCTTCGACGGCGCCATGCCCCGCTTCGGAAAGCGGGGTCACAGCGCAGCTCAGCGTCAATCCTGAGCCGCCCCGTCCGGAGGGGCGTGTAGTCGAAGGATTGACTCCTTGGGCAAACCCTCTTAGCCTTGCGTGCACTGCGTCACTCGTCATTCGTCATTCGTCAACCGTCAATTGTCCGATGAAAGGCCGCTGCACATGCGCAGACAGTCTCTATGACCATCCGATCCTGGCGATCATCCATCACACCGTATCAGTGGCTGGTCTTGTTCGTGGCCTGGCTTGGATGGGTCTTTGATGCGATGGACGCCACCATCTACGCCATCGTCCTGCATCCGGCCTTGCATGATCTGCTGCACACAGGGACCGGACCGCCCACTACCGAACAGGTCGGCTGGTATGGCGGCATCATCTTTTCCATCTTCCTGATCGGCTGGGCGATCGGCGGCATTACGTTCGGCGTTTTGGCCGATCGATTCGGCCGGACGAAGGTTTTGATCGCGACGATCGTTATTTATGCCGTCTTCACCGGCGCCGCGGCCCTGGCGCAGACCTGGTGGCATCTGGCCCTCTCCCGATTTCTCACGGCGCTCGGGATCGGAGGCGAATGGGCGGCCGGTGCTGCCATCGTAGCGGAGACCTGGCCGGAGGAGAAGCGTGCCAAAGCCGCGGGCATCTTGCAGTCAGCCTGGGCCGTTGGATTCTTCCTGGCCGCGAGCTTCAATCTGCTCCTGAAGGACTACGGCTGGCGCACGCTGTTTCTGGTCGGCATTCTCCCGGCCTTTGTGGCCCTGCTCGTACGCTGGTGGGTCAAGGAACCGGAACGGTGGACGCATGCCCGTGAGCAACAGACGATTCCACTGATGGCCATCTTCGAGGGAAACTTACGCCGGGCCACGCTGGTGGGGTCGGCGCTGGCATTTGTGGCCGTGTTCGGGCTCTGGGGCGCGACGAATTGGGCTCCGACGCTCGTGCGAGAATTACCCGATATCAAAGGCACCGATAGCGCCGCCCTAGCCACATATGTGAGTTACGCCATCATGGCGCTGAACGCCGGTGCAATTTTCGGCTACCTCGGTTTTGGTCCGTTGGCGGATCGGTTTGGTCGCCGGCCTGTGTTTGCCTTCATGTGCCTGGGTAGTTTCGTGATGCTGCCGATCACTTACCTGGCTCCATCCAGCTACATCGGTGTCCTCATGCTGCTGCCCATCCTGGGATTCTTCAATAACGGCATCTTCAGTGGCTTTCCTATCTATCTGCCGGAACTCTACCCGACCGCCCTCCGCGCCACTGGCGCCGGATTCTGCTTCAACGCCGGACGGGTACTGGCTTCCGCCTCTCCGTTCCTGACAGGCTGGCTCGTCGCCACACTGGGCTCGTTCGGACGCGCAGCCAGCACCGTCGCTCTGATCTATTTGGTCGGGCTCGTGGTGCTCCTCTTCGCCCCGGAAACAAAAGGCCAGCGTCTCCCCGACTAGATCCTTCCCGCCCCTTGACTTCGGGTTCCATCGGCTTATCTATGGGCCATGAACACGACACAGAATCCTCGAGCACTCACGCATGACGAACGGAAAGCCGCCGAGGCGGCTTTTTCCGGCCGACCCTTTAACCCTGCCTGGTCTGAATCCGCGAAGAAAGTCTATGAGGGATTGATTCACGCCCTCCCGTCCCTGCCGGAAGAATCCACCCTGGCACCGGATCGAACCGCGCAGCAGGAGGCAGGGACGGTTGAGACGGTTCCTGAATTGCCGGCGGAAACGGAGAGCAGGCTCGATGATCCCGAGAAGCCGGTTGGAGCCGCGGAGGTTCCTCCCGACATGCCGGCCGCCCAGCTGGTGACGAACCGGCAGCAGGCGATCCGGGCCGGCTTTCTCATCGACGTCTCAGTCGATGCGCAGAAGCTCGGTCTGACGTTCCCCGTCACGGTGACGAAACCGCTCTGGGAAATCGGAATCGCGCCGAGTCAGGCGTTGTCCGAGGCAGACAGAACCGAACGGCTGCGCGATATTCTGATGGCCTTTCGCCTTCGTCTTGCGAGCCAGGCGACGCTCTCGCCACTGATCGATTTTCCCGCGATGCTGGCTCTTCCGCCAGGAGCCGTGCCTCAGCCGGTGCCGTTGTTCGCCTTGATTCAACCGGACGAGCAGAATCGCGCGGTGGTCACCTTACTGCTGCCGAATGAAGTCTCGACCACGATCATTCCGATGAATTGACGGGGCTCTGAGTCCGTAGCGTCCCGGCTCCGCCAGGCCTGACCACCCAACTCATTTTGACAGACCTGCCATGCGCCGGACGATTTCGCGTTCTTCCGCCTCCGTGTTCACCTCTCCATTCAGACGAGCCTCGTGCAGTCGATTCAACATCGTCTTGAATTGAGGCCCCGGCTTCAATCCCATCGCTTTCAGATCCTCCCCGGTAAGAATCGGCTGCACATTCTGATAGGTCGTCAGAAAGGCCGAGACCTGTCGTTTCACCGAGTCGCCTTTGCTCTTGGCCATCAGGCCCAGAAGCGTCTCGTCCGACAATCCTGACAGAAGCCGGTACGAGTCCGCGGGTTTGAGCGACGTCCTGGCACTGAGCTTCTTGATCACCCCCTGACAACCGACGCGTGCTGCTTTGAGCTTGTGCGCTTCCTGCTCAGAAAAAGGAAACCGCTTGAGGATTTCAGACACGGCCCGTTCCGGCAGGACTTCCAGCAAACCCATCATGTACACGAGCCACACGTCCATTTTCCGGTCGAGATACAACAACCGGTACCAGTCCACCGCCTGCTCGATCGCTTCCAGCAGCGACTGCAATCGATTCGACCAGCCCAGTTTCGGATGAATGAACCGGAGCAGGTCACATTCGGCCAATCGTTTGAGGGCTTGTCTCGGCGCTCGCTCCCCCAGCAGCAGCTTCAGTTCTTCCAACAGACGATGCCCGGACAGCCTCTGGAACAGGTTCATTTTGACGGCGCTGGCGATCATGGCCGCAGTATCCCGGCCCAGATGAAACCCGAACCGCATTTCGAACCGGATAGCGCGGAAGACACGCGTCGGGTCTTCGATAAAGCTCAGCCCGTGCAGGACCCGCACCACCTTGTCGTGCAGATCCCGTTGCCCCCCGTAGAAGTCCAGCACCTCTCCGAACCGTGTGCCGTTCAGGCGAATGGCCAATGCATTGATCGTAAAATCCCGCCGGTACAGATCCTTCTTGATCGAACTGTGTTCCACCGTCGGTAGGGCCGTGGGGTACTCGTAGTACTCCGTGCGCGCCGTGGCCACGTCGAGTTTAAATCCGTCAGGCAACAGCACGATGGCGGTCCCGAAGCGCTCATGTGCCGTGAGCTTGGCTCGCAACCGTTCGCCCAGTCTCCGCGCGAAGGCAATTCCGTCGCCCTCCACTACGAGATCCAGGTCAAGATTTTCGATTCCCAGTAGCAGATCCCTGACGCAGCCACCAACCGCGTACAGACCAAGATCCATCCGGTCAGCCAGTTGCCCCGCCTCTTCCAGCAACGCGACCACCCGGCGCGGCAAACGGCTTTGCAGCAAACCCTTCACGTTGCGACGGGGCCTGCCAGCGACACGCTCTGATGGGCCAGGTGGCCCAGGTCGCATGCGGACGGTCTTGAGCACATCCTCATGGAGCGTTCTCAGCAGATCCGTCCTGGTGATCACACCGACGACCTTCGCGCCGCTAAGAACCGGAACAAATCGCTGGTTTCGCTCGATCATGGCGAGCTCAATGTCGTGGAAAGGGGTATCCGGCGCGGCGGTGTAGGCATCTGTCTGCGTGATGTCGCGAACCGGCATCTTGCCGAGTCGATGGAACAGCGCCTTCTGTATCAACTCGCGGCTGACCAGTCCCGCATACCGGTCCTGCTGATCCATGACCGGGAAGACATTGACGCCGTAGGTCGTCATGCGTTGCCCCGCGTCGGTCACCGTTGTCTCCGTTCCGATCGACTTCACCGGACGAGTCATCACGTCCTGAGCCAGCAAGGTGGGGCGATACCGCGTCGTCAACAGATGGATCAGTCGTTCTTTGACCTCCGCGAGCGTCTGCTTCTTCACCGTCGCGGCCGCCGCTTCCGCATGTCCTCCGCCTCCGAACTCGTGCGCGATCCAGCCGACATCGATCTCAGGCCTCCGGCTTCTCCCGATGACCTCCACCCGATCGTCCATCATCACCGCCACGACGACGGCGTCCACACTCTCCAACTCGCAGAGCATGTGCACCACCCCGGCCGCTTCCCCGCGGCGGCGGTCGATCGTGCTGGTGGCTACCAGCACCTTCCGGCCCTCCAGGTAATGCACCTCGCTATGCACCACCAAATCATTCAGCAGCGCGATGGCATCAGGATCGAGCGACCGACGCAGCGTGTCCGCCACCAGGTTCAGGTCCGCACCCGCTTCGACGAGGTACGAGCCGGCAGCCAGATCCCGACTGGTGGTCGAGGGGAAGGCAAACGATCCGGTTTCTTCATAGAGTCCCAACGCCATTACGGTCGCCTCGAGGGGCGTCACCGCGACATGCCGCTGCCTGAGTTGCTCGATGAGGATCGTCGTCGTGGCCCCGACCTGATCGATCACCGACCGCGCGGAACGGTTCGGACGCTCCAACGCATGTTCGACATGGTGGTCGAACACCACCACCTCGACGGAGGGATTATCGAGACAGGACTTGAGTGCGCCGATTCGATCGGCATCCTGCGTGTCCACCAGCACCAGCCTCGTGACTTGAGTGAGGTCGAGTTCTTTCAGCTTGGTGAGGCCGAGATCGTGGACACTGAGAAAATTCCTGACCGTCTCCTGCCCTCCGGCCGGCAGAACCATCTTAGCCTCCGGAAAGAGTTTATGCGCCGCTACCATGGAAGCAAGCCCATCGAAATCCGCATTGCTATGCGTGGCGATCACGTCCATGCGCGCATTCTAGCAGGGTCTTTTCATACAGGAAATGCCCGCCGCATTCACCCGCCAGCGGACCCGGCCCAGAAAAAAGACGAGGCGCCCGCGGCATTCGTCGCGAGCGCCTCGTCCCTGACGCACCGTCTCCTCCAGCGATCAGCGATGCCGCCTGCCCTGGCGGTCGTGCTTCTCGCGCGCGATATGCCGTGACGCGCGATTCTGCGCGGTGCCGATCCGCGCCCGCTCCCGATCGGTCATCACCCCGTCGGCCTTGGCCCTGTTCTCCATTCGATCGATGCGATCCTGTTGCCGGTCCAGACGAGCGGCCTCCCGCTCATTGAGCTGACCGCTGGCAATTCCACGGTCGATCCGCTGTTCCTGATTCGCCTGCCGCTGGTCGATCACGGGAGTTTCGGCCTGTGCGAACGCCATCCCGGCCATCAACAGCGTCGCCCCAGTTACTGTGAACAGCATCCTCGTCATTGTTGCCCCCTTCGAAGGTGAAAATAAGTACTCGTAAGGCCATAGACCGCTTCTAGTCAGGCGGGTATATGGTAGCGATGGCACACTCGATCTGCGCCAGCACTGTCTCCCGTACCAGGCTACTCCAAAAAGATTCACTCGTCTATGAGGTCGCTCGTTTTGAATCGAATCGGCGAGTGACAAATTCTCCCCGTCAGACCGCAGTCGAAGCGATGGATCCCGCAAAGCACATGGCTTACCGGATGTCCTGGAAAAACGAGCGCGAAAGGGTTGGGACGCGGAACTCGACGTGAAGGATGATGAGCAGCACACGGGCGAAACTTCGCCAGATGCCCATCTGGACGAACTTGCGGGAGTCGGTGACCACTGCGGGAGAAAGGAGTCGCGGCTCGGTGACCCGGATGAGCCGTTCACAGAATGCCACATCTTCGAGGATCAGCACTTCGGGAAATCCGCCAAGACGGTGAAACAATTCCCGCCGCACAAAGAGCGCCTGATCGCCGTAGATGATCCGGCTCCGCGTGCAGCGGAAGTTGTCCAGGAACGAAATCAGCCTGAGCCGCCAGTCATTGCCTGAAAACCGGTGCATGAAACCGCCGGCTCGAACTGCAGTATCGGTCTCCATGTCGTTCAACCGCTGAATCCCACCGGCCGGCAAGACCGTATCGGCGTGGAGGAAGAGTAGCCATTCACCGATCGCGACTCTTGCGCCGGCGTTCATTTGCGACGCGCGGCCTTTGGGAGCCGTCAAGAGAAGGCGTGAGGGGTGAGAGGACTTCGGCGAGTTCAGTCGAGCCGTGAGGGGTAAGGGGCGGTCGGAAAACCCGAAGTCATCCAGAACGGCGCGAGTGCGGTCAGTGCTGCCGCCGTCCACAACGACTACCTCGTAGTCACCGGACTGCGCAAAGAGCTCGCGCAGGGTGTGCGGCAGTGCCTTCTCCTCGTTGTATGCGGGAATGACGATGGAGACCATTGGCATGCTCTCAGCAGACAGCTTTCAGCAATCGGCTTCGAGAAACCTGCTCACGTGCAACCGCTCAGCGAGAACTGACTTACCACACAGCTCACTCTTTCAGAGGAATCCCGTTGAGCGTCCAGTCATACTCGAGATACTCGACACGATAGTCCGGCTGCGTCAGCTCCCTCGCAAGATCCGGATCATCGACATAGCGCGCCACATACGCCGGTACCGATCCGGCCGCCTTCACGAAATCCGACTCAAACCATTGAAAAATCATAGAGAGCGACGCGACTTTGGCTTGCCGGTCGAAGCGATTGCGGGTGGAATCGTTGATGAACTCCCTGGCGACCAGCTCGAACTGTTGTTGCAGCTGAGGGCCCTGGTAGGCCCATGGTTGCAGCCGAGGGCAGGATAACGAGGCGCAGACGATTGCAAAATGGATAAGCGGCTCATGAAATTGCTCGATGAGCACCTGCCGCTCGAGATCGTACAGATTGATCGTTTCCCCGCCAACCCGATAATCCCGGCCGATGAAGTAGCGATAGCGTCCCATCGTACTCACCGGCGAATAGTGGTCGAGGATGCCCTTGATGGCAAACGCGTTGTACGCGTTGATCCAGAAGGCCAGCCGCTCGTTGCGGGCGGTCAGCGCGTTCGGATCAACGCGGTCCAGCTGCGCCAGATAGGCGGCCAGCCGGACATCCGCCTGCATGCCCGGATAGTCGACGACCCCCTCCTTCACGTGCTCGGCCAGCAGTTCGTCGAATGATCGGTGTGAGAACTCGCGGGGCGTGATCGGATTCGCCGGCCGGTAGACCGACGGAACGGTCGAACAGCCTGTCAGCGCGATCAGGACGCCCCATGTAAACCAATCGATGACCGGCCTTCTCTGTTTCACAGGGCCACCCGGGTCCGCCAGGCCTCGATCGGGTGCCGGAGCAGCGAGCCCACCACCCGCCCATCCACCCTGTTACAGGCCGACCGATCCGAGCATGCCTGAATCATCGGCCGGTCGAACCGCGCCAATATATCAGCCAGCGGGGACTCCAGGAGATTCCCTGTCGGAGGCAGGGACAGACAAGGCGCCACATTGCCCGACGCATCGATCGCAATGCTGTAGCGACCGGCGTCGCAGGTATCGAGCGTGTCTCCCCGCAACCACGCGATATTGTCCTTCGCATACTGACGAAGATAGCCGGAGGGAATGACATCCTCCCTGAGCAGACGCTCGAAGACCAGGCCCGCTTGCTCGCGATCGAACATCAACGACGGGTCCTCCTTTCCATAGAGGCCCACATTCCAGTGATAGGCGCCGATCACCGGCAGAAACCCCCGCGCCCGGGCATAGCGAACGACCGCAGGCACTTCGCCACGATTGAGTTCGCTGACGATGCAGACCACGAATTTCGGATGACGATAGTGCTCAAGCCGTTCAACGCCCTCGAGAACCTGATCTAGCTGATCAGCTCCGCGGATGCGCTGGTAGGTTTCACGATCCAGGGTATCCAGGCTGATCGAGAACGATACCGACAGATCGTCCAGGCGCCGCACGAGATCCGCGGTCAGCCTGGTGCCATTGGTGATCAGGCTGAGATGAAAACCAATCTGGCGCAGGTCTGCAAGAACCTCAGGCAGGTCGCGGCGTATCAGCGGTTCCCCTCCCTGCACAAAGACAAACCGCACTCCATCACGATAGAGGCCGGTAAACACACGCCGGATCTCCTCTCGGGTCATCTCATACCGTCCGACGTTGAGCGGAAGATTGCAGTACCCACAAGAAGAATTGCAACGGAGATTGACTTGAAACACCGCGAGCAGCGGTCGCCGCATGACGAAATTGACAAGGCCGCCCCAGAGTGTCTGGCCGAGCGTCGGCTTCCGGCACGCCTCGACATCTGCCCTTCCGTTCCCGACGTCAGCCGTTTGAGGTAATCGTTCAATTTGCATCGGCATCAGTTCCCCGAAGAAACCGGTGAACGAATCCGCACGGCGCCGGCCGTTTTTTCTTCGATAGACGAAGGTTACGTGCCCGCTTCCTGCCTCTCACCTGCTAAGTGGCTGAAACTTCGCACGTCCCTTCGACTGGTGATTCAGCACATGCTTTGCTCGTGCAATCACCTCGGGACGGAACGATCTTCATGTTTATGGATGGCCAGCATGAGAAAGACCATCACGAGTCAGTGCCTACTGATTGTCGTGACCACCCTTGCTCGGCATGATCTCGGCACCGGCCTCTGCCAAGAGTTCGAAGCATGCGAAACAGCCTCCCTCCATCGCATCCGCCCAAGTCACAGCTAACGCGATCGATTCATTGCCGGACACTGGCCGCACATCAAGGGCACCACCTATACGGTCGAAGACGATGAAGGAAACCAGATCCAGTTGTACGCCGGCCGGGGAACCAAGCAGATTCGCGGCCATAAGAAGAGAGGAGGGGGACCCCGTTCGCGCCGAAATCACCAGGAGCGGCTTCGCGAATTCCCTTCAATGACTCCCCCTATTCGAATCCGCGCGCCCATTCCATTCCGCGCGGAGGTATTTTTGAGGGGCTGGCCCTGTACAGTCCGGCCCCTTTGTTATTTCCCCCAATTTTCCCCGCCGTCATGGGCGCTTGGTGAATGTGATGTCCCCATAGTAGGCCGTCACACGCTCCTTGGTATTGTCCGTATCGCTCATGATGGCCACACCGTTGATCATGGGCGGCTCCTCACCGAAGGCCTTTTTGTAGTCCTCATAGATATTGCGCGATTCATCGACCCATATTCCGATCTGTCTCGGTCCGCTTTCCACCACCACCATTTTCACAAAATCCGTATAGGCATTATCGATAATCGCACCGACTGGTGCCTTCCTTTCCCACACGTAGCTGATCGCCCCGATCGGGATATCTCCAAAAACCACCTGGCCCGCTTTGAACTTGAGCCTCTTGCCGAAACTCACTTTGTCGGGATCATATTCGAAAGTGATATAGAGCCGGGCGGGATAATCATCACCATCTTTGCGAGTTGCATCGCTGTTCTGGAGCAGATTGTCGACTTTCCATTGCCACCGCACGATCGGAAATTCCTTCGGATCGATCTTGACCTCTTTGGTGAGTCCTGATGCCGACGCGTCGCTTGTGGCTTTCACGACGACGTGCTCACCATCCTTCACCAGTTCGTACAGAGTCCGTTTCGGTATTTTCTTGAAGGTCAATGGTTTCCAACCCTCCGGCAAGCTCGTACCGGGTTCGCTTGAGGAAAACCTCGCCACCTCAATCACGGCATCGGCCTGAGCCCAGGCACCCGGCAAGAGCAGGGCCCAAAGCAGCGCTCCTCCGGCAAGCGCCGCATGGGTCCTCCGACATGTATGGCCCATCATGACCCGCTCCCTACCGCCTCATCCAGGCGAATAGCTTCGTCAGGAAGGTTTTGGCCCCTTGTGAAAAATGTGCCTTGCGCCAGAGATTCACAACCTTCTTGTTCACTTCGGCCTGCGTCGGATAGGGGTGGATCGTGCCAGCGATCGTCTTGGCTCCGGCACCCGCTTTCATGAGGACGGAAAACTCACTGATCATGTCCCCGGCATGAGCCGCCACAATCGTGGCCCCCACAATCTTGTCCGTCCCCTTCTGGATGTGAATCCGCGCGAATCCGTCCTCTTCCCCATCCAGGATCGCCCGATCGACCTCGTCGAGCTTGTACGTGTAGGTTTCGACCTCGATGCCCTTCTCCTTTGCGTCCTGCTCATACAGGCCGACATGCGCGACTTCCGGCTCCGTGAAGGTACACCAGGGCATGATCAGGGACTCCGCGCTCGCATAGGCCAGGCCGAACGGGTGGGGAAAGAGGGCGTTCTGAATGACGATCTGCGCCATCGCATCGGCGGCATGCGTGAACTTATACCGGGAGCAGATGTCGCCGGCCGCAAAAATTCTGGGATTCGTCGTCTGGAGACGCGCGTTCACTTTCACGCCTGACTGGTCGTATTCGACTCCGACCGATTCCAACCCCAGCCTGTCCACATTCGGAGTCCGACCGGCGCCGACCAGGATTTCGTCCACCGTCACATCGTACTGCCGGCCGTGTGAGTCCACTGCCAGCCGCTTGCCGGCGTCCACCTTTTGCACCGTCAAGTCTTTCCCGCAACAGAGCAGCGTGACACCGTCCCGCAGCATCCTCCGTTCGACGATATCGGCCGCATCACGATCTTCATTCGGCAGGATGCCATGCAACGCTTCGATCAAATAGACCTGGCTTCCAAATCGGGCAAAGGCTTGCGCCAGCTCGCAACCGATCGGCCCTGCTCCGATCACACCGAGGCGTTGAGGCAGTTCCGTCAGCGAGAACACCGTTTCGTTCGTGAGATAGCCGGCTTCCTGTAATCCCGGGATGAACGGCGCCGAGGCGCGCGCGCCGGTGCAGATCGCGGCCTTCACGAAGGTCAGCGTTCGATCACCCGCCGTACCTTCCACCCGGATCGTCTCGCCGTCGATGAAGTGCCCGCTCCCGATATAGACGTCGACGCCGAGCTTCGCATAGCGGTGGACGGAATCGTTGTGACTAATGCGTGCCCGCAGCTTTCTCATACGCGCCATCGCTGCTCCGAAGTCGTACTCCACGCCGGCGGGAATGTGCAGGCCGAATTCTTTTGCGTTTTTCAGCTCCGCCCAAGCTTTGGTCGCACGAATGAGGCCTTTCGACGGGACGCAGCCAACGTTCAAACAATCGCCGCCCATCAGATGTTTTTCGACGAGAGCCACTTTGGCTCCGAGACTTGCTGCGACTACCGCCGTGATGAGTCCCGCCGTGCCGGCTCCGAGCACCACAATGTTGTAGCGATCCGACAGCTGAGGATTCACCCAGTGAGCCGGACGGACGTTTTCTTGGAGCACCCGGTTGTGCTCGTCGGGAGGGAGGATGCCGCCAAATTCACGAGAGGCCATCAAAGATTCCCAGACTGCCTGATGCGGGATCATAGCTTATGCCTCCTTCGGGTAACAGGGGGAGCGATCACGGCCGCTTCGACGCGAACTTCTTGTACAGCATCGGCACCAGGGCGAGGGTTCCCAGCAACACGAACGCGGCGATCACATTCGGGGACGCTACCTCTTTCAACGAATTGATGGTCCCCAGCTGTCGGCCCGCATAGGCATAGACGAAGGAGCCTGGAATAATGCCGAGCGCCGTCGCCGCCACATAGCTGCCGACGCTCATTCGGGTGAGGCCTGAGACCAGGTTGACGACGAAAAACGGAAAGAGCGGAATCAAGCGGAGCGTCATGAGGTAACTGAAGGCGTCCTTGGTGAACCCCTGCTGAAACGGCCCCAGCCACGCACCGAACTTCTGTTCGACCCAATCGCGGAACAGATACCGCGCGGCGAGAAACGCGAGTACTGCACCCGTCGTCGCCCCAAGATTGACGAAGAGTGTGCCCAGGAGGCTCCCGAACAGAAAGCCGCTGGCCAGCGTCAGAATGACCGCCCCAGGAAGCGCCAACCCCGCGACCACGATATACGCCAGGATAAAGAGCAGGACCGAGATCACGTAGTGCGTCTCGGTAAACATCAGGAGCTGATCACGATGCTGTTTCAGCGTCTCCAGCGAGAGGTACCGGCCGAGATCAAAATAGAAAAAGGCGCCGATCGCACTTGCAATCAGCACGGCGATCAACACCTTTCCGATATTCGATCCGGTTGCTGGGTGCGCCATGGGCACGTCGCTCGACACGGCAATCTGATCACGTATCATGGGGGGCTCCTCCGGTAGCTGTCAATGTCACGTCCTACCGGATTGGTCGGCGGGCCTGTTGCTTTCTTACACGGGCCAGGCGGACACCCGGAAGGCCGCGCTTCGTCTCCGCGGTCCCGACGGGACGGAGACTGCTGCCGATGAGCGGGCATGGATAGCTACGCCTCCTCGCTAACACGGGCCCTGGCGATGAGCATGACGAAGCGTCGCGGAAGGAAACCCCGAGCGTTAGGGACTGGGTGCCCTGAATGCAGCGGCTGCCCCACTGAGCACGTCACCGATCTGTTGCAGCCAGGTGCGATGAGAACGGCAGACCGGCGAGGAGGCTTGGTCGTGGTCCAACTGTGGCCGGCTGGAGGCACAAGTGTCTTGGTGAGGTTCGGCACTGTCGTGAGTCAAGGACGATCCCGGCCCTGCGCATCCGAGTCCGGCGCAAAACAGTACGAGCACTGTGATCCGCAACGAAGCACTCATGGACGGTTTCGCCATGTCAGACACTCTTCTTTTCGGTCAATCTCACCCTAAACCGGACGGTGGCAGCCGGAGAGCCACGCTACTCCCAGCGGCGGTCGGCAAGATCTCGGTCGATGTCCAGCCTTCCCGACACCCGTTCGAACGGATCAATCACCCCGTCACGGTTTTTATCCAGTTCCTGGAAATGATCGTGACGCAATTCTCCGGCCCATGGATTCGGTACGCCCCCGTTGCGTCGCGCCGGACTGGGATCGTAGCGC
>DASPGL010000068.1:0-11292 GCA_035620635.1 Nitrospira sp. | reverse complement strand
GGCGCTATCGCGGGAATCGTTGCCGGTATTCTGCTCGCACCCAAGTCGGGAGAGGAAACGCGACGCGAATTGAAGGGTTATGCGAGGAAGACGGAGGAGGACATCATTGAGAAAGCGAAGGAGGCACGAGCCGCTCTCGATGAGACGATCGAGCGGGGCAAACGCTATGTGGCGGAGAAGAAAGCGGACGTTGAAGCGGCGGTCAAAGCCGGGCAAGAGGCGATGAAGGAGCGAGTGGAGAAGTGCTGTAATTGAAGGATATGTCGTGCTAGCTATTCGCTTCCATGGCCGAGGGGGGCAGGGCGCGAAGACCGCGAGCCGTATTCTGGGAACTGCGGCATTCCTCGAAGGGTTCCTCGCGCAGGATTCCCCGATCTATGGAGCCGAGCGGCGGGGCGCGCCGGTTTCCGCCCATACCAGGATTGCCAACGAGCCGATTCGAGAACGGGGCCTGATCGCCCGCCCTGACCTGGTCGTCGTGGCCGACGCCTCGCTGATCCCCGATCCGGCCGCGCGTGTGTTCGAAGGGGTTGATGCGCATACGGCGGTGTTCGTCAACTCACCACTCACTGCCGGACAATTGTGCATCCAGACCTCCCTTCCCGGCCACCTGACGACGTTGGATCTGACCGAGACCGCACTCCAGCATTTCGGCAAGCGAGGGGCGATCAGCGCTCTTCTCGGCGCCGTCGCCGGACGGCTTGTCGGGCTCCGCCAGGAGTCGGTCCATGATGCGATTGCCAGGGAGTTGGCGGAACTCGGGCTTGCCGCCTCGGTTATTGAGCAGAATCAAGCGGCCGCGCTCCAATGCTATGACACCGTGAAGACAGTTTCCGTAGTGGCGGGTGCGCCGCAGCCGGTCGGCCCGGCCCACCTGTGGGCCCCGACCTATGAATCGCCCACCAGAGGAACTGCCCGGATCAGCGCTACAGGGAATTCGGTATTGCGTGAGACCAGTGGCTGGCGGACATTCAGGCCTGTGCTGGTACCCGACAAGTGCAATGGGTGCTGGCTCTGTTTCGCCTATTGCCCCGATGGGGTGATTTCAATGACGAAAGACGACAGGCCCATGATTGATTATGACCATTGTAAGGGGTGCCAGATCTGCGTCAATGAGTGCCCGACCGAAGCGTTGGTCGCCGAGCGAGAGAAGGAAGGAGGCGTGGCATGGCGGGTGAAATGATGACGGGCAATCTTGCGGCGGCCTGGGGCGCTCGTCTGGCCGAGGCAGATTACATTCCGGCTTTTCCGATCACGCCGCAGACAGAAATCGTGGAAGCGCTGGCGAAGTGGTGCGAGAGCGGCGCAATGGCGGCACGATTTGTCACGATGGATTCCGAGCATTCGATGATGACGGCGGCCGGCGCTGCCGCAGCCACAGGAGCTCGAGTCTTCACCGCGACATCCAGTCAAGGGTTATTGTACGCCATCGAAGTGCTTTATTCGATTTCCGGCTGGCGCGCGCCGCTCGTGCTGGTGAATGTCTCACGGGCGTTGGCGGCCCCGATCACGCTCGAACCTGATCATAACGATGTGCTCGCGGCGCGGGATTGTGGCTTTCTTCAGATCCATGCCGAAACTTGCCAAGAAGTGCTGGATTCAATTCTCCTGGCCTATCGGATCGCGGAGGACGAGCGGGTCATGTTGCCGGTTATCGTCAATCTGGACGGTTTCTATCTTTCGTTCACCCGCGAGCCGGTGGTGATGCCGGAACAGGAACTGGTGAGGCAGTTCCTGCCACCATTTCGTCCTGCCCACCTGGGCTTCAAGGCCTCAGCGCCACATGCGCTCGGCGTCGCAGTCCTCAGTGGAACGCCGTATTCCTATTTCCGCCATCAAATGCATCTCGCAGCGTTGAATGTTCTGCAGGTCCATCGAGAAGCCTCAGCCGAGTTCGAACGACTGTTCGGCCGCCTCTACGACGTGGTGGAAGGCTACCGGCTTGAGGACGCAGAGGATGTGTTAGTCATGATCAACGCCTTTGCGAGCAAGGGCAAGGTCGCGGTGGATGCGGCCAGAGCGGAAGGACGGCGTGTCGGTCTGTTAAGATTGCGTGTCCTCCGACCCTGGCCTGCGGATGCCGTCCGGCACGCGCTGCTTGGAAGGCGGGCTGTCGCCGTACTGGATCAGAATCTCTCGCCAGGACAGGGCGGCATTCTTTTCCAGGAAATTGCGGCCTGTCTCTATCATGAGGCGCTGCGGCCACGGGCGCTCTGCTCGTTCATCGGGGGTTTGGGAGGGAAGAATCTCTCCGAAAGCGAGTTTCGAGCGATCTTTGAACAGACTGCGGAGGCCGGAGTCAACGGCAGAGGGATCGGCCCGGTTCTGTTGTACACAGAAGAGGAACATCGCGAGATGACGCAGCTGCAGATCCTGGCGGGCGGTCTCAGGAGCTGAGAGTCGAAAGGTCCGGTATGCCCTGGCAACGCGAGACATTCAAAAAGATCAAACAGATTCCCCGTGAAGAACACGTGCTTCCAGGAACAGCGCTCTGTGCCGGCTGCGGAGGACTTGAGGCCCTGCGGCTGGCCGCCAAGGTGTTAGGAGACGACGTCGTCTATGTGAATGCCGCCGGATGCTTTACGATGCTGGCCGCCTATCCGTTTACTCCCTTCAAGGGGTCTTGGCTCTATACGACAATGGGATCGGCTCCGGCTGGCGCGCAGGGAGTACGCGATGCCTTGGATGTGCTGATTGCCAAGGGGCGATTGCCGAAGAGTGAGAATCTGAAAGTGGTGGTCCTGGGAGGAGACGGCTCCACGTACGATATGGCACTCTCCTCGACGTCTGGTGCCATCCATCGTGGGCTGGACTTCTATTACTTCTGTTATGACAATGAAGCCTACGGCAATACAGGCATGCAACTCTCTGCCGCAACGCCCTACGGAGCACGGACAAGCACCTCGCCCTGCAGCCTGCAGCATCCCTCCGCTACGATGCAGGAAAAGAAGGACATTTTCGAGATCTGGCGTGCGCACAGACCGCCGTACATTGCGACAGTGGCACCGCGGTATCCTTTGGATCTGGAAGAAAAATTCGCACGTGCGGCCAAGTTTGACGGGCCGAAACTTTTCCTCGCATTGTCCGCCTGTCCTACCGGCTGGTTGTACGATCCAGGAGAAACTCCGGAAGTCGCGAAACTGGCAGTGGAAACCGGGCTTTGGCCGTTGAAGGAAGCAATCAACGGAGAAGTCGCGCACACGTACATTCCGAAGCGCAAACCAGTTGAAGAGTACCTCAAGGTACAGGGCCGGTTCCGGCATCTATTCGAGCCGACGAGACAAGACGAAGCCATTCGCCACATTCAAGAGCAGGTCGATACATATTGGAAACGGATCTACGGATAACATTCGCAGCTGTATGGAGGTGATCCATGGAGATCAAAGTGTTGTTATGCAACTGCAAGGGGCTCTGCGACTCATTTAAAGACTCTGACATGAACAAACTCCCGTTCGAGGTGGAATCAGACCTGGACGTCAAGTACACGGTTCTCAGTCCGCAGTTGTGTGGGCAGGGTGGGAACGCCATTTTAGAAGAGGCCATGAGGACAGCCGGCCCGGATAGCTACCTGCTCGTCGGCGCCTGCGCTCCCAAGGCACAGGAGAAACTCTTCAAAAAACTCATTCGTGCGACCGGCTTCAATGAGAAGCGCTTCGTCCCCGTGGACATCCGGGGCACCGACAACAAGGGAATCCTGGATCGTCTGCGGGAAGCCGTCGAAGGGATCCTCAAGCAGGCGGAGGCCGAACCGAGTCCTGCGGCATAACGAAAGCGATTTGCAAGGCACGACGAGCCACCGATGGACGGGAGCAACATTCTTCAACTTGATCAGGTCAGTATCGAGGTAGACGGGCGACCGATCCTGCATGATGTCAGCTTGCAGATCAGGCCGAGTGAGACGCACGTGCTGTTCGGTCCGAACGGCTCGGGCAAGACATCGTTGCTGATGGCGATCATGGGCCTGAGCCGATACCGCGTCACCAAGGGCCGTATCCGATTTCAGGGCCAGGACATCACGCATCTCCCTGTCGATGAGCGGGCGCGTCTGGGGATCGGCCTGATGCACCAGCGTCCGCCAAGCATCCGCGGTATCCCGTTAGGGCAGCTCGCGGAAGTCTCCGCGCAAGGGAAAAACGGGACCAAGATTGCTGAACTCGCTGATCAGCTCGGATGTGCCGCGTTGCTTGCGCGCGACGTCAACGTCGGGTTTTCCGGAGGTGAAATCAAGAAAGCCGAGCTGCTCCAGCTCATGGCCCAGCGGCCTGCGTTGGCGCTGATCGATGAGCCGGATGCCGGGGTCGATCTGGACAGCATCGTCGTGGTCGGGCAGGTGCTCGCCTGCCTGGTGAAAGAACCGAGCGGAGAGGCGGTAGCCCCCGCGGCGCTCATCATTACACACACAGGCCACATCCTGAATTATTTGCGGGCGGACGTGGGGCATGTGCTCTACGGGGGGACGTTCGTCGGCGAAGGCGAAGGACTGCAGTTGCTGGAAGAAATTCGCAAACACGGGTACGGCAAATGTCCGATCTGTCGCTCGCACATCCCAGTCCAATAGGCACGAAGGAGAAGTCGTTTCGCGCTCGTGCGATCCAGGCCCAATCGCGTCCGGCGCTCTACGGCCCCGATCTGGACCTGACGACGTTCAGCCAGCCCACCGAGCAGCGACGCCAACGAGTCGAGGCCCTGCGATCGCTGGAGCAGCAGGTCCGGGATGCCGCGTTGCTGGCGGGCATCGACAGCGAGGAGGCCGGCCGCGCGGCCTCCTACTTCCAGATCGACTACTCCGCGATCTATGAGCGCATCCAGCGCCGCTATCAGGGCCAGGTCGAGCTCATGACCACGGCCGAGGCCCTGCAGTCCTATGACTGGTTGCAGGACTATTGGTGGCAGGCAGTTGCCGTCGATCAAGACAAGTACACGGCGGCGACGGAACTGGCTCAAACGGGCGGCTTCTTCTTGCGGGTCTTCGCCGGCCAACGCGTCACACAGCCCATCCAGGCCTGCCTGCTTGTGCAGGAAAACAACATCAGCCAGAACGTCCACAATGTCATCCTCATGGAAGAGGGCGCCGAAGCCCAACTCATTACGGGCTGTACCCTGCATCCACACGTCGAGACGGGGCTTCACATCGGCGTGACGGAAGTGTTTTTGAAGAAGGGCGCCACGCTGGCCAACACGATGATCCACAACTGGGCGGAAGGGTTCCACGTCCGTCCCAGGACCGGCGTCATTGCCGAAGAGAGCGCGACGTTCGTGAACAACTATATCCTGCTGCGCCCCGTGCGCTCTGTGCAGGCCTATCCGCGCGTCGTGCTCCGTGGCGCGGGTGCACGGGCCCAGTTCAACAGCATCATGGTCGGGCTCAAAGAGTCGCTTATCGATATGGGCTCCTATGCGGAGCTGGCTGGCCGAGGCACCCGGGCTGATGCGATCTCGCGGGCCGTCGCCAGAGACCGGTCCACGATGTACTTGCGCGGGGAATTGATTGGTCGGCACAACGAGAGCCGTGGGCATTTGGATTGCCGCGGCATGCTGCTCTCGGAGCATGCCAAGATCCACGCCATTCCCGAATTGCTGGTCGACTCCGCGCCACGCAGTCAGTTGTCACACGAAGCGGCTGTCGGTCCAATCGCCGAAGAGGCGGTGGAATATCTCATGACGCGAGGGCTCCCGCGCGATGTCGCGATTTCAACCCTGGTCCGCGGTTTCATGCAGATCGATCTGCCGGGGCTACCAGAGATTCTGACGAAGCACATCCAGCGGGTGCTCGCGACAACGGCCGAGCACTCCTTATAAGCGGGCGAGCAGACAATGATCACGGAGGAGGACGTACTGGACGCGCTACGAACGGTTCAGGATCCTGAACTGGGTCAGGATCTGGTCAGTCTCGACATGATTCGGGACCTTCGGATCGAGGGGGATCGTGTCCAATTCACCGTAGTCCTCACGACCCCGGCCTGCCCGCTGGGGATGGAATTCCAGGAACGGTGCGAAGAAGCCGTGCGGCGGCTGCCCGGTGTGCGAGATGTGGCGATCACGATGGCCGCCGACGTGGGATCGGTGTTGGCACCGGAGCAAGAGAATCTCGTGCCGACCGTGAAGAATGTGGTGGCGTGGAATGAGGCTGAACATGAGAAGATCAAGAGTTCGACCAGACGGACGGTTAAGTGATCTGGGAAGAGCCGCATGAGTGATTGAGGGTCGATGCGTACTGGGAGCGGGTGAAACGGGAGGAACAGAAGGCGTGAGGCGTCTAACCAATGGATTGTATTGAGAGAATGTGAACAATGACTGGATTCTCGGCCCTTCCATTATATAGGGGGACAGTAGCCCTTCTTGGAGCGGGACTGCTTTGTGCTATGTTATCAGCCGGTTGCGCCGAGGCTGACCATCGCGACAGTGCAGATACCCATCCCTACCTGACTTCGGATACAAGGCACCCCATTCCGTTGTCATCATCGGAGGGGAAGGAGCATCGTGCGGTCATGTTGCAGCATCTCGAAACCATTCAAGTGATCGTGAGCGCATTGGTTGAAGAGGACTACGAGCTGGCGAAAGGCCTCACCGAATCCCACCTCGGCTTCTTCATGCATCGCCAGGCGATGGCGCGTCAGCATCCGGAGCATTTTCCTCCCGCGTACCACGATCTGGCGATCGCCCACCACGAAGCCGCGGAAGAGTTGGCGCGCGCGATTCCGACCAAAGATCTGAGGCAGATTCTTCCACAGCTCAACAACGTTTTGAAGGCCTGCGTGGCCTGTCATTTAGAGTACAAGGTGCGAGAGGCGTCGTGACGCCCATGGCGCGAGAGGAGCGCGACGAGCGAGAGAGGCGCGACAGGGCGGTGAGATGGAAGAGGTGATTCCCGCCCTTCCTGTGATCAGGACATCCGAACGACGAGGAACAGACCAAGCCATACGCCATCAGTTCTTAGTTGCACACGAAGGAGGAGCATAATGGGTCAGGAGAAAACGATCACTGCCTACTTTGAGGAGGATCACGACCGGCTGGATGAGTTGTTCAAGACATTTCAACGGCTGAAACGATCGGAGTTTGTCAAGGCAAAGGACGCATTCAAAGAATTCAAGGTCGGCCTCCAGCGGCATATCGTATGGGAAGAGGATCTGCTGTTCCCCCTGTGGGAAGAGAAAACCGGAATGTCGGAAGGCGGGCCGACATTCGTCATGCGGCATGAACATCGCCAGATCGGGCAACTGCTCGAATCCATTCACGACAAGGTGGCGCAGCAGAATCCTGACAGCGATCAGGAGGAGCAGTTGCTACTGAATGTGCTGGGCTCGCACAACATGAAAGAAGAGCGGGTGCTCTATCCCTCCATCGATAACGTCACCAGCACGGAAGAGCGCGAAACAGTGTTCCGGAACATGAAGACGATTCCGGAGGACCGGTACAACAGCTGTTGCAGCCAGCACTGATGGGTTAAACAAGCCGGGTCTGTCTGGTCTATTCGGTTGCGAATGCTCTCCGTCGCACCAGATCGACGAGACAGACCAGACAGACGAGAGAGACGGAATAGACCAAATGAACAAGACCGCCTGGTTAAACATGTTCAGTATCCTGCTCGCGGGCTGGCTGGAACTTCAGTTTCCCTCCGCGTCTGACATGAGCGCCTGGGCCGATTCCTCTACCTCGCAGCCCAGCGGCAAGTTGAAGGGGAATGTCGGGCGGGGCCGGGAGATTTTCAACGGAAAAGGCGCGTGCTACTTCTGTCACGGGATCGACGGGTTTATCGCCAGGAAACCCCGGCTGGAAAAGGACACCGCTTCGCTCATTGCGAGACTGAACCCGCCTCCCACCGATCTGCGCAATCCCGTGGCCCTACGCCTGAAAACCAACAAGGAACGGTCCCGCGCTATCCGGGAAGGACATACCGGGACCGGCATGTTTCCCGACACCACGATGACTGATCAGGACCTCGCCGATACCCTGATCTACCTTGCGCTCATCAGAAGAGATCTCAATCCGGGACAGGAATGATCGCCACATTGAAACTGGTTGTGCCACCAGACAGGAAGCATCATTGATGCGAGAAGCCCTGATTTCCCTGGTCCTCTGGACCGGTATTGTGGGAATCTCTGCACACGTGATCGGCACGGAGGCTCGAGCCGCTGATCCCGGCGCACTGGGTCCTGCCAGGAACAGTTCCGTCGACATCGGTTTGAAGCCTACATCCGGGGATAGCCGCCGGGGCGAGGAGCTGTACCAGGCGAGTTGCGTTGTCTGTCACGGCCCGCGGGCGTCAGGTGCGATCGGCCCCAGGCTGGCGAACAATCCCGTGCTATCGAACGACCAGACATTTTGGAAAGTCGTCTACGAAGGCCGACACGTGATGCCGCCTTTGAAAGGGGCTGTCACTGAACAACAGATGGCCGACATCCGCGCCTGGCTCCAGACGCTGCGGTGAGATGACAAGCGTAGAATTCCCGCCGAGATTGAATTCCTGACCAGCGCCATCTCCGCCTTGACCAGCACCAGAGACATATGTACAGTGTACATATGTCTGAGATGCGATTTGAGTGGGATGCTGCGAAGGAAAAATCCAATCTCAGGAAACACGGCATCTCATTCGAAGAAGCGCAAACGGCGTTTTTTGATGAGCATGCCATTCAATTCTTTGATCCGGACCACTCGGAAGAAGAAGACCGCTTCATCCTGCTCGGGATGAGTGTTAAGTTGCGCGTGATTGTTGTATGTCACTGCTTTCGAGAGGGTGAAACCGTTGTGCGACTGTTCTCCGCGAGGAGAGCTGATAAAGGTGAAGAGCGGGAATATTGGAGGCGAAGACGATGAGAGATCATTACGATTTTTCTAAAATGAAAGGGCGTAAGAACCCGTATGTCAAATACTTGAAGCAACCGGTCACGATGCGGCTGGATCGTGATACGGTCGCCTATTTCAAGGCTATAGGCAAGGAGATGGGGATACCGTACCAGAGCTTGATCAATCTCTACCTTCGCGACTGCGCCGTGCACCACCGCAAGCTACAAATGAAGTGGGCGTCCTAGGTAGGCTGAAAACACAAGCGTGTTCGGCGGGAGGTTGATTCAGGCTCAGGCCGCCAAGCGATTAGGCATTGCGCAGTCAGGCGTGTCCGACCTTGGCCGTGGCAAGTGGGACAAATTCAGTCTGGAAATGCTCCTACGCTCGAATCGCGGATCTGGGTGGAGCGTGCGTGTCGAATTTGCAGCGTGACGACTGCAAGATTTTATGAGGGCCTAATGAGTAAAACCAAAACGACGCGGTACGATGTCGCGGAGCATCTTTGCTCGCCGTGGGCAATGGCGGCATACGCGGCACTAGGATGACCCTTTACAAGCGCTTGAACAACCACAAGAATCACGGGCCAGTGCCCAGTCTTTCAGTGCGTACTATGCCGGTCGGTATATTCAATAGTTAGGCCTCGCGGCGAAACGCATGGATAATGCTGTGCACCAACTTCAGGCGCTCCGCGAGGAAATTCTCGCCACGATCCCAGACCCCTGGCTCTTCCCAGCACAGGGCAAAGTTCAGGGCTTTATGGGCGTCGGCCCTGTAATGTTCGTCGCGGAGCGCCCTTCCACTGGATCCTTTCCGAGCCCCGGTGATCGTTTCCTCTATGATATTCTCGAACAGTATGGGATAGAGGACAGCCATTTGACCGACGTCATCAAGAGTCGAAGCAAGGTTCGGACGCCCTACCCGGACATGACCTTGCACCGGCGGGTATTTGATCGGGAGATCGAGATTGTCCGGCCTAAACTCATTATTACTTTTGGCCAAAAGGTGTACGATCTTCTGCAGTTCGCCTTGGCAGGAATGAGAATCAGCATTCGGCAGGTCTGGCATTACTCTTACACTCGGCGGGGTCACGATAAGTGTGAAGCTTTTGAAAGTCAGATCAAACGGGTCTTGCAATCGGAAGGCCTAACCATGGGCTCCAGCAGCCCAAGCCCTGCGGACTCGGCGGCTAAGCTCCATCGTTAGGCGATCGCTTTATACTGGAGGTTTGCAATGGCGTTCCTCGTATACAGCAGAACTCTCGACGCAGGGCACGACGTACTGAGAGTCACTGCCAACCATTTCAGCCTCGCTGGCTATAACCTTGTCTGGAAGGCGTGGAAGCAGCGAGGTCAACCGATCCGAAAAGGCTGGCACGTCTCCGCGGATGACCTGATCACTATCCTGACCGACGGCCAGGAATCCTATAACACTCGGCGATTGATCATCGACTATGATCCACGGTCAAAAGAACGAATCGCCCTTATCGAGTTGCTCGACATCCATCTCTATACTTGGGATGGCGCCTCTCTTAGCGAAGCGAGCTGGACGCCGATGATGCTCCAAATGCGCGACGTCTTCGAAGAATGGTTTGACCGCGAACTCACCCCGGACGAGAAGGCTATACGTATAGAGAGGGTCACCCCCAAAACCTACGGCGACCCGTTTGTCGAGTTCTTGTACCTCCAGGGCGACCGAAAGGGCTGGAACTGGGGACGCAACGGGGCCACAAATGCTGTGTTTCTTCACGCAGAGGCGCGCGACTATTTCCGCCAGTACTTCTGATCCGTCTAACACGCGCGTGGAGCGGATGCGCGGTAAAGCAAATTTCTTGTGCGGGCGCAGGAGGCTGCGCGCCGCTCACACGCTCCGTTGGACGACTTGAACTGGGGTTGACTGAATGTCGTCGAGCGAGCGCAGGCCAACGCAGTGCTACATCGACGAAAGCATCCATACCGACGAGCGATTCGTCGTCACGAGTTTCGTATTTGCGTCTGGCCGCTTCGATCGGGTCGTTGCTGGCGTCCTGAAAAAGCATGGCCTGATTCCCGGGAAGGACGAGGTCAAGAGCACTGCACGCATGGACCAGAACCCAAGGATGCGCGCGGCGCGTGATGGTCTCCTTGAGCTCGCAGGCTCGAAGATACAGGTGGCAGTCTACGTCGGCCCCATCGAGTCCTGGCGCCTCGGGCGGTTCGGGCGGGCAGCGCTCGGTAAGCACACGCTACAGGCTCTCCAGTCGACGTTGATCCGGAACAGCTTGCGTCCGTCTCGCCTGTCCCTCTACTTCGATCGCGACCTATTCGCGTCGCCGAGGGAGGCGGTACGTCTCTTCGAGCTGTTCCACTACCTTCACCCCTGTGGCTTTCATCCGAAGGAGGACTCGCGCAGGCGGCTAGGGCTTCAGGTCGCGGACACTGTCGCCAACAGCTTCGGCCAGATACTCAAGGAGCACGCTCGCGGCAAGCCGAAGATGGTCGAGATCGGCGGCAAGGGTACGGGAAAGAGTGT
>DASPGL010000067.1:0-7954 GCA_035620635.1 Nitrospira sp. | reverse complement strand
GCAATGCCATGCCACTCGATACTTCGAAGTTATTGATGATTCAGGGAGGGTTCGGCTGCCGGCAATGCCTCGATGTCCCCCCAGCTGGAAATGGTGGGGACTAATTCCCCAGAGGAGTCCGCACCCTTGCCGCAGAACGCCACGTCGTGGACCCGGGCCGCGTTCATCGCATGGCGCACGCGTCGAACCGCCGCGACGGAAGTGGCTGCGCTAGCGGGAACCTGCCGAACTCCTTGACTATTCAAGATGCAGAATTGGATCATGTCAACCAGCCAGGACCCATCAGCCCCCATGTTGGTGCCGTGACGACTCTTGCCTCCCATCGGTCGATACGCCCTCAGAAGGACAGGCACGCAGTATGACGATCGAGCCGATTATCCGGCTCTCGGCATTCCTTACAGTCCTAGGTCTAATGACCTGTTGGGAAATGATCGCCCCACGACGACGCCTCGCCACCCCCAAGGTCAACCGTTGGATCGCCAACCTTTCGGTTGTGACCATGAACGCGGTCGTTCTTCGCCTGCTGTTCTCCGCCGGCGCGATCGGAGCGGCGATTGTCGCTTCCGATCAACAGTGGGGCTTTCTTCATCAAGTCGGTTGGCCGACGTGGTTAGAGATGGTCCTGGCGGTCGCCGCGCTGGATTTGGCGCTCTACTTGCAGCACGTCATGTTTCATGCGGTCCCGCTCTTCTGGCGTTTCCACATGATGCACCATGCAGACATCGACTGTGATGTTACGACCGGACTTCGATTCCACCCGGTTGAGGTGATTCTGTCGATGTTCATCAAACTCGCCGCTGGCGCCGTCCTCGGACCCTCGCCCCAGGCCGTGCTGACTTTCGAGGTGCTGCTCAATGCAACCTCTCTGTTCAATCACGGCAACGTGCGCATGCCGACGTCGGTCGATCGTGCCCTTCGTTGGTTGATCGTGACCCCCGACATGCACCGGGTTCACCACTCGATCCGACCGAGAGAAACCAATACGAATTTCGGGTTCAATCTACCTTGGTGGGATCGGCTGCTTGGCACCTATCACGCTCAGCCTGCCGATAGTCACGAGGCGATGCCGCTCGGCTTGGAACAGTTCAGAGACCCCGCGCGGCTCACCCTCACCGGCATCCTTCTGCTTCCCTTTGTGGGAGCGACCGGTGACTATCCATTGAGCCATGACCCCTGACTAGGACTGCATTCGGGACGCAGCATGTCCGTCGTGACGGTCTTCGACCAACAGGCCCGGGAATACGACGAGTGGTTCGATGCGCACGAACCGGTCTATCAGGCTGAGCTCGCGGCGCTGCGAAGGTTTGTTCCTACCGACGGCCTGAGCATCGAAGTTGGTGTCGGAACGGGGCGCTTTGCAGTTCCGCTTGGCATCCGGTTTGGAATCGACCCAAGCCGAAGCATGTTGACCATCGCCCGATCGCGTGGCCTTCACGTCTGCCAGGCCGTGGGAGAACGACTCCCTTTTCAGGATGAACAGTTCGATCTTGTGCTCCTTGTGACTGTCATTTGTTTTGTGAACGATGTGCCGACCTTGCTCCGGGAACTCGGGCGAGTGCTCAAGCCAGGCGGATGGCTCGTCGTCGGATTCATCAACCTGAACAGCGAACTTGGCCGGGGCTACCAGGCCAGGAAAGAAGCCAGCGTCTTTTACCGGGGCGCGCGGTTCTATTCGGTAGAGGAAGTCGCCGACTGGGTGAAGCGAGCCGGTTTCAACGTGATCCAGTTTTCTCAAACGCTGTTTGGTGGATCGAGGAACCTTTCGACGAGAGACTTGGAGGTTCGTCAGGGCTATGGCGATGGCGCATTTGTCGCGCTCGTCGTGCAGAAAATTTAACCAGTGAGGGGACCATGAAGATTCTCTTTATTCTGAACGATGCCCCCTATGGTTCGGAGAAAGTCTACAACGCCTTGCGACTCGCGATGAAGTTGCAGCAGGAACATGCCGCCGCGGAAATCCGTGTCTTTCTGATGGCAGATGCTGTCGCGGCGGCCTTGCCGGCCCAAACCACGCCTCAGGGTTATTACAACATCGAACGAATGCTGGTGGCGGTCATCCATAAGCAAGGGCAAATCAAGGCCTGTGGAACCTGCGTAGAGGCGCGTGGATTGGGCAAGGTAGGCCTCATAGAAGGCATCGACGTCAGCACCATGAGCCAGTTGGCTCAATGGGTCGTGGACTCGGACAAAGTGCTAATCTTCTGAATCTCGACGTCGTCGGGAAACCAATCTCTATAAAGGACGCCCCCTTGAAAGTGCGGGCTGGCGAACCCTGTGCCGTACGATCACTCCATGCTGACCATCGACGGCTCTCGCTATTCAGGAAGCGGCGCCATCGTGCGGCAGGCTGTCGCCTTTTCCGCATTGACCGGCCGGCCCATCCACGTAGTCAATGCAAGGGCCAAGCGGGGGCATCCGGGCTTGCGCCCCCAGCATATCCGCGTGGTCGAAGCGATTGCCGAACTCGTCAGCGGCCGAGCGGAGGGACTCGCGCAGGGTTCGCAGGAATTCACCTTTCGTCCCGGCCCGCTCAAGGCGGGGCGGCGCTATTGCTGGGACATTGGCTCTGCGGGTTCGACGACCATGCTGGGTCTCGGCCTCCTCCCGGTCCTGGCCTTCGCCGGCTCACCGGTCACGGTCGAGTTGCAGGGAGGTCTCTTCCAGGATTCCGCTCCCTCCGCCTTTCATCTCCAGCACGTATTGCTTCCTTTGCTTCGGGAGATGGGTCTCTCTGCTGACGTTGATATCCGGAGGCCAGGGTACGTACCTCGTGGCGACGGCATACTCCGTCTCGCCGTCAGACCTCTCACCGAACCATTCAGAGCCGTCGCAAAGGAAGAAGTTGGACCAGTCACAAAGGTGTGGGGCATTGCCCTGTCCTCTCACCTTGAGGATCGTCAAGTGAGCCGTCGCATGGCTGACAAGGCACGAGACCTGCTTGAAAAGGCCGGTTATGCTCCTGAGATCGAGGTACGCAACGATGCCGAGGCCCTGCAGCGCGGCGCGGCATTGGCGCTCTTTGCCGACCAGGGAACTGCCGTTCGACTAGGAGCGGATCAGGCCGGGGCCTTGAGACGAAGCGCGGAATCCATCGGGAACCACGTCGCAAGACAATTGCTCGACGAGCTTGCGTCCGGCGCGACCTTGGACCGGTATGCTGCGGATCAGGTCATCCCCTTTGCGGCCCTGGGATCGGGCGAAAGCCGGTTCATCATTCCGACCGTCACCGACCACGTGCTGACCGGCGCCTGGCTGGCTGAGGTCTTCCTTAACGCGCATGTCAGAGTTGAGGAACAGCGGCTCGTGATTCACGGGGCGGGATTCTGGCCGAATGACAAGGAGATCAACCGGTGAAACTCCTGGGGGTGCTGCCGCTCTTGCTCTTCCTTATCCTGTTGGCGATGCTTCCGTTCGTCTTCGGCCAGCTGTTCGCCTCCGCCCTGATCAAACTCAAGCTGGAACCGACGACCGCTCTGCTTGTGGTAGTCGGCATTTTCATGGGTAGCGCGATCAATATCCCTGTGAAACGGATTTCCCGCCGAGAATCAATGTTGTCGGACCCGCTGGCGGTCTTCGGACTAGCCGGCTGGTGGCCGATGTTTCAACGCACGCGCCAGGATACCGTGATTGCCGTCAATGTCGGTGGCTGCCTCATTCCGGTGGCTTTGGCGATCTATGAAACCGCCCACTTGATCACGACGGGCTGGCAGCCGTTCGCTGGATTGCTCCTTGCCATCTTCGTCAACGCGATGGTGTGCTACTGGGTGGCAAGACCGATCGAAGGAGTCGGGATTGCGATGCCTGGACTCCTTCCTCCCTTGCTCGCCGCCTTCAGCGCTCTGCTGTTTGTGCCAGACCAAGCTCCTCCCGTCGCCTTTGTCGCCGGTGTGCTGGGTCCTCTCATCGGAGCGGATCTGCTCCACCTCCGCGACATCGAAAAGATCGCCGCCGGTATCGCCAGTATCGGCGGCGCGGGGACGTTCGACGGCATCGTCCTCTCCGGAATCGTAGCGGCCTATTTGGCGTGAGAGGCGGAAGAGATCCCGATCGATCGACCGTCAGGCGGGCGGAAGAGATTTTAGCCGTTCAGTCAGGCGGAGATTCTCCGAGTAATCGACCGTACAATCAACGACGACCGGTAGCGGGTTCCTGAACGCCTGTGTCAGGATTGGGCGCAACTCCGATGGTTCCGTCACCCGAACGCCGCGCGCTCCGAAGCTGTTCGCGTAGCTCACGAGATCGGGGTTGCCGAAATCCACGGACGAGGTCCGGCCGAAACGCACCATCTGCTTCCAGCGAATGACCCCGTAGCTGTCGTCCCGCCAGACGAGAATGACCAGCGGCAGTTGTAATCGCACTGCCGTCTCAAGCTCCTGCGAATTCATCAGGAAGCCGCCATCGCCCGTCACCGCGATCACCCGCCGGTCGGGAAACAGCAACTTGGCCGCGATCGCGCCGGGGACCGCAATCCCCATCGCGGCGAAGCCGTTCGAAATGAGACAGGAGTTGGCAACTTCGCAGGGAAACATCCGGGCCATCCACAGCTTGTGGGCGCCGACATCGCAGATGACGAGATCGTCCGGTTCCAGCGCCGCCTGCAACTCCCGCATCAGATGTTGCGGCCGTATCGGCCAGGCCATCGGACCGGCCAGCTCGCCCTCGAACCCGTCGATGACGCGCTTGCGTGCATTGACCGACCAGGAATCGTCGAAGGACTGGAGCCTCACGCCGATGCGTTCCAGCGAAAGTCGGAGATCACCCAGCACACCGACCTCGACAATGTAGTGCGCGTCTACCTCAGCCGGCGAGATGTCGACGTGCACGATGCGCTTGTTACGGCTGGGGTTCCAGAAACAAGGGGCGTATTCCACAAAATCGTACCCGAGGGCGATGATTACATCGGCCTGTTCCATAACGATCGAGACGTAATCCCGCGCTTGAAGGCCGACGGCATAGAGGGATAGGGGATCGCTGTCCGGAAGGACGCCCTTGGCCATGAAGGTATGAACGACGGGAATGCGAAGTTGCCTGGAAAACTGCCGGACCGCTTCATGCGCGCGACCGCGGATCACGCCGTTCCCGGCCAGGATAAGCGGTCTCCGCGCGCCGGCGATGGCCCTCACTGCTCGCGCGACCTGGGCAGGCGCCGGCTCCGGCATCACCGGCGCCTGTACGAAGAGCGGTGCCGGCAGGTGCGCACCCGCAATCTCCTCCTCGGCCACGTCTTCCGGCAATTCCAGATGGGTCGAACCCGGCTTCTCCGTCTGTGCGACCTTGAAGGCTTTCCGGACGGCCTCGGGAAGGACCTCTGCTCTCGGGAGCGAGACATTCCATTTGGTGACCGGCTTGAACATTGAGATGACGTCAATGTACTGATGCGACTCCTTGTGGCGGCGGTTCAGCGATGCCTGGCCGGTGATAGCCACCAGCGGGACTCGATCAAGATACGCGTCGACGACGCCGGTCAGCAGATTCGTTGCGCCAGGTCCGAGCGTGGAGAGGCAGACCCCTGCCTTCCCGCTGAGTCGTCCGTAGACATCGGCCATGAACGCCGCTCCCTGCTCATGCCGCGTTTCGATAAACCGGATGCTGGAATCCAACAGGGCATCCATCACGGCCAGGTTTTCCTCTCCGGGCAAACCGAAGATGAATTGGACGCCTTCATTCTCCAGACAACGCACCAGCAGCTCTGCTGCCTTCATGCGGAATTTCCTCCTTCACCGACCATGGGATCCCTGAAGCCGGTTCCGGCGCATCGGCTCGTGTTCCTCCATTAGCGCGAGTCGGGCGGAACGCTGCACGAGCCCGTACCGGTTGAAGAATCGGTTTGACGGGCTCGTCACTCCTTCTGGCGGAGAAACCGTGGGCGGTCCCTCACGGAAACCATTCTCACAAGGTCACGAATGGACAAGATTCCAACCACCTTATGCTGGTCCAGCACTGCCAGATGCCGCACACGGTGCGAGGCCATGAGCCCGCTCGCATCGCGCACCGTCCGATTGATGTCGATCCTGATCAACGGCGAACTCATGACGGACCTGACCCGAACGGCGCGGGATTCCTCCCATCTCGCGACGACCTTCCGTACGAGATCGCTTTCGGTCACAATCCCGACCAATTCATCGGCCTCCGTCACGAGTAACGCCCCGATCTGCTTCTCGGCCATCTGCCGTGCCGCAGACAGAACCGTTCCTTCGCTGTCCGTCATGATCATGGTCTTTTGCATCAGGACGCTCAGCGGGTGATACACGTCTTCCAGGTCGTGGACGGGACCCTGTTCCTGATCGATGAAGCACCTGACCAGGTCGCGCACGGAAATCAGGCCGATAATTTCGCCTCCTTTCGCCACGCAGAGATGCCGCAACCGCTTCGCTTCCATGAGGTGACAGGCCTCCATCATCGGACGATCCGGCGCGATCGTCAGCAACGGAGTGGCCATCACGTCTGCCGCGGTCGCCCCGGCTGGGTCCCCTTCCTTCGCCAGCACCCGCCGGACCACATCGCGCTCCGTCACGATTCCTGCGATGCGCGGCCCTTCTTTCGGAACGGTCGATTCTACAAGAACGGAACCAATGGCCCGAGCAGCCATCCGCTCGGCCAGGTCCACGATCATGGCGTCTTCCGGGACAACCTCGAGGGAACGATGCATGTACCGGCCCACGGTCCCTGCTTCGTCAACTGTCATAGCCATCGCGTCCTTTCCTGTCAGGCTCCTCAGAGAGTCTTGCGTGGCAAGAGACTTGTCACCGAAGAACGAAGCATTTCCTCCTCTCAGGGAAAGTCCTCTTGGCTCCTTGTTCTGGTTCGTTATGCCCGCCTATTGCCTTCGTCCTGCTCGCCGCTGTGATGAAGGCAACCCCTGTGCCGATCGATGACCTTACACGACGGTTCGAAATGACGGGGGAAATCAGGAGTTTTCCATTCCAACTCACACCCCGGCCATGCCCTTTTTGCTACAGACGGACATTCGACCTTGTAGCAAAGTTCCTCAATCCTCTCGCCCTCTGATTTCTTCCTCCTCAATAACCCGCTGAGATATCGCCTACATGACTGGCAGGCATGCTGAACTCTTTCTGGCGTCAGCCTTGCTGAATGGTCTAGAAAAACCACGTGCGCTCCATGTTTGAGCGGACGAGGAGGAAGCGACAGTCAGAAACGATCCATGCCGAGGGACCATCAACCAACCGCGCGCATGCGCATGACATGAAGGGAGGAGTTCCATGTCCGTCGCCAAGATCATCGAGATCAGCGCTGAATCGCCGAAGAGCTTCGAAGATGCCATCGTACAGGGCATCAACCGGGCATCCAAAACGGTGCATGGCATCAAGTCGGCTTGGGTGAAAGAGCAACATGTGGTGATCGAAAACAGCAAAGTGGCCATCTATCGCGTCGACCTGAAGGTCACGTTCGTGCTGGACTGAGGAAACGAGGACCGAGCAGCCGGTATATCGGGCTGTTTATGGAGAGATGTCCGGTTCCCACGCAAGCAGGAATGACCGGGTGAGGGAGCGGGGTGGTCCACATCGTGAGCCGGTCCGTCGTGGGATGGGCTTAATTCGCCTAGGGGCATCGTCGCGCCAAGTGGTCGTCCTGGGGACATTGCTCGTTTGCCTGATCTGGCCGCCGGCGTTCGCTCTTCCGGCGGAGAGATCAGAATCTCCTACCGAGGTGGTCCGCGCAACCGTCAATGAAGTGCTCCGCATCCTCGAAAATCCGTCGCTGAAACAGCCCGCCCAGCTCATGCCCCGTCGCCGGATGCTGGAAGAAGTGATCTCGACCCGATTCGATTACACGGAAATGTCGAAACGGGCGTTGGCGGCCCATTGGATTCCGCTCACTGCTGCCGAACGTACGGAGTTCGTCGAAGTCTTCAAGAGTTTTCTTTCGGACCGGTACGCCGAGAAGATCGAAGGATATGCCGGAGAAGAGATCCTGTACCTGTCGGAACGAACTG
>DASPGL010000066.1:0-5019 GCA_035620635.1 Nitrospira sp. | reverse complement strand
TCTTGTTTTCGTAATTGCGCAGCACCGCGCCGTCTTCATCCAGGTGTACCACATAGTCATCCGGCAGGAGGGGGATCTTCCCGCCTCCACCGGGTGCATCGATGACGAAATGGGGCACGGCCATCCCGCTGGTGTGGCCCTGGAGTGCCTTGATGATGTTCAGCCCTGTTTCTATGGATGTCCGGAAATGGTTAGTCCCCTTGGTAAGATCGGCCTGGTACAGGTAATAGGGCTTGACCCGGGCGAGCAGGAGCTGGTGCACGAGACGCTTCATGATCTCCGGATCGTCATTCACGCCCTTGAGCAGGACGGTTTGCGCTCCGAGCGGGATGCCGACGTCGGCCAGTCTGCCGCAAGCGGCTTTGACTTCCGGTGTCAGCTCGTCAGGATGGTTAAAATGCAGGTTCATGTAGATCGGATGATAGGCTTTCACTATCTCGCACAGCTTGGGCGTAATCCGTTGCGGTAGGGTGCCCGGAACCCGAGATCCGATGCGGATGAGTTCCAGGTGAGGAATGGCCCGTAGCGACTTGAGCACCCGTTCGAGCAGATGGTCGGGGAGGAGCAAGGGATCTCCACCGGAAAGGATGACATCCCGGACTTCCGCATGTTCGCGAAGATACGCGATCGCCCGATCCAGGTCGCCTTGCTTGATGAAGCCGGGCTTGCCTACCAACCGCTTTCTGGTGCAGAACCGGCAGTAGATCGGGCATTGATTGGTCACCATGAGCAGCACGCGATCCGGATACCGGTGAACGAGGTGCGGTACGGGGCTCATGAGATCTTCTTCGAGAGGATCGTCCTCAGCGTCGATATCGGCCAGCTCCGCCGCTTCCGGGACCACCTGCTTCCAGATCGGGTCGCCTTTTTCTTTTATCGTTTCGAGCACGGTCGGGGTGATCCGCATAGGATAAGGCCCCACGATCGCGGCGATTTCCTTCTCGTCGACGCCGAACCGGTCCGCGAGATCCTTCGGCTTCACGATGCTCTTCGCTAAGATTCGTCTCCAGTCTTCCATCCAATGCCCCCTAGTTGATCCGGCAGGAGGGATGCTCGTCATCTTCGCCCGGCGTCTCGGCCGTTGTGCGGATCTGAGGCCGGAACGGCGTCGCCGCTGAGGCGGCTCTCCCGCCGGGGCCGTACTGCTCATCCAGGTAGGCCAGAATGTCGTCCGTTTCCGTCAGGACGAGGTCGCCATCCTTGAGGACGGGCACATAATACTGTCCGGACACCGCGTGGACCTGCTTTCGCATCGACCGGATATCGGGGACGATGATGTCGTCGTACGACAACCCCAATGCAGTCAACTTCTGGCGAACGACGTCGCAATCGGGACACCAGGCGACATGGTACAGTGTAATCGACATGGGTCACTCGTCACTTGTCAATCGTGTCAGAATACACGTTCTCATGGGTGCTGCCTATCGAATGGCGATTGACCGATGACCTCTTCCTTCAAGTCTGTGGCGAGACGGCACAAGGCACCATCACCGCATCCTTCATCCCGTGGATGACCTTCTTGTCCGCCGGACAGATCGTGGCCAGGATACCAGCCAGTTCGACCGTTTCGCCAGTGACGAAGTAATAGGGCGAGAGTCGGGCCCGCCCCGCCATCCGTGTGATCGTCTGTGTGCCTTCGTCCAGGTAGTCGATCTCGAACAGCCGTCCTTTGTGAAATTCCTGCAGGATGTAGGGGGTGGTGTGGAAGGAAGCAAGGGCATTCCGGAGAGCGCCGCCCCATTCTGACTGGGGAAGGTCATGGCCGACCGATACGCCGCGACTGCCCCAGGCGAGCGCGGAGAATCCTGACGGCTTGATCACAAAGTGCCGTTCTTTCTGGGTCGCGGCAGCTAGGTCGGCCCAGTTTCCGACTGCCCGCGCTCCGATGTGGAGGCCCGGGATCGTCGCAGTGGCGGGAATCGGGGCCGGGTCGAGAATCCAGGTTCTGGGCATCATGCTGAGGAGCTGCAGGAAACCGGCCTCGCCAAGTTCTTTCTCCCAATAAGACCGTAGGAGGGGATGATGGAGCAGTGCAAAAGCGGATTTTTCCTCCAACCCCGGTTTATAGGGCGGTGTGATGGCGACCCGGCCTTTCTTCACGGCATACTGAATGAGTTCAGCCTTCGGGATGTTCGGCAGGTCGAACAGTTCGAAAAACCGGTACACCAGACCAACCGTCTCTTTACCACTGTCGAGACGGAGCCGCAACCCTTCCTCGGTAAATTGGAGCTCGCGTGGTTCGACACACCAGACGGACAGGCCCCGTTCACGCAGTTGTGCGGCGAGCCATGCCATTTCCGGGCGATAATCCCTGGCTTCCTCGGATACCACAATGGCGATACATCCGGTGTGACCCGCTTGCGCAGACTGCAGCATTGCGGCAAAGCCGCGTATCATCCCGTCTCGTCCGCCGACGATGTCAGAGCCGTCCGACTTGTCACGGAATGCGTTCTGAACGGGTGACGAAGGATGCACGACGTCGGCGTAGGCGCGGTTCAGTGCTGCCGTGAGCCCGATGCCGCCGGGAACCGAATCGAGTTCGGTCATGACCATGCCGTCCTGTGTAGGGATGACGTCAGGTCGGATGACGGCAGGCAGCGCGTCGCGCAACCGCTTCATGCGGCTGTAGGCGACGACCGCTTCAGGTTTTCCTTGGTCCAGGTAGCCCGCGACCCAGGCCGGTTGAGTGCCTTTGACGCTCTCGAGGTACAGGCGATTCAGTGCGCGATAGAAGGAGAGCAGATGGGGGCCCAGTGCGCTGAAGAAGTCCACCTGATCACGGGACAGGAGCAGCGGACAGGGGCTGACGCGCCAAGATGCAGTTGCCGGTTGAGCCCGGTGGTCGCGTTCAGCAGGACGGGGAGACCGATCGGCCAGCAGGTGCGAAGAGATCAGTTGTGTCCGAATCTCGGCGCAACGACTGAGTGCCGTCTCGGCTGAGAGCGAAGGACAGAGCGGTTCAGTCTGAGCCAAAGAGGGAATCCTTTGCCGTCGCCTCGTCGGAGCCGGTCTCGCCGTCCGTCGGCAGGTGCGAGGTCGAGTGAATGCTAACATGCGCCTCAGGACCCGACAAGAGGGCGAATCTCACTGCGGCATTCTGCAGTCGGCACTCGACGGGATGCTTGCTCCGTTATGACCTGCATCGTATGATGGGAATTTGATGATCCTCCCTATGATGGACTCCGAACTATCGTTGACGATGCCTGGGGCGTTGCCTCAGTTCGTGCCCAGTTCCGTCTGTTTCCACTGCGACGTGTGCTGTCGGTTTCCCGACGTCGAGAGCTTCCTCCGCCCATATTTCACCAACCGGGAAATTGCCGCCGCCACGGCGCATGGCGTGGCAGCGTCGTCCTTTCCCGATGCCTCAGGCTCGCAGATCACTCTGGCCCTGAATCCGGCGGGCGAGGGGTACCTCTGTCCCGCCTTTGATCCGGCAACCAGCCGATGCGGCATCTATGAGGTGCGTCCGTTGGATTGCCAGCTCTATCCCCTGGCGTTGATGTGGAATGCGGACCACACCGAAGTCCTGCTCGGGTGGGATACCAAGTGTCCGTTCATGCGTGAGGCGGTTCCCGAGGCGATCATGGCTCACGCAGAGCGCGTCGCCATTTTGTTGGCCACGGGGGCGATGATCGATACGATTGTCGCCCATCCTCGCGTGATCGGACGCTTCCAAGACGACGTGGTCGTTCTGAAGGTCCTTCCGTATCTTACGGCCCGTCTCTTGTCGAAGCGGGCCGATCCTCGATTATGCACGCTCACACCGTCGGATGCTCCACGTTTTGCCCGGGCGCTGGAGCAAGCCGGCGTCCTCCGTCAGGATGCGCCGGCCGCCTATGCGTTCCCCTACCATTATGTCTGGACCGTGCTGTTGTCCTACTGGTGGATGGAGGTCGACGGGACATTGTTTGTGTTTGCGTGCTCTCCGGACGGCTGGTTCATGCCGCTGCCACCGCTCGGTCCGAGGCCGATCGATCAGTCGGTCGCCCAGGCCTTTACTTGGATGCAGCGATGGAACGGGTCCTCGCCGGTGAGTCGAATCGAGAACGTGATCGGTGCCCTGATTCCGGCCTTGCAGCAGGCTGGCATGCGGTGCCGGCAAAAGGAGGGGGACTATCTCTACAAGGCCGATGCTCTCGCGGGCCTCTCGGGGGATCACTACAAGTCTCAACGGGCTCTCTGCAATCGGGTTGAACGGGAGCACACCGTGGTGACAGAGCCTTACTCCGACAGGCACCAGGCCGGCTGCCAGGCACTGTATGAGCGATGGGTGGCACAGAAACAGGGAGGGAATCTTGATCCGATGGGGACCATGCTCCTGCAGGACGCGAAGGCTTCCCATGGCCTCGTGCTGTCGGACTATGGCGAGATTGGCCTGTCAGGCACAGTGGCCCTCGCGCAGGATCGAGTCGTGGCGTACACGTTCGGGTACTGGCTGACCCCACAGACGTGGTGCGTCCTGCTGGAGGTTGCGGATCGATCCATCGCCGGATTGGCCCAATGGCTGTTTCGTGAGACCTGCCGTGCCGCCTTGAGCAGGGGTGCGATCTATATCAATGCCATGGATGATGCTGGGCTTCCAGGGTTGCGCAACGCCAAATTGGCGTACCGTCCTCTCGCGGTGATCGACACCTGGGTGGTGACAGGTTGCTAAGAATGGGAAGCCCTGCGAGCAGACGGTCAGTCTCGGCGTCCAGTCGATATGGCTGGCTGACGTTTCTTATCATCCTGATCACAGCCTTTACGCTTGGCGTGGGAACTTTTCTGCTCGGGTACATCGAACGCGGCATCGTCGCCGTCGTCTGGTTTCCTCTGCTGGCGCTCTTGATTTGGTCAACGGTGCGATTGCGCGCGGAATATCGCCAGGCTCAGCAGGAAAGTGCCTGGGCGCGTGCGGCTGAGGCGGCATTGCTGCAGAGTCAGGAACGCCATCGGGTGATCGTCGATACCGCGCTCGACGGAGTGATCACCATCGATGCGGCCGGCATCATCACAGATTGGAACGCCCAGGCTGAGGTG
>DASPGL010000065.1:0-21936 GCA_035620635.1 Nitrospira sp. | reverse complement strand
ATGATCGTGGCTGGGACGGTCTGCCGCCGCATGGCACCTGTGATTCGAAAAATTTACGACCAGATGCCGGAACCAAAGTATGTCATCGCGATGGGCTCCTGTGCCACCTCCGGCAATATCTACGACAGCTACAGCGTGGTGCAGGGCGTCGACCGGTTTGTCCCGGTCGACATTTATGTGCCTGGCTGCCCCCCGACGCCGGAGGCCCTCTTCGACGGCATCTTGAAGCTCCAAGAGCGCATTATGCAGAAGCGGGTGTTTGTCTCACAGCCTGACCAGGTCAAAGCCAGTTTGAAGGTATGACCGGATCCGTGACCATGAATCAGTTGATTCAACGGCTTCAGGAAACGTTCTCGACCGGGTTCGTCAATGCGTCGGAGTGGCGGGGTGATGTCGCCGTGACGGTGACCCGCGACCGACTGCACGAAGTCGCCCAGTTTCTGCGAGACGATCCGGGCATGGATTTCGACTACATCGTCCATGTGAGTTCGGTGGACTGGCCCGATGACGACGAGCGGTTCGAAGTGGTGTGGGAGTTCTATGCCATCCGGAAACGCCATCGCATCCGGCTGAAGACGCGCGTGCCGGAATCGGATTGCGTCGTGGACTCCCTGACCGATCTGTGGAAGGGCGCAGAGTTCATGGAGCGCGAGGTCTACGACATGATGGGAATCCGGTTCAGGAATCACCCGGACCTCCGCCGAATCCTGATGCCGGATGACTACACCGAAGGCTACCCCTTGCGGAAGGATTTCCCGCTTCGCGGCAAAGGCTGGCGGGATACTTTTGATTTTCTCGACGAAGTACCCCGATAGCGACCAACACGACCATGGCATTCGAAGATCAAAGAACCACCGTCTATAAGGTCAATCCGGAACATCCGGAGAGCGAAACGCTTCCGACTCTGCGATCGGAAGAACTCCTGCTGAACATGGGCCCCCAACATCCCAGCACGCACGGGGTGCTCAAGGTCATCCTCGAATTGGAGGGCGAGCGGTTGGTGAAATCTACCCCCGTCATGGGATATCTCCATCGCGGAGTCGAGAAGCTCGCAGAGGACGGCACCTATCACCAATTCATTCCCCACACGGACCGGCTCGACTACGTCTGTGCGATGTACAACAATTTCGCCTACTGTCGCGCCGTCGAGAAACTCCTCAACCTTCAAGTGCCGGAACGGGCCGAGTACCTGCGCACCATCGTGGCGGAAGTGCAGCGCATCATCGGGCATCAGTTCTGGCTGGGAACCCAGGCGCTCGATATCGGGGCCATGACCGTGTTCTTTTATTGCTTCCGCGACCGTGAGGTTCTCCTCGATTGGTTCGACGAGCTCTGCGGGGCCCGTCTCACGACCAGTTGGTATCGCATCGGCGGGGTGGAACGCGACCTCAGCCCGTCCCTGATCGCCAAGCTGAAGCAGTTTCTGGACTATTTCCCCGCGAAGATCGATGAATACGTCATCTTTCTGGAAACCAACCGGATTTGGCTGGGACGGACCAAGGGCATCGCCGTTATCTCCGCTGAGGATGCCGTGAGTTTCGGATTGAGCGGCCCGACGTTGCGCGGCTCAGGGGTGGACTATGACCTGCGGAAGTATGAGCCCTACAGCGCCTATCCCAAGTGCGAGTTCAGCGTACCGGTCGGAAAAAACGGCGATACGTACGACCGGTATTGGATCCGTGTGATGGAACTGTACGAAAGCGTGAAGATTATCCGGCAGTGCCTCGAGCAGATGCAGGAAGGCCCCATCATGGCCGACGTGCCGAGCGTGACACTGCCGCCCAAGCAACGAGTCTTCACCAATCTCGAGTCGATGATCCAGCAGTTCAAGCTCTTCTCGCAGGGATTCAAGGCTCCTCCCGGAGAGATCTACTGCGGTACTGAAGCGCACAAGGGCGAGCTGGGCTTCTACATCGTCAGCACGGGGGAGAGCAAACCGTACCGTCTCAAGATTCGCGCCCCGTCCTTCGTGCACATGGGCGCGTTCGATCATATGTCGAGAGGTTACATGATTTCCGATGCCTGCACGATCTTCGGCACCTACGACATCGTGATGGGCGAGTGCGACCGATAGGACAATTGTGAGTGTTGAGTTGTGAGTTTTTGATTTCAACTCAACGCGAAGAACTAAACATTCAAAACTGGAACAAAGCATGGGTCTGAAACCGGCAACGAATCCCGACGTCGAAGCCGCGACGATCGAACTGAACATCGACGGGAAAGCGGTCACCGCGAAGGACGGTGTGTCCCTCTACGATGTCATCGCGATGACGGGCAAGATTATCCCGGCGATGTGTTACCACTACACGTTCGATCCGTTCGGTTCCTGCGGGATGTGTCTGGTCATGCAGGAGGGCAAGAAGGCTCCGGTTCGCTCCTGTACCGCTAAAGCCACAGCCGGCATGATCATCCGCACCGAGGGAGAGGACCTCTTTCTCGCCCGCAAGAAAGCCGTCGAAAAACATCTCTCCGTGCATCCGTTGGACTGCCCCGTGTGCGACGCGGATGGCCACTGCGAGCTGCAGGACATGGCATTCCATCATGGCGTGACGAACCTGGCCAATGCCAAGCAGAAGTTCATTCCGGAAGATACGCGCAGCCCGGTCCTCGATTTCAACATGAACCGCTGCATCGCCTGCGCCGAGTGCATCAACATCTGCAAAGATGTGTTGATGATCGACGCTTTGCAGTTCATGAAGAAAGGGGGGTTCAATCAGGTGGTCCCCAAGGGCGACATCGCACTGAATTGCGAATTCTGCGGAGATTGCCTCGCGGTCTGCCCGGTTGGAGCCATCACCAACAAGTTCTCGAAATATCTGTACAAACCCTGGCAGATGAAGAAAACGACCACCACCTGCAATTATTGCGGGGACGGCTGTCAGATGTACCTGGAGACGAAGGACGCGGAAGTGATCAGGGTCACGTCGCCGTTGTCGTGGGAAAATAAGTGGGGTGATCGTTCGGAAACCGCGAAGGGACACGGAGGGCTATGTGTCCGGGGTCGCTTCGGATTCGAGTATCTGGACGGACAGGCCCGGCTGCGGCAGCCGTTGGCCCGCCAGAACAATCAGCTGATCGAAAAACCCTGGCTCGAGACCATGCATCTGGTCGCGGACCGTTTCGCCGAGATCAAACGGCAACATGGCGGCGAGGCCATTGCGGGACTGATCACGGCGCGCTGCACAAACGAAGAACTCTATCTTTTTCAGAAGTTGATGCGTGTCGGGTTTGGAAGCAATCAACTTGACAGCAGCGCCCGCTACGGCCATCTGAATTTCGTGCTGGCTTCGCAGCATGCCTTGGGGCTCGGGCGGTCTCCCAACGATTGGGAGGACCTCACCAGAGCCAAGGCGATCCTCTTAATCGGCTCCAACCTGACAGAGACCAATCCCCTGACCGCAGTGCGGATCAAGGAGGCAATTCGCGTCTACAAGGCCCAAGTGGTGACGCTCGACTCCGCCGTGACCAATATGGCCAAACTGGCGTCTCATCCCTTCCTGATCAAGCCCGGCACCGAAGGGCTGGTCATCGAGGGCCTTGTGAAGTCGACGATCGAGCAGGATCTGGTGGATGAACAGGCGACCGGAAACCATCCCAAGGCATTTGCAGCCCTCAAGGCCTCGGTGTCGGCACTTTCCTGGGACCGGCTCTCGGCGCAGACCGGCCTCTCCGTTGATACGTTCAAGGACATCGCGGCCATTTTTGCCGAGGCCCCGCGGTCCATCATCCTTTGTGCGGAAGGGATCGTCCGAAGAACCGGCGGCTATCAGAATGTCCTGAAGCTGATCGACCTGGCGTGGATCACCGGCAAGCTGGGCCAACCGGGCTGCGGCATCAATACCGTGACCGAGGAACCGAATGAGCAGGGCGCCGTCGATATGGGGGCCGCTCCTGAGTTTTTGCCGGGGCAAGCCCGTTTCGATGATCCTGCCGCCCGTGAACGGTTCGCGAAGGCCTGGGGCGAGTCCCTCCCGCCTGCCGGACCGGTGGCGCACCTGGTGGAGATCCTCAACCGTTGCAGAAGTGGTCAGATCAAAGCCTTGTATGTCATCGGGGAGAATCCGCTTGCCACCCTGCCGGCCTCGGCTGAGGTGCGGGCGGCGCTGGAACGACTGGAGCTCCTGGTTGTTCAGGATCCCTTCCTGACGGAGACCGGCCGGCTGGCTCACTTCGTGCTGCCTGCCTGCACCTACGCAGAGAAGGACGGCACCTTTACCAACCTCGAGGGTCGCGTTCTCCGGATCCGTCAGGCCATGGATCCGATCGGGGACAGTCTGCCCGACTGGCACATCATGGTGGCCCTGGCGAACGCTATGGGGGGCGCGTGGGAGTATCAGTCGCCGAACGATATCCAGAGCGAAATCATGAAGCTCCTGCCCGGGTACTATAATCTCGGCCAGCCTCGCAAGGTCATCCCGCGGGCTGATTCCTATCTGGCCAATGGGTACGTCACCGAGGTCGGGTCTCGCTACGGGACGATGGCCCGCGCCGATCTCGGCTCGCGGCCGTTTGCGCTGCTGATGGGCCAATTGCTCATGCACTCGGGCAAGCTGTCAACCGAAGCCCCCGGCCTCATCAAACTGGCGCCCAACACCGGAAAGCTTCGCATGAACGTTCAGGATATGGAGCGACTCGGATTACAGGACGGCGCGAAAGTCCGACTGACCTCCGATCGGGGCTCGCTGCAGCTCGGGGTTCAGCCCGATCACTCCCTGGCACCCGGCACCTGTTTCTTCCCGGAACATTTCAATGAGCCGCCGGTAAAGGATCTGATGGCCGTCGCCGTCGACGCGACGACCGGAGTTCCGTCATTTAAGCAGACCTCGGTGAGCATTGAACGAGCCTGAGTGAATGTGTATGCTCGCCCCCCGGTGAGCAGGAGATGAGGATGAGCGTCGCCGCCCTGACCAAGAAAATTCTTCATGCCGCCCTGTTCTTTGAAATCTGGGACGCAATGAAGGTGACGTTCCGGCACATGTTCCACCGCCCCATCACATTCCAGTATCCCCGGGAGCAGCGGACGATCCCCGACACCCACCGCGGCGCGCTCGGTCTGCTCCGGTACGACGACGGCCGCGAACGGTGCGTGGGCTGCGACCTGTGCGAGGCCGCCTGCCCTTCCCATTGCATCAAGGTGATCAGCGCGGAGGATACGACCCGCCCGCTCCAGCGCTACGCGACGGAATTCTACATCGATGTCACGAAATGTGTGTTCTGCGGCTATTGTGTCGAAGCCTGTCCGGTCAACGCCCTCGCAATGACCAAGATGTATGAATACTCCACCCACGACAAACGTACTCTGCTCTTCGACAAGAAACGGCTCTACGAGATCGGTGAACGCCATCTCGAAGACGGGAAAAGATATTTGTATGCCCACAATCAGGAGAAGAATGCCGAGGAGAGCCGAGAGTACCGGTACTACTTTCCACAGTCGGTACTGAAGTCGACCCAACCGCCTCCCAAGCATCTCAGCTGAGCCCACGACATGGTCCCGGTCTTTTTTGCGTATTTTGCATTGGTGAGTGTTGCCGCCGGCGTTCTGACGGTCGCACTGAAGAACCCTGTGCACTGCGGCCTGGCCTTGCTCGCACTCCTGCTGCATGTCTCGGGTCTCTTCGTGTTGCTGAATGCCGAGTTCCTGTGGGCGGTACAGGTGATCGTGTATGCCGGCGCGATTCTCGTCTTGTACCTCTTTGTGCTGATGTTGCTGAACCTCAAGACCGACGAGCGCTATTTCCACCCTTCGTACCTTTACTTCCTCGCACCGGCGGCGCTGGGCTCGCTCTACATCCTCTTTCAGCTGATGCGCTCTCCGTTTGGCGGAGCGAAGGGCGACGCGCCGGTCGTCGCGGTACTGCAGGACGGGGACACGGTTGCAGTGGGCATCAAAATGTTCGGCGACTACCTGTTGCAGTTCGAGATCGTCGGCGTATTTCTGCTGGGCGCCATTATCGGCGCCATCGTGCTCGCGAAAACGCCGAAAACGCTCGACGAAGAGCGGAAGGCGTAAGGAGTTGGGGGTGAAGGGGCTGGGGTTATGGTTCCGTTAAGCGCATATGTCGCGGTGAGTGCGGTGCTGTTCATGACAGGGCTGCTCGGCGTGCTCATCAGGCGCAACTTCATCATCGTCCTGATGGCCGTAGAGATCATGCTGAATGCCGCCAATATCAACCTGGTCGCGTTCTCACACCACCTGGAGTCCATGGCCGGACAGCTCGTGGCGTTGTTCATCATCGCGATTGCGGCCGGCGAGGCCGCTGTCGGGCTGGCCATCATCATCGTCGTGTTCCGCGGCAAGATTTCCACCAATGTCGACGAAATGAATCTGTTGAAGTGGTAACGTGTCGGACTTAACCGAGCTGCTCATCAAGCTGATTCCGGTGTTTCCACTCCTCGCCGTCATCTCGAACGGCCTCCTGGGGAGCCGCTACTCGCACGACGTTGCCCACCGGCTGGCCTGGGGTTCCGTCGGCCTGTCGTTTCTCTGCACCATCGGAGTCTTTGCCGACGTCCTGCGCACCGGAGCCTCCCACGAGGTCATCGCCTATCGATGGATCTTCGGCGGCGACCTGACGATCAACCTGGCCTATCTGGTGGACCCGCTGACCTGCGCCTGGCTGCTGGTCGTCACGGGCGTGGGTTTTCTCATTCACGTCTATTCCGTCGGCTATATGCACGGCGAAGAAGGATTTACCCGTTTCTTCACCTACATGAATCTCTTCATGGTCTCCATGTTGCTCCTCGTCATGGGCAACAACTATGTGGTGCTCTTTATCGGCTGGGAAGGTGTCGGACTCTGCTCCTATCTCTTGATCGGTTACTATTACGACAAGGTGTCCGCCGCCAAAGCGGCGTCGAAGGCCTTCGTGGTCAACCGGATCGGCGACGCAGGCTTTCTCCTCGCCATTTTTCTCGTCTTTATCAACTTCAAAACCCTCGACTATACCAAGGTCTTTGCACAAGTCGGCCAGCTCTCACCGGAGATGGCGACGGCCATCGCCCTCTGCCTCCTCGTTGGAGCCGTGGGCAAGTCGGCTCAGCTCCCCCTCTATACGTGGCTGCCCGACGCGATGGAGGGTCCGACCCCTGTCAGCGCACTCATCCATGCCGCCACCATGGTGACCGCCGGTGTCTACATGATCGTGCGCAATCATGCCATTTTCGATCTCTCCCCCTTCGCGATGTCGGTCGTGGCAGTCGTGGGGGGGGCGACGGCATTGTTCGCGGCGACGATCGGGCTCGTCCAAACCGATATCAAGCGTGTCCTGGCCTACTCGACGGTCAGCCAGCTCGGATACATGTTCCTGGGCTGCGGGATTGGTGCTTATACAGCCGCCGTGTTCCATGTCATGACCCATGCCTTTTTCAAGGCCCTCCTGTTCTTGTCCGCCGGATCGGTGATCCATGCTCTGTCGGGCGAGCAGGACATCCGAAACATGGGGGGCCTGAGCAAGAAGATCCCCTGGACCTACCGGCTGTTCTTGGTCGGGACGATTGCGATCGCTGGGCTTCCGCCCTTGGCGGGGTTCTGGAGCAAGGACGAGATCATGGCTCATGCCTTCATCCATCATCACTACCTGCTCTACGGAGTGGCTGCGATCGGCGCCCTCCTGACGTCCTTTTATATGTTCCGGCTCACGTACTTGACGTTCTATGGGTCGTCCCGCATGGATCACCACACGGAGGAACATGTCCACGAATCTCCGATGGTGATGGTTGGCCCCCTGATGGCACTGGCATTCCTGTCGCTCGTCGGCGGATTGATTCTTGGATTTCCGCCCGAGCATGGCTGGCTTCACGGTTTTCTGGCACCGGTCGCTGGGGTCCCCAGCGAGCACGAGGCCGGCGCGGGCCTGGTCTTCCTCTTGATGGGCGCCGCGACCACGATCGCTCTGATCGGATGGGGACTGGCGCATTTCCTCTACAGCGCCAGTGAAGGCACCGCCGACCGGTGGGCTGAGAAGTTCACCGGTGTCTATACGACGTTGCTGAACAAGTACTACGTCGATGAACTCTATGACTTTCTCTTGGTCGAACCCTTGAAGCGCCTGGGCCACTTGCTCGACTGGTTCGATCGCACGGTCGTTGACGGCCTCGTTCGCGGGGTCGGGAAACTCGCCGACTGGGGATCCGCCGGATCAACCTGGATCGAAAAGCATGTCATCTACGCCGGGCTGAACGTGATCGGCTACGGCAATCATCTCGCGGCGCGCCAGGGACGGAGAATGCAGAGCGGCATGGTGCACCATTACGCCGCCATCATTGTGGCCGGCCTTTTTCTGCTGGCTCTTGTGGTGCAGCTGGTCATTCAGATGTGAGTGGGACGAGCCGGTGACGGGACAGCCATCATGTTAGAAGAACTCTCCGCGGGATTTCCGATTCTCTCGTGCATCCTCTTTCTTCCGCTCGTGGGGGCAGCGGTGCTGTGGCTGCTCGAGGACGAGGACATGGTGCGCAGTTCCGCTTTGGCGATCGCGTTGATCGAACTGGCCTTCTCCATTTTTGTGCTGCTGCGCTTCGTGCCTGAAACCGCAGCGATGCAGTTCGCCGAGCGTGTCCGGTGGATTCCCGCCCTCGGGATCAGTTATCACCTCGGCGTCGACGGCATCAGCGTCTTGTTCGTCGGACTGACCGCGTTTCTGACCGTCCTGGTCGTGGTCTACTCCTTCGACACCATTCGCCATCAGGTCAAGCTCTACATGATGTGCCTGCTGGCGCTCGAAACGACGACCATGGGCGTCTTCGTATCTCTGGATCTGATCCTCTTCTTCGTTTTCTGGGAGCTGATGCTGATTCCCAGCTACTTCCTGATCAAACTGTGGGGAGGCGGCGCTGAACGACACTATGCGGCCCTGAAGTTTGTTCTCTACACGCTCTTGGGCAGTGTGTTCATGCTGGTGGGGATCGCGTTGCTCAATCTCAATTTTCACCAGTGGGCGTCTCTGCACCACACCGATCAAGTCTATTCGTTCGATCTGCTCGAGCTGCTCACCGTCCCGATTCCCATCGACCAGCAGATCCTGATCTTCTGGCTGATGTTTCTGGGGTTTGCGTTCAAGGCTCCGGTGTTCCCATTCCATACGTGGCTGCCCGATGCCCTGCTGGAGGGTCCGATCGGCATGGCGGTCGTGCTGGCCGGCCTGAAACTAGGGACGTTCGGGTTTATGCGCTTCAGCATCCCGCTCCTTCCCGATGCAGCCAAGAGCGAGACGGTCTTCACGGTGGTTGTGGTCCTCGGCCTCTGCGCCATTCTGTACGGTGCCTGGATGGCCTTGATTCAGCCGGACTTCCGTCGCCTGCTGGCTTACAGCAGCATCAGTCACCTCGGCTTCGTCGTCGTGGGACTCTTCGCCTTGAACTATCAGGGACTACAGGGGAGCCTCCTGACCATGATCAATCTCGGATTCAGCACGGCCGGCCTCTTTTTCATCGCGGGATTCCTCTACTCCCGGCAACAGACCACCCAGTTGTCGGCCTTCGGCGGGCTGGCGAAACAGGTGCCTCGTCTCGCGGCGTTTTTCCTGGTCATCGGACTGGCCTCGATCGGACTCCCCGGCACGAATGGCTTTGTCGGAGAGTTTCTGATTCTTCTGGGGGCGTTTAAGGCCAAGTGGTGGTTTGGCGTGGTCGCGGTGCTCGGCGTGATCTTCGGGGCAGCCTACTTCCTCTGGTACTACGAACGCGCCATGCTCGGCCCGCTCGGCAAGGCGGTGAAGCCCACGATGAGCGACCTCCAACTGCGCGAACTGGTCATTGCCGTCTCTCTCTCGATCATGATTCTCTGGATCGGGCTCTTTCCGTCCCCCTTCCTTCGCATCATGAACGGGTCGGTTCAGGCGCTCGTGGATCGGCTTGATCACGGCACAGTGGCGGCGCTTGACGCCGCTCCGATGGCACAAAGGCGCTAGGCACTATGGGAGAGTACGTCCTTCTCTATATCCTCTTCGCTCCCTTCGCCGGGGTGTTGGCGCTCATCATGGTTTCGAACCGACAGCCCATGCTCGTTCGGGGGATTGCCACGGGCGCGGCCGCTGTTTCATTGCTTTCGTCGATCTACCTGTTCTCTGCCTACGATCCGGTCAGGGGCGGGTTCCAGTTTATCCAGAAGTTTGTCTGGTCGAGGCAACTCGGTATCTCGCTACACCTGGGTGTCGATGGCATCGGGACCCCGCTTGTGCTCGCCTCCTCGATCCTACTGTTTGCAGGCATCTTCGTCTCGTGGCACATCAAAGACCGGACGAAAGAGTTCTACATCTGGCTGCTGATCTTGGCCGCCGCCACGATCGGGGTCTTCATGTCGCTGGATCTGTTCTTCCTCTACTTCTTCTATGAGATGTCCGTAATTCCCATGTACCTGCTGTTGGGCATGTGGGGCAGTCATACGAAGAAGTATCTCGAGATGACGGATTCCGAGGGATTGAAACTGAGGGACTCCGTCGGCTTCATCTTCAATTTTGCCGCGAACAGCAAAGAATACGCGGCGATGAAGCTGGTCCTCTTTCTCTCGGCCTTTGCCGTCGCGGCGTTGATGGGCATTCTGCTCATCTACAAGTATTCCGGCCTCGACACTTTCGATATCCTCGTGCTCCGCGAACACGCCAAGCTCATGAATATCCCGGTGCTCGGCACAACTCTCGACAAGATCATCTGGATCCTGATCTTCTTCGGCTTCGCCTCGATCGCTCCCCTGTGGCCCCTGCATTCCTGGTCTCCGGTGGGCCACGCCGCCGCCCCGGCCGCCACCAGCATGCTCCATGCGGGCGTCCTCATGAAGCTCGGCCATTTCTCCATCATCCGGGTGGCTTTCGAAATCCTTCCAGACACAACCAGAGACATGATGCCGATGGCGGCCATCCTCTGCATGTTCAGCATCATCTACGGCGGATTCGTCGCGTTTTACGCCAAGGACACCAAGTATGTCATCGGCTACTCCAGTTCCAGTCATATGGGCTATGTCTTTCTGGGGATGGCGGCGCTCGATTACATCAGCTTGAGCGGCGCGGTCATCTACATGTTCGCCCACGCCATGGCCACCGGGATGCTCTTTGCCATGGCGGGATGGGTCTACGACCAGACGCATACCCGCGATATTCCTTCCCTCGGAGGCCTCTCGAACAAGATGCCGTTTATCTCCGGGTGTTTTATCGTGGGTTGCATGGCTTCGATCGGGATGCCCGGTACGGTCAATTTCATCGCCGAAATCATGATCATCGTCGGGAGCTGGAACAAGTACCCGCTCCAGGTGATCGTCGCCGTGCTCGGGATTGTCCTGACGCTGGCCTACCTCTTCAAGATGATGCGCGGCCTCTTCTACGGGCCGATGAACCAGAAATACAGCCATGCCCACGATGCCGTGGCAGCCGTCGACCGACTCCCGTTATTGATCATGATCTCGGTCAGCCTTGGCTTCGGCATCTTTCCCATGCATCTGTATAACGTCGTCCGCTCCGGCGTGGATCCGTTGGTGGCCAAAATCACCCACATCGTGCCGGTCGCGCAAACGGGTGAAGGATCTGGGCTGAGGAGTGAGGCCACAGCGCCTGCGCAAGTGTTTGATGCTCAGCTCTTGGCAACCCACCCCTTACCCATCGCCCCTCACCCCTCGCGGAGGTCGGAATGACCTTCGACCTCAGCATGTCCTTTGCCGATCTGCTACTCCTGCTGCCGGAGATTTTCTTGACCTTCTGGCTCTGCGTGGTCCTCGTCGTCGACTTCGCCTTCCCCCGTCTACCCAAGGAACAGATCGCGTTTCTCAGCGTCGCCGGCCTAGTGGCAACATTGGGCTGTCTCGCCTGGTTCGATCTGAATCATGTATCGGGCGCGCTGTTCGGGAACATGTTCGTGCTGGATCGCGTGGCCCTCTTTTTCAAGATGTTCATCGTCGGGGCCACGACCCTCGTGATCCTCGCGTCGGTCCAGTATGTGAACCGCTTCACCTTCTTCCGCGGCGAGTACTATTTCCTCGTCGTCATGTCGGCCCTCGGCATGATGTTCATGGCCTCAGCCAACGATCTCCTTTCCGTGTTTGTCAGCCTGGAGTTTTCAACCCTCGGATTCTATGTCCTTGTCGCCTATCTGCGCGACGACCTGGCCTCAAACGAGGCCAGCCTCAAGTTCTTCATCCTCGGGGTATTTGCGGCCGGGCTGCTCGCCTACGGAATCAGCCTCGTGTACGGGGAAACCGGCAAGCTCGTGTTCTCAGACATGGCTCAGGCCTCCGCGACACCAGGACTGATCATCGGCTTTCTCCTGATCTTTGCCGCCCTCGGGTTCAAGATCGGCGCCGTGCCGTTTCATTCGTGGATTCCCGATACCTATCATGGCGCCCCGACGCCGGTCACCGCGTTTCTGTCGATCGCTCCCAAAGGCGCGGCCTTCGCCATCCTGCTCCGGATTTTCTTCGTGGCCCTGGCATCCTTCAAACCGCTCTGGCTCCTCCTGCTGGTGGCGGTCTCCATCCTGTCGATGACCTACGCCAACATCGTGGCCATCGCCCAGCGGAACATCAAGCGCCTCCTGGCCTATTCCGGCATCGCCCAGATCGGCAACGTGCTGATCGGCCTCGCGGCAGGAACCAAGATGGGGAGCGATGCCATCTTGTTCTATCTCATGACCTATCTCTTCGCGAACATCGGCGCATTCGCCGTGGTGATTGCCGTGAGCCATGCCATCGGCAGCGATGAAATCGACGACTACAGCGGGCTGAATCGCCGCTCACCGTTCCTGGCATTCGCGATGCTGCTGTTCCTGTTGTCTCTGGCAGGCGTCCCGCCGTTGGCGGGGTTCATCGGGAAGCTCTATATTTTCGTCGCCGCCATCAAGGAAGGGCTTTATACATTGATCACGGTGGGCTTGGTGAACATCGTGATCTCCATGTACTACTACCTGATCGTCGTCAAGAAGATGTACATCAACGAACCGATCGATCCTTCGCCTGTCGCGATTTCCGGTCCAATGAAGGCCGTGGTATATATCGGGCTGGCCGGGACCCTGCTGATCGGGGTTTTTCCCCAACCCTTCATCGATTGGGTCGTGGCGGCCACCCTGATGTTCTCGAATCTCGCCGCCCCTTCTGCGACCGTGCCCCCGCCCATCCCGCCGTTGGGCTGATCGTTTTCCTCGTTTCGCCTGATGGGAGTTCTGCTAGAATAACGTGTGTAGGCCGCGGGACATGCGCGGCGCTGGTCCCTCCTCGCGAAGACATTCGAGCCTGAAGGGTGAGCCGCCCGGGTCTATGGAAACCGTCACGAACGATCCACCACCGACCTCTCTCGATCCGGTTGAGGTGTCCAGCCCGCCAGCACCCGTCACCGCACCTCCAGCCCGTGGGTCGTTCTGGCAAACGGCCAGGACCCGGTTTCGTGCGCTCACCATCGAACGGCGAATCCTGGCGGGATTCAGCCTGGTGTTCGTCGGCATTCTGGTCATCAGCGCGGTGTCGTACCGTAACACAAGCATCCTGATCGCCAACAGCAAGCTGGACGCACGGAGCCACGAACTCGTGCAGCTCCTCGCCAATATCGACGTCGCCATGAACGAAGCGGAAGACACCCATCGCCGGTATCTCGTCACAGCCGAACCATCGTACCTCGAAGCCTACAAGAAGGTCGTCGTGCAGAAACCCATCTTCGTCAAGTACCTGCAGGACCTCACCCAGGGCTCTGCCAGTCAACAGGAGCGCGTCGTCGTGCTCGACCAGTTGATGGATCGTCAGCTGCGTGCCGAAGCCGTCGCGATTGCTCAACTCAACGAGCATGGCTTCGAAGCCGTCATGAAGCTGGCCCTCGAAGGCGCCGCGAAAGAGGAGCTCCGTGCCATCCGTCACACCGTTGCCGAGCTGGACTCGTTCGAACGACAGGCCTTGAGCCGGCGTGTGATGGAGTCCGCGGCCGGCACGACCAATACTATCGTGCTGCTCGCCATCGGGGCCTTGCTTCAACTGGTTCTGCTGGCGTCCGTCTATTACCTGATTCGCCATGACATCACGCAACGCCGGCGCGGCGCGGCGGAGCTCCAACGCCGCGGCGAGCTGCTGGAGGCTGCGAACAAGGAGCTCGAAGCGTTCAGCTATTCGGTCTCTCACGATCTGCGTGCGCCGCTGCGCCACATCGACGGCTATGCCTCGCTGCTGCGCAAGGCCGTGGGGGAGTCGCTCGACGAGAAGCCCGCCCGCTATCTACAGACCATCTCCGAATCCGCAAAACAGATGGGCCAGCTGATCGATGATCTCCTGGTGTTTTCCAGGATGGGCCGTCAGGAGATGCTGCATACGACGGTCAACCTCGATCAGCTCATCAAAACCATTATTTATGATTTGCGACTTGACTTGCAAGGACGGGAAATTTCCTGGAGAATTGACCCACTCCCTGAGGTGCCGGGCGATCCGGCGATGCTGCGTCAGGTATTCATGAACTTGATCGCAAATGCCGTCAAGTTTACGAGCACCAGACCGATAGCAAAGATTGAGGTCGGAGTCGACCGGCGCAGCGGAGGAGAGGTCGTCATTGTCGTTCGTGACAATGGAGTGGGGTTCGATATGCAATATGCGGCCAAGCTGTTCGGCGTCTTCCAGCGCTTGCACCGCGCAGATGAGTTTGAAGGAACCGGCATCGGCCTCGCCAACGTGCGACGCATCGTGCACCGGCATGGGGGCCGGACCTGGGCCGAAGGCGTGCCCGATAAAGGGGCGACATTCTATGTGGCGCTTCCAACGAGGAGACCTCGATCATGATCGCCGCGAAACCGATTGTGCTGGCAGAAGACAATCCGCGTGATGCCGAGCTCGCCCTCGCCGCGATGGAGGAACAGCACATTGCCGACAAGGTTGTGCTGTGCCACGACGGAGCGGAAGTGCTGGACTATTTGTACTGCCGGGGGCAGTTCAAGTCGCGGCTCAAAGGCAATCCCGCTGTGGTCTTTCTCGACCTCAAGATGCCGAAGGTCAACGGGCTGGAAGTACTGCGCACCATCAAGGGCGACACGAGTCTCCGGCCGATCCCCGTCGTGATGCTCACCTCGTCCCGGGAGGAACGAGACCTTGCCGAAAGCTACTCCCTGGGGGCCAATGCCTACGTGGTCAAACCTGTCGAGTTTCACCGGTTTCTGGCTGCGGTCAAGGAGCTCGGGACGTTCTGGGGCGTGATCAATGAACCGCCTCCCGAAAGTGGGTGCGCCGGTAATTAGCCCCTGTCCGTTTGAGGCGCCGTGACGACTCCGCTGCGACTCCTTCACCTGGAGGACAACCCGACCGACTCCGACCTCATCGTCACGCTGCTGGCGGAAGGAGGCATCCCCTGCACACCGCGGCGTGTCGATGAGCGCGATGCCTTCATCGCCGCCCTCAAGGATGGCCAGATCGATCTGATTCTGGCTGACTATTCGCTCCCCGGGTTCGACGGCATTGCCGCTCTCGAGCTCGCCCGCAACCTGGCCCCCGAGCTCCCGTTCATTTTCGTGTCCGCCACGCTCGGCGAGGAACTCGCCATCGACACGATGCACCGAGGGGCGACAGACTACATCCTCAAACAGCGGCTCGGCCGGCTAGTGCCGTCGGTTCAGCGGGCACTTCGCGAACTCCATGATCGGGCGGAGCGCCGGCGGGCCGAGGAGGCGTTGCGTCAGAGCGAAAGGCAGCTTCGCCAGGCTCAAAAGATGGAAGCCGTCGGTCGCCTCGCCGGAGGACTCGCGCACGATTTCAATAATCTGCTGACCGTCATCATGGGCCATAGCCAGGTCTTGCTCAACGACATGGGGCCCGCCCATCCTCTGAGAAGCAAGATCGAGGAAATGCAAAAAGCCGGAGAGCGCGCCGCGGCGCTCATTCGGCAATTGCTCACGTTCAGCAGAAAGCAGCCCTCTGAACCGAAGGTGCTGGACTTGAATCTGGTCCTGAGCAACCTGGAAACGATGCTCCGCAGGCTGATCGGGGAGGATATCGATTTCTCCCTGAAGGCGAGCGAGGAGACACTCCGCATCAAGGCGGACCCCGCACAGCTTGAGCAGATCGTCATGAACCTGGTCGTGAATGCCCGGGATGCCATGCCCAAGGGCGGCAAGCTGGTCATCGATTCTGCCTCCGCGAATCTCGGCCGCACGCCGGTCTATCACCTCAGTCCGTTGCCTCCGGGGCCTTATGTCCGGCTCTCCGTCTCCGACACCGGTTGTGGTATGCCGCCCGAGGTGCAAGCCCATATTTTCGAGCCGTTCTTTACCACCAAAGAGGAGGGCAGGGGAACTGGGCTCGGGCTTTCAACGGTCTTCGGGATCGTGACCCAGAGCGGCGGCGGGCTGGACGTCTCCAGCACGGTCGGTAAAGGCACCCGCTTTGACGTCTATCTTCCCAGTGTCACAGCCGAGCTCGATCAGGCACCTGGCCAGATTCCGGCGCCGCAGGCGAGGCGTGGCAATGAAACGATCTTATTGGTAGAAGATGACGCCTCTGTGCGCCAGCTGGTACGCGACGAACTCCGCAAGCTTGGGTATCGGGTCTTTGAAGCCAAGAACGGCCTGGAAGCCTGCCTCGTAGGGACGCAGCAGATGGGGGTGCTCCAACTTCTGCTCACCGACGTGGTGATGCCGGGGATGAGTGGAACGGAGCTGGCCCAACACCTTCGCGTGATCAAGCCGGAACTGAAACTCCTCTACATGTCCGGCTACACCGACGATGTCGGCCTGGGAGCCGATGATCCTGCCAGCGCCTATCTTCAAAAGCCGTTCACGCCCGAATCCCTGGCCAAAGTGGTCCGGGATCTTCTCGATCAGCCTCAGGCAAGTGCGTCGAGCACGATTCAAGCGCGGGCAGCCCAGGCGAAAACGTCCCAGGCTCATCGGTCGTGAACCATGACGCACCGCTTCCTCTCTGGTCGGCGCACGCGCTCCGATGCTCATAACTTGCGACGATGGAGACCCCCTGCTCACCGGTGCGTCCGATGTGCATGTGCCGTCCTCCTGCTGGCGTGCCTGTTGCCTCACCTGGTCCTTGCCGAGAACCTCCTCTGGGAGCAACTTGCCGACGGTCTTGCCGTGTCCGTGTGGAAACCGGGAGAGATCTGTCCGGCGGTGCCGGCGATGTTGGCCGCCGACATCGACCCCGAGCGGACGCGGTTCTTCGTTCACTACTATGCGCAGGAGGGATTGTCACAGCCTCCCACGATCCAGGAATGGCAGAAGCGGACCAACCATCACCTGCTGTTCAATGCGGGCTTGTTCCGCGAGAATTTCTCCTACCTCGGTCTTCTCTACAAAGACGGTCGCTCTCTGGGAAGCCGCCGGCACACGTCGTGGCAGGGATTGTTCGTCGCGGAACCGGCGATATCGGGACCGAAACGAGCCCGGGTGCTCGACCTGGCTTCGGAAGACTTCGATGAGCAGCAACCGTTGTACCGGGAGGCCGCCCAGTCGTTGATGCTGCTGGACCAGACCGGAAAGATCCGCGTCCGTCTGACCGGGAAACATTCGTATCAAACGATCGTAGCCGAAACGCACAACGGACACATTCTCGTCTTCAAGACGGTTGATCCCGTGACGTTGTACGACATCGGCCAGTGCCTGAAGGATACGCGTCCCGAGGTTCGTCAGGCGATGGCGATGGACGGAGGCTCGTCGTCAGATGTACTGGTGTCTGAGTCGCTTTGGCAGGAACATAAGCCGGCCGGGGACCGTGTGTCATGGAAGAGCTGGTTCGGCAGCAGCGTAGCTACCCATATCCCTCTTCCCGCGGTCATCGGCGTCAGCCCGAGGTAGCAGGGCGTTGAAAAGCCCCAGGAAGGTTGAGGCTATACCTCAGCCTGTTCCCAAGCCTTGGCCTGCTAGCGGGGTCGCTCGACGGGAAATCCGGCCTCCACCCACGCATTCATGCTGCCGGCAACATTGTACACATGGCGATACCCGAGATCGGCCAGGGTTTCGGCAGCAATGTTACTTCGGTGGCCCGACTGGCAGTACACGACGATGTGGTCGTCCAGTTGTGCGCCGATTTCACGATGGCGGGCTTGGATCTCGCGAAACTCTATATTGAGGTCCGTGCCGGGGATCACACCGGTTCGATGTTCTTCGGGGGACCGGACATCGACCAGGACAAACCCTTTTGTGTCCGTTGAATCCGCCCTGGAAAGCCCTGACTGCAACTGCAGAACCGTCAGCAGATAGGAATGATGGGGCCACGCCTGCTCGCTCCACACCAGGCCGGCAGCCAGCAGGCAGGCTAACGTCGCAGCTAGGTAGGATTTCATCGCGCGCTCCTTCGTCTACAGACACGGTCTCTTGTGACCACTGCCAGACCTGTTCATAATAGAAACTCAATGAACACCCGGTCAAGAGCCGCAGCGATCACCGCAGTAATCGTCCTGGCCGGCTGTGCCGACGGCGCCAAGCTCGTTCAGGAACACGATCTTGGCGGCGTGGTGGTGTATCCGTTTAGAGAAGACCAGGGTTCGCTCCTGTCTTCATTCCGAAAGGACGCCCTCGCCCTCATGCAGAAGAAGTGCGCCGGAGGCACCTACGCCATCGTTCGAGAGGGAGAAGCCAGGAGCCGGGCACGAGTGGTTAGTCCGATCGAAGGCCGTGAAGAAGTAGTGCAGGAGCGACGTTGGGGGATTCAGTTCCGCTGCAAATGACGAAGACGAGGTGTTTCGACTCCTGCAAGTCTGTTCATGATTCCTTCCCGACAAGCAGGAGATCTTGAATGGTCAGCAGGCTGACGACCTGAACCTTTTCCCGTTCCACGCGAGCCCGTCCATCCTGTTCCTGTCGGTCAACCAACACCAGCGCATGATGGACCTGAAGTCCGGCTTCCCGAGCTGCTCCTACGGCTTTGAGCAGCGACCCGCCGCTTGTGAGCACATCGTCGACGATCAGGGCTCGATCCCCCGGGCGAATACTTCCCTCGATCAACTTTTCCAATCCGTGGTCCTTCGCCTGTTTCCGCACGACAAAGGTCCCCCAGAGGCGCCGAGGCGAAGCCGCCCAGGCAAAATCCGAGATGGTCACGGCAATAGAGATGGCTCCGAGTTCAAGGCCTCCGAGACAGTCAATGTCAATGCCGGCGAGCGTCTCGTGGGCCAGCTGTGCGACCAACCGGCGAGCTCCCGGATGGGCCATGAGCGAGCGACAATCGACATAGAAGGGGCTGATCTCTCCAGACGCAAGCTTGAAGCCCTTCACGGGATCCCACTTAAAGGACTGCGTGTCATGGAATGCTTTCGCCAGTTGTTCCCGTACGGTCTCCATCCGTCCTCCTTCGCGCAGCGGCAAACAACCCGCCGGCATTCTACACTGCCCGGCCGGCCCGTGACACACCTTTTCACGGCCTCCCGTTATGAGGGTCAACGGAGAACCGCCGGATTTGTTCGACCAGTGTATCGGCCACGAGCTGCAAATCGAACGGCCAGGCGTAACGGAGCTCCACCCCGGGATGCTGCGGCCGAAGATGATCGAGGATTTCAGGAATCTCGACCTCCGAATGGGAGCCGCCCGGGGTAAACATCGTGGTCGTGACCGTAATCTGGGTGGCCCCCTGTGCGATGAGGTCCTCCACCGCCTCCTCCAAGGTCGGCGCGCAGAACTCGTTGAAGGCGATCCCGAACAGCACACCGTCCAGCTGCGGTCGCAGCCGTGCGGCCACCGCCTGGAGGCCGGATTGATAGGGGTCTGTCTCCGGCGTCCTCGGCCACTGACGGATTCTGGCATCCAACTCGATCTCTTCCGGCGAGGGAGGCAATTTCGCGGCACGCCGCTGAGCCTCCAACCGCTTCAGTTTCGACACTAACTCCTGCGGACACCCCTTCGGAATACCGCCGTGACCCACCAGAATCACTCCTCGTTTACCTGTTCCCATGAATCCTCCTACACATGATTACGCAACATCAGTTCCTTTGGATGCGGATTGAGATAGACCTGGTCGCGGATGTACGCGACCTCGAAGATCCGCACGTAATGCTTGATCAGTGTCAGCGGAACGATCAAGGGGGTGAGCCCTCGATGATAGTCATCGATTACGCCCAGGAGTTCTGTCTTCTCTTGAGTCGCCAATTGGGTCTTGATGTATCCCACAATATGTTGCAACACATTGACGTGCTTACGGGCCGTCGCCTTCACCGTCAGGGCCTTCACGAAGAGTGCCCCGTATTTCAGGGCCAAGTCTTTGGGTCTGTACCGCTCCGCCTGGCCGACCAGCCGCCCCAGCGACTCATAATGCGGTTGGCTATGGGCCAGCAGCAGGTACTTGTGGATGGTGTGGAACCGCACGACGGCTTGCCTCGTCACCCCGTTCTGTAGCAGATCCTGGTAGCGTCGATAACAGAAAATCCTCTCGATGAAATTCTCCCGGAGCGAAGGATCACAGAGCCGACCTTCCTCTTCGACGGGAATCAACGGGAATGTCCGCATGAAGGCTCGTGCAAATATTCCGATTCCGCTGTGGCTGGGCATCCCCTGCTCTGTGTACACCCGAACCCGTTCAAGACCGCAACTGGGAGACCCCCTCTTGAAGACAAACCCTGAGAGGTCCAGTTTGCGGAGTGGGTCAAGACGCGCGTCGATCATCGCCTCCATCGCCTGGGTGTGATCGTGCTTGCTCGTGATTGTCATCAGCCGGGGGCGATGCGGATTGCCCACCAAGCGCATCGCTTCACGCGGGGTGCCCAATCCGGCTTCAACCTCAGGGCATACCGGTACCCATTCGACGTAGCGGCCTAATACATCGGTCAAGAAATGGTCCTGCTTGTGTCCTCCGTCGAAGCGGACCTCATCTCCGAGCAGACACCGGCTGATACCAAGACGAAGCAGGGTAGTCGTCATCTCGTTGCCTCCTGCTTCCCGAGGTTGAGATATTCCTGACGGGCGAGTTGATGGTCCACAACCGGGGAAGGATAATCAGTCCCGATTCGGCATCGAGCGCGTTCCTGCTCATCTGCGGTCATAAGATGTGGCTCATGGATTCTCTTCGCCGATACACGGGCCAGTTCCGGAACATACCGGCGAATGTAGGTTCCGTCCGGGTCGAACTTCTTGCTCTGAAGCGCAGGATTGAAAATCCGATAACCCCGCATGGCATCCGTGCCAGTCGACGCGCACCACTGCCAGTTCCCATTGTTCGCCGCCACATCGGCATCCAGCAACTGGCGCATGAAGTACCGCTCACCGCTTTGCCAATCAATGCGCAGATCTTTGATCAGGAACGAGGCAACAATCATCCGCACACGGTTGTGCATCCAGCCGGTCCGGCTCAACTGGCGCATGCCGGCGTCCACGATCGGATACCCGGTGTTCCCATCGCACCAGGTCTGATACAGTCGGTCCCGCTCCGGACCGGGTTCACGTGACGGCGGCATGGACACATTGCGAAATGGTCCCTCGGCGACGCGCGGAAACGCCGCCAACACCTGCTGGAAGAACTCGCGCCAGACCAATTCATCGACCCAGGTCAGGACATCAGGCCGAGAGACGCGCCCGCCTTTGGCCAAGACGCTCAATGCGGTATGAATTGCCGCTCGCGGCGAAATGGTCCCCATGCGAAAGTGAGGTGAGAGCCTGGAACTCCCGTCAACGGCCGGCAGGTTCCTGTGCTTCACGTAGGAATGAATCGGTCCTCCCACGAACCAGCTCAACCGCTTCTGAGCGTTGCATTCACCCGGTTCGATCCACGGGAGCACTGGATCGTAACTCAGCTCGCCGGCCACGGGGAGCGGCCGTGGGCTCGGCAGTGGCGCAGCTTTCTCCGCCGTCAGCGCCTCCGGAACTGGCAGCACCTGTGGTGTTGTCGCCTGCCAGGCGGCCCACCAGCGAGCACGGTAGGCGCTGTACCGCTGCAACGGTTCGCCGGTCGCACTGCGGACGTCTTCCGCCTCGAAGACCACATGGTCCTTGAACGTCCGCACAGACACGCCGGTCTGCGCCAGATGCTGTTGAACCCGGCGATCTCGATCGACCGCCCCCGGC
>DASPGL010000064.1:0-3058 GCA_035620635.1 Nitrospira sp. | reverse complement strand
TGGTTCAAGAAAGACAAATCCTCAGAAACCGAGGCCCCGCCACGCTCGAAGGGCAGCGAGGGCATGTGGCTGAAGTGCAATCACTGCCGCGAAATCGTGTATCGCAAGGAAGTGGACCGGAATAACAAGGTCTGCCCCAAGTGTGATTATCATTTTCCCATTTCGGTCATGGAACGGATTGGATTGCTGGTGGATCTGGGAACCTTTAAGGAATGGGATACGGAACTGGAGGCGCGCGACCCTCTGGCGTTTCACGATACCAAGCCGTATCAGGACCGCGTGCGGGCGCACCAGGAGAAGACCGGGCGCAAGGACGCCCTCGTGATCGGCGAGGGCATGGTCGATGGCCGCCGGGTCGTCCTGTGCGTGTTCGATTTCAGCTTCATGGGCGGCAGCATGGGCTCCGTGGTCGGGGAAAAGCTCTGTCGCGCGATCGATCGGGCCTTGGAGGTGAAACTGCCCGTCATCCTGGTGACGGCATCCGGCGGCGCCCGCATGCAAGAAGGCATTCTGTCTCTGATGCAGATGGCCAAGACGTCGACCGCCGTCGCTAAGCTGGGGGAGGCGAAGCTGCCCTTGATTTCCATTCTTGCCGACCCCACCTTCGGCGGCGTCACGGCCAGCGTGGCAATGCTGGGTGACGTGATTATCGCGGAACCCAAGGCGCTCATCGGCTTCGCCGGTCCCCGCGTGATCGAGCAAACCATCAAGCAGCAGTTGCCGGATCAGTTCCAGCGTGCCGAATTTCTCCTGGAGCACGGGATGATCGATATGATCGTCGAGCGCAAGCAGCTCAAATCGACGGTCAGCACCCTCGTGAATCATTTTTAGCTTCCATCGTCCCGCCGGTTCTCCCATGACCTATTCCGCTGCCATCGAATACCTGTACGGACTCCAAAAACACGGCATCAAACTCGGTCTGGAGACCATGCGAGCCCTGTTGGGGCATGTCGATCGTCCGGAGCGCCGGTTCCGCACATTGCACATCGGGGGCACGAACGGGAAGGGATCGACCGCTGCCATCACGGCCGCAGTGCTGCAGGCCACCGGTCTTCGTGTGGGGCTCTATACGTCCCCCCATCTGGTCGAGTTCCGTGAACGGATCCGTGTGAACGGCGAAATGATCCCGGAGGAGTCGGTGGCGGAGTTGACTGGGCGACTGTGCGCTGCCGTGCCGGACTCCCTCTCCCCGACATTCTTTGAAGTGACGACGGCCATCGCGCTGCTCCACTTTGCGGAGGCCGGCATCGATGTCGCGGTGCTGGAGGTCGGGTTGGGAGGGCGGTTCGATGCGACTAACGTGGTCGACCCGATGGCCTGCGCGATTACGACGATTGCCTTGGATCATCAGGAGTATCTGGGAGGGACGCAGGAAGCCATCGCGTTCGAGAAGGCGGGGATTATCAAGCCGTCCGTGCCGGTTATCGTCGGCCGGATGAGTCGGGAAGCCAGCGGGGTGATCGTCCGAGTCGCCCGGGAGCGCAGGGCTCCCGTGTGGCGACTGGGGGACGAGTTCTCCGTCGAAGGGGAGGGCCCTGAGAAGTTCACCTATCGAGGGGTACTCCAGACATTGGAGGGACTGCGGTGTGGTCTGCCTGGGCGGCATCAGCTGGATAATGCGGCCTGTGCGCTGGCCATGCTCGAGGTGGCCGGCGAGATTTCAGGCTCCGTCGACGAACGGGCGGTTCGTCAAGGTCTTCGGATGGTGACGTGGGAAGGCCGATTGGAGCGTATTGACGAATATCCGATCGTGCTGCTCGACGGGGCGCACAATCCTGCGGCCTCCGTTGTGCTTGCCGGCTATCTGCAGGAGTATCTGGTGCGTGCTCCAGACTCCCGCATCATTCTTGTGTGGGGCATGATGCGAGATAAAGATCATCGTGGTTTCATCGAGCCGCTCTTGCCCCTGATTTCGGAACTCGTGCTGACCGAGGCCGGTCTGGCACGGGCGGCAACCGTGCAGGAACTTCAGGGCGTGCTGCCTGAATGGTGTGGGTCGATCTGCGCGGTCCGTCGCCCCGTCGACGCGCTGATGGCGGCCAAATCGAGAGCGAGACCCAGGGATCTGATCTGCGTGACCGGTTCGCTCATGCTGCTGGGCGACGTGAAGGCTGCCGTGCGTGGCTGTGGGCTGTCTCCGATCCGGGGCTAGCATGGCGGATCCTCGTGCCCGGATCTGTCGGTGGTTCGCGCTCGCGTCTCTGGTCGTGCTGTCTGTGCCTCTTCCGGTTATCCTGATAACGGCGCAGCCGTCGGGCGCCGCTGGGTTGTCTTCCGGTTCCCTTCCTCTTGATGTCACGGCGGATCGTCTCGACTACCGGCAGGATCAGGACATCTACGAGGCCGACGGCTCCGTGGTTGTCCAACAGGGGGCGCTCAAGCTGACGGCCGACCATGCGTCGATCCAGGTGCTTCCGGGAATCCTGACCGCCACGGGCCATGTGCACCTCACGGATCCGGGGGCTGATGTCACTGCCGAACGGCTGGAATTGAACGTCAATACCGAGGCCGGCGTGGTCACGCACGGCCGGCTCTACCTGCCTGCCACGAACACCACGGTGTCGGGTCGTCTCCTGCAACGGTTTTCGGAATACCACTATCGGGCCAAGGAGGGGAGCTTCACGAACTGCGATGCGCAGGAGGGAGAAGTGCCGGCGTGGCGCATGCGTTTCGAGGATCTTGATCTGACAGTCGGCGACACCCTGGCGCTCAAAGGGGGGTGGCTCTGCGTGAACGACGTGCCCGCGATTCCGTTGCCGACGTTCTCCTATCCGATGGCCAAGCGCAAAACCGGCTTTCTGCTTCCCTTCGCGGGGTACGACAATCGTTTCGGCGTGCATGCGCAGGGCAGCTTCTTTTGGGCGATCAATCCCAGTCAGGACCTGACGATTTCTCCCAAGTACTACAGTGACCTGGGGTACGGATCCGATTTCTCGTACCGGTATGTCCTGGATCGATATTCCCGAGGACAGTGGAAGGTGGACTACCTGCAGCAGACGGAACTCCCCAACGTCGCGGGTGTCAGCGATACGGGCGAAGATCCCCGGAAAGCACGGGC
>DASPGL010000063.1:0-5626 GCA_035620635.1 Nitrospira sp. | reverse complement strand
AGGCACAAACGACGGCATTCTAGCAGCCCAGTCCAAGATGGTCAAACGATTGAACTACTTAGGAAGTTGAAGTTTCTGATCGGGCGGGGGCACTGCGTCTCGGCGACGCGCCTGAATGGAAGTCAGCCACTGCGTCAGCTGTGCCGCGACGGCACGCTTTGGGTTGTGAGCCGTCTGTTGCCCGGCACTCATGCCCGTGGCGGGACCTTCTTCCGGTATTTCCGAAGAGACTGCGGCAGGTGCGTACGCGGACGCTGGGATCGGTCGCGCGTGTGCATGGCCTCCGCTCCGGTCGGCTGATTCTTCCGTCGGCTTGCTGGGCTGGTTCTTCCCGGAAGGTTTCGGCTGAGCCGACCGGTGCTGCGCAACCGGTTCGCCGAGGATCGTCCGAAGCGACAAGGCCTCCTGGTCCTGGGGGTTGACGGACAAAATGACATTGCAGGACCACAAGGCCTCCGCTTTGGCGCCCTGAGCCGCATAAATCTTTGCCAGGGTCCGGTGCGCGCGGAGATTCTCCGGACTCAATTTCACCGCTTCCTCAAGAATGGCCTTGGCCTTGACCGGCTGGTTCATCTGATCGTACGCCCGGCCCAACGCCACCATGGCGGTAATGAAGCTCGGATAGGCCTTCAACCCGTCCTCCAGGACGGCGGCCGCTTCCTCCCACATTCCGGCCTTCCCGTATTCCTCAGCCAACGGAATAAAGGCTTTCGATCCTGGCTCTTTGGCTAACGCCAGCGCCAGCCGATCGATTTCACCGGTATTGGCCGTCTTCTGTGATCCTGAAGCCATGACCTGAGTTACTCCGCCACTGTGAGCGTCCGCTGTGCTTCCACACGAAGATTCCGGATCGCGGACAGGATTTCATCCGCAAGCCGGCGCTTCGGCATCAGGCCGAATTCCTGCTGACGTCCGGTTCGCGAAAGAATGATCGCCGCGTTGTCATCACTCCCGAACCCGGCCCCGTGTCTCGTCACGTCGTTGGCCACGATGAGGTCGAGTCCTTTGCCGATGAGCTTGGCCTTCGCATGGGGGACGAGCTGCTCGGTCTCCGCGGCAAATCCGACCAGTACCTGGGACGTTCGTCGAGCGGACAACATCGCGAGGATGTCCGGTGCCGCTTCAAGCTCCAGAGTTACGTCCTTCCGGTCCTGCTTCTTGAGCTTCTGAGGCGCCTGGTGCTTGGGGCGAAAGTCCGCCACAGCGGCAGCCATGATGACGACGGTGGCCGATGCAAAATGCCGGCACAGCTCCTCTGCCATCTCCTGCGCCGTAGTGACTGGAATCACCGTGACTCCCGGGGGAGGGGGCAGGGCGGTCGGACCCGTGACAAGGACAACCTCCGCTCCCCGGTCGTGTGCGGCTTCCGCGATCGCATACCCCATCTTGCCCGATGACCGATTGGAAATGAACCGGACGGGATCAATCGCCTCCTGAGTCGGGCCTGCGGATACCAAGACCCGCTGCCCCCGCCAATCCCCGTGCGGGTGCACGGTACGATGCACCGCGTCGAGAATGCTCGACTCGGCCGCGAGGCGCCCCTGTGCGACCTGACCTGACGCCAGCGGCCCCTCTTCCGGGTCGAGGACGACGCCGCCGCGGGCCCGGAGAATTCGTACATGCTCAACGACGGTAGGATGCACCCACATGTGCCCGTCCATGGCCGGGGCGACAATCAGCGGGCAGCGGGCGGTCAGCAGCATGGTAGAGAGCACGTCGTCTGCCAGACCGAGTGCCGCCTTCGTCAGAAAATTTGCCGTGGCCGGGGCGACGAGGATCGCATCGGCCTCTTCCGGAACCGAAAGATGCTTCATCTCTTCGTGCGCGGTGAACAAATCGGTCACGACCCGGCCGCCCGAGAGCACCTCGAATGTCAACGGCGTGACGAATTTCATGGCAGCCTGAGTCATCACCACTGCAACGGAAGCCCCTTCCCGCGTCAAAGCACGCAATAGGCTCACCGCTTTATAGGCAGCGATGCTCCCGGTCACTCCAAGTACGAGACGCCTGCCCCGGAACAGGTCTTGTGGTCGCTCCCGGTCCAAGGACTACTCCTCCGACGCAGGGGATGCCGGCGCAGCCGTGTCATCCACGTAGACGCTCAGCTCCTTCTTGATTTCCCGGGCATCCTCCCCGGTCATCATGGCGAGGCGCTCCGTCTCCCCCTCTTTGCCGCGTTTGGCTTCTTTCATCGCATCCCGCGCCTCTTTACCCGTCAGATACGTGACTTTGCCGCGCAGGACTTCGTCGAGCGCCATGGTCGTTTCCTTCGTAAAGCGCGAAGGACCACTCAGCTTGGCCCCCTGGGTCAGATGTTTAGCGCGTTGCGCCGCGACGATCACCAGTCTGTGGCGTGAATCGAATTCATCGGGCGTGTACTCCGGCAGCAAACTCAGCATGTCGATCATGATGTTCAGCACTCCCTGCTATTTGGTGGTTGAGGCGTCCCGACTACTCTGCTTGGTCTCTTTCTCAAGGATAAAATTCTGTTCCAGCCAGTTCATGTTCAGGCGTTTGGTCTTCAGCCGCTCCGCAAGAAAAATGCACTGTAGCTCGCGAAGGGACTGCGCCAGATCGTCATTTCTGACAATATAATAGTATTCGCGAAAGCTCCAGACTTCCTCCTTCACTTTTTGCAGGCGCCGCAGGATCTCCTCCGGAGAATCCGAGGCCCGGCTTTGCAGCCGGAGGCGCAGGACATCCATCGAGGGTGGCAGGATGAAGATATAGACCGCGTCCTCGAATTTCTTCTTGATCTGGAGGGCACCCTGGACATCGATCTCCATTAAGACATCGATCCCCTGCTCCATCTTGTCCATCAAGGCCTTTCGCGGCGTTCCGTACCAGTTGCCGTAGACATGGGCGTATTCCAGAAACTCATGGCGCGCAACCATGTCCTGAAAGGTCTTCTCCTCGACGAAGAAATACTCCCGTCCGCTTTCTTCCCCCGCTCGCGGCTTTCTCGTGGTGTAGGATACCGAGTGCCAAAGCCCCGGTACAGACGCCGCAATCTGCTTACACAGGGTCGTCTTCCCCGTTCCAGAGGGAGCCGAGACAATGAACAGAATGCCACGCCGTTCGGCGACGGGGTGGCCTTCTACTGGCCCGGACGGGACTGCACTGATGGGCATGGCCGTGGTCATTCGACGTTCTGTACCTGCTCGCGAATCCGTTCGAGTTCAGCCTTCATCTGGACGACAACTGCCGTGATCGTGCTATCGTTGGCCTTCGAACCGATGGTGTTCACCTCCCGTCCCATCTCCTGGAGAAGAAAATCCAAGGTCTTTCCCGCCGGATCGATGGCCCGAACCGTCTGCTGAAACTGTACCATATGAGCGTCCAATCTGACTAATTCTTCCGTAATGTCGCATCGATCGGCATAGAAGGCCAGTTCCTGGTGAAGCCGGGGCATGTCGGGGATCTCCGTGCCTAACAACTTCTCCACCCGAAGCTTCATCCGCCCGAATGTCTCCTGCGCGATGGCGGGCGCCCGCTCCGCCACCTGCCCCTTCAACGCCCAAAGGGTCGTGAGACGGCCCAGGATGTCCTGGGCGAGCAGCGCTCCCTCCTTCTTGCGCATTCCGACCAGGTCGCGCAGCGCCTGTACGCCCAGCCGTTCGACGAGTTTTGCCACCTTCGGGTCATCGACCGGCTGATCCGAAAGCGCGATGATATCCCGAAACCCTGCTACGAGTCCGATGTCAATGGAGCCTCCAAGCTTCAGGGTCCGTTGGAGGGCGCGAAGGCTGCGATGGTACTGCTTCGCCAACGCAACGTCAAGTTGAAGCGTCCGCGACCCTCCCTGCCCTCCCTGCAGCAGCACCGAAAGGTCGACGCGCCCCCTGCGACAATGGCTTTGAACGGCTTTCTTGAAGATTTCCTCTAGGTATCCCATCGTCTTGGGCAACCGAATCCCGATCTCCAGAAACCGGTGGTTCACGGAACGGACTTCCACAGTCACCGTCCCGTCCAGCCATGTGCCCTGTCGTCTGCCGAATCCTGTCATGCTGGTGATCATGCGTGCAGTTTTCCCTTCCAGCGGCAGACGTCGGACAAGGCACAGTCTCCGCACTTTGGTTTTCTGGCGACACAGACATAACGGCCGTGCAGGAGCAGTCGCTGGGACACCCCCGTCCAGTGCTCCTTCGGGAACGTCCGCTGAAGATCCTGTTCGATTTTTTCAGGATCGCTCGAACGGGTGAGGTCGAGCCGGTTGGCGACACGCTTCACGTGCGTATCGACAACGACGGCCGGTTTGCCGAAAGCCGTCCCGAGGATGACATTGGCAGTTTTTCTCCCGACACCGGGTATGGAGACCAATTCCTCCATGGTCGAGGGCACCTCTCCCTTGAATCGCTCTGCCACGGCCTGACCGCACCCCGACAGGTTTCTGGCTTTGTTCCTGTAGAATCCGGTGGTCTTGATCAGCGATTCCAGTTCGCCCAACTTTGCCTGTGCGAATTCGAGCGGGGTTCGGTATCGCTTGAACAGAGCCGGTGTCACCTGATTCACTCGCTGATCGGTGCATTGGGCCGAAAGAATCGTGGCGACCAGCAGCTCCCACGGCGTTCGATGCGCCAGTTCCATCTTCGCATCCGGCCTCATCTGGTACAGGAGCGCCGCAATCCTGGAGGAACGGTCAGCCCCGTGGTGCGTGGTCGACGATCGAAACATTAGCGCGGCCGTGAGAAGGGCATGGTGTTCGACGCGATCGCGGAGTGGGCTCCGCATTCCTGCTTGACCGCCTGATATCCCCGATCGTGATGCTCCGCCAGCGACCGGACATGCGCTTCCATGCTCGCCAGCAACGGGGGCAATGTCGACGGATCGAGCGCAGAAATCCCCGTCGCGGCGTAGCGACGGCAGAGCGGCGCGGCCTCATGGGGCGGCAGCCGATCGCACTTGTTGAAGACGAGCATGCGCGGAATCGTGTCCAGATTGAGCTCACGGAGAATCTCGACGACGGCCGTGATCTGCACGTCAATGTCGGTGGCGCTGGCATCCACGACGTGGAGCAGCAGATCGGCCTCGCGCAACTCCTCCAACGTCGTGCGAAACGCGCCGACCAGCTCTTTGGGAAGGTCCCGGATGAAGCCGACGGTATCGGTGACGATCACTTCACGCTCCTGGGGAAAACGGAGCCGGCGGCTGGTGGTATCCAGCGTTTCAAACAATCGGTCTTGAGCCGATACGCGGCTCTTCGTCAACACGTTGAGCAGTGTGGATTTGCCGGCGTTGGTGTAGCCGACCAGGGAGAGAACCGGCAGACCGTGACGTTCGCGGCGCGCCCGGCGCTGGTCCTGGTGTCGCGCAAAATGGGTGATTTCTCGCTCCAGGTGCGTAATCCGGTCGCGAACCCGGCGGCGATCGGTTTCCAGCTTGGTTTCGCCTGGCCCTCTGGTTCCGATTCCGCCGCCAAGCCGCGAGAGCTGCGTGCCCTTCCCCGACAACCTGGGCAACAGGTAGCGTAGTTGGGCCAGCTCAACCTGCATTTTCCCCTCCCGGCTGTGCGCCCGCCTGGCAAAAATATCAAGAATGAGCTGGGTGCGGTCGATCACTTTCACATCGGTGATTTCCGCGATCGCGCGTGACTGGGCCGGCGAGAGCGTCTGGTCGAAAATCACCA
>DASPGL010000062.1:0-7263 GCA_035620635.1 Nitrospira sp. | reverse complement strand
CAATGGAAGTGCGCTGGAAATTTGAAAGAGTGTGAGGGTGAGTTTACGTTTACAGGCGGGGCCGGTGGATTCAACGGAGTCTCGGGAACAACCCCTTTCCAGACAAGTATCGTTTTTGAGCTACAGGAAGGGAAAAACGCTCAAGCCATCGGGTATGCGGTCTGGCCAAACCTGACGTATACGCTGCCATAGGGAACTACCGCCCGCCCCTGCGTGCTTCCCCGGTCTCTCCAGTGGGAGGAGCCTCCATCGAACCATGGGGCTCCTCCCAAGCAACCGAGAATTTACAGATGTAATGGTTTGATCGGCGAGACCACCGCCGCGGGATCGTTCTTCCACACCGACTCGTCTGCATCCACATACAGCTCAACTTCGTTTCCGTCCGGGTCGCGCAGGTAGAGGCTCTGGCTCACCGTGTGATCACTCATGCCGTCGATCGATACTCCCGCCTGTTCGAGCTCGCGCTTGGCGGTTCGCAGTTCGTCCAAGTTATCTCCGACCTTGATCCCGATGTGGTACAAGCCGCGTCGCCGTCCGGCAGAAGGCCCCGGTGCGTCGCCGACCTGGATCAATAACAGTTCGTGGTGGGTGCGGCCTGAGGTGAGCGCTGCCGCCGAGCCGTTGAAAATCCGTCCGACTTCCTTGAAACCCAGGAGGTCGCGATAGAAACCCAGCGACCGTTCAAGATCCTTCACATAGAACACGACATGACCGAGATAGTGGGCTTTCATCTCAATGACTCCTTGTCGGGTACGGACTGCATGAGCAATGCTCTCACCGCCGCGTGCGCCAGCACCACTTCGGGTCCTCGTTGCAGCGCGTCGTGATACTGTCTGCCGAATCCCTCCCCTTCTTGCGTCGGCGTCAGGAGCGTCCGCACAGACGCAAGCAGGGCGGTGATGTCTTCACCGGTTGATGGCTCATCTGCTTCGCTGAGTTCATCAAGCCTGGCCATCAACCGGGACAGCGGACGCAACCAGGCAAACCAGGCATCCCCCAACACCAACTGCAAAAACGCGCCATTGGACGGGATACGACCGTGCACACGCTCATAGGACACTCGTTCATCGTCCAGCAGGGCTTTGTGCAGGCGCAGGAGGGCGCGGGACAGATGGTCGAGGCGTGCATCTTTATCTTGATACTCCGACATCCTACTGCCTCCTTGTAGGGACTATACGTGTCATCCGGTCGGTTCACTATCGAGCTGATGGGCCTTGCGACCGCCCCGCGCAAGCGGGTGGTCGGGGAACTGTCCCTCGACCATCAGTCTGGCCATATCCGCCGCGCGTGCCACAAGTTCCTGCGCGCCTTCACGAAGCTCCCGGCTGTTCTGAATCTCGATGACGTTCCGTTCCATGTCCTCGGCACTCCAGCCCCTGGAATGAGCAATGAACGGGAATTGCGGAAATTGGCAGCCGACCTCGGCCCAAAACGTCATGAGCTGTCCGGCCACGCCTTGCACGTTGTCCTGCCCGCCCATGATGATGAATGCCGCCACCTTGTTCTTCAACAAGTGTTTGTTGGCGATCGTCTCCTGGTTCTGAATGCAGTTCATCCGCTCGACCATCTTGTAATACAAGCTACTCGCGTTACCCCAGCGGATCGGCGTGGCGATCAGGATCACGTCCGCCCAATGTACGATCGCTTCGTATACGCGATCGAGCTGGTCGGTCTGGTCCATTTGCGTGATGGAACAAGGCCAGGTACAGGCGCGTGCCGATTTGGAGTAAAACCCTTCGCACGCCCGAAAGCTCAGCTCCCGAAGTTTGATGTACTGGGTCTCAAGTTGCAGATCTGTCTGAGCATGCTCCAGCGCCACCTCCAGCAGCGCATCCGACCCGCTGTAGCGGGGATGGCCGAGCGTCATCGCGGTGGTGGAAATCCCCACGACTCGCGTCGGCCCCGCCTGACGGACGACCGGACGAGCCAAGGGATGCGGTGCATGTGCCTGCTTCTTCCGTTTTGTCGCCGAGGAGAGGTCGACATACAACCGGCCGTTCTCCACCTTGACCGCATAGGCCGGAACCTGATCCTGTTCGTATCCCGGTTCTCCATGACCGGTTTTGTAATGGAATTTCCAATAATGCCAGGGACAGACGACATAGTCGCCGTCAAGCGTGCCCTCACCAAGCGGCCCACCGACATGGTTACAGACCCCGGAGATCGCGGCGAAGGAGCCGTTCTTATACGTCAGCGCAATCACCGTGTTTTCACAAGAAACTTCCTGTACCGGCTTTTGCTTCAACTCTTCGATGTTTCCGACATCCGTCCATTGTGCATCCGGCATGCAGGACTCCTTCGACGATTGGGTCGTCCCATTGATCCTCTGATTCTTCGCCAGTTGACCGAACGATCCTGTGGCGCCGTTGTCGCCGATTCACTCGCTCATCGAGCTACTCGTTTCCGGGATGGCTTGTCAAAGCTAATCCCGGCTTTCTGCACTTCCTGATAGGGCAGCAGCCAAACCAGGGACTCGTCGCTGAGATCGCCCACCTGGATCCGGTTACCCCACGGATCGCGGAAGTCGCAACGGAAACCTGATGCCAATGTGAGCTTGTACTTGTTGATAAGCTTCTTCCGCACCTCTTTGAGCTGCTTTTCATCACGGACCATGAGCCCGAAATGCTTCGTGCGATCCGGCTGCAGCCTGTCGACTTCGAAGATCGCCATGAATTGATGCTCGCCCAATTTGCACCACGCGGCTCCTTCACCACCGCGCAGCATCTTCAAACCGAACACGTCCGAATAAAACTTCACCGCCTCTTCGGCATCGGTGACTTCGATGACGACGTGATTGCACCCGTAGACTTGGACGGCCATCGTAGGTACTCCTTGTCTCTCCCCACCCGAGGTTATGGACGTTTTGCCGCCAGCTCTTCCTTCCGGCCGTTGCGCAAGACGACGACCGTGATCGCGTCTCCCGGCCGGAGCCTGGTCAGCCGGTCTCTGATCACGAGATAACCGGCGCCGTCGCTGGTGATCGGGACTCCTTGAACCTCGAGAACGATATCGCCGCCCACGATCATCGACTCGCCCTCGATCACGGCTGTCATGGTCCCAGGCTTGAGACCTAGCTGCGCGGCAGGTGAATTCTCGGCGACCCGCTGCACCAGCAGCCCGGCGCTTTGAGGAAGGTTGAAGACCCTGGCCAGATCGCCGGACAACATGAAGCTTTCAACTCCGCTCCAGAATGGACGCTGGTCATGAAGAAGACGCCGTGCCAGGTTGGATGTGACGACAAAGCCCAATCCCTCGAAGCCGCCCGATTTGGAGATGATATGACTCACGACACCGATCACTTCACCCGCCATGTTAAACATGGGCCCGCCTGAATTGCCCTGATTGATCGCCGCGTCCGTCTGGAAGAACTCCGCTCGAGACATGTCACCGAACATGGTATTGGGATGCCGTCTGGCGCTGATGTGGCCGACGGTCAGCGTGTGGCTCATCCCTGCTGGTGCGCCCACGACAAATATTTCGTCGCCGACTTCTGCTTCGTCCGAATCTCCGAGCTTGGCTGCCGGAACACCGACCGGCACCTGCGCGAGCTGGAGCAAGGCGACATCTGCGGCCGGGTCCGACGCGAGCACAGTGGCGGCCGACACCTCTCCGTTTTGAAACTGGACGCTGATCTCATCTGCCGACTGCACCACATGCGCCGCAGTCACGACCTTGCCATCCGCGGAGACGAGTACTCCGGACCCCAGGCCGGCCATGGTCGCCAGCTGTCGCTTTGGCCCCGATACGACCTGATGACGGTTGGTCCCGACCACGACGACCGATGGGTCCACCTGTTTGAATACATCGCGAAGCGACCTGATTTCCGCTCCCATCGATGCCGACGGCCAGCCAGCCAAAACCACCCCGATGGTAGCGACGATAAGTCTCGTCATGATCACCTCCAGACCTGACAGCGCCGACCGGTGATGGACATCATGACACGGCCCCTGTGAGCCGATCGGCAGCCCTTATCGATGTGTTGCCTTCTCCACACGATCAGCCTCTACCCGTCGGAAGACCGAGAGAAATATCTCCGGAGGTTGCGCGCCAGAGATCGCGTACGTGCCATTCAGGACGAAGTGGGGTACAGCCCGAATCCCCATCCTGTGGCCTGCCGCTTCTTCCGTTTTCACTTCGGCACCCCCTGCATCACTCGTCAGAAAAGTTTCGGCCTCCGCCGGTTCCAGACCCGCTTCACACGCCACTTCCCCGAGAGTTTTGGCATCACCAATGTCCCTGCCGCCTACGAAATAGGCATGAAACAACGATTCCACCGTCGCGTCCTGTCTCCCCTGGCGCTTGGCATACCAGATCAATCGATGCGCCGCGAAGGTGTTCGGCGCCCGGAGAATTTTCCCGAAGGCGAAGGGAATTCGTTCACCTACACCGGCAGCGATCAGCTGGGCTTCCATTCGCTTGAATGTCTCCAGGCTTCCGAACTTGGTCTCCAGGTAGGCTTGCCGATCCATCCCGTCGAGCGGCATTGTCGGATTCAACTGGAACGGCCGCCACGTCACTCGGGCTTCGCGTTTCACCGATGTAAGGGCGCGTTCGAGCCTCCGCTTCCCGACATAGCACCAGGGGCAGACCACATCGGAGTACACATCGATCCTAAGGCTGCAATCGCTCAAGACAAATGCCCCATCCTGCCGGCCTGATAATCCTCCACGGCTTGCACGAGCTCCGCTTGCGTATTCATCACGAACGGCCCGTAACGCGCGATCGGTTCCTTGATCGGCTCTCCGCCGAGGACGAGCATGATCGAGTCTTCTTCGGCATCAAGGGTTATTCGCTCGCCCGTGCGTCCAAACAGAGCGAGTTCGGCTTCTCCCCCTGCGTGCGATCCGTTGATGACGACCCGCCCGTGCAGGACGAATACCGACGTGTTGAATCCCTCGGGCAAGGACAGGTCGACCTGATGTCCCGCCTTCAATCGCAGATCGTACAGATGAACCGGGCTGAACGTCTCGGCCGGACCCTTCCGTCCGCGAAATTCACCGGCAATGACCCGTAGCCGACCGGCTCCTCCGGCGAGTTCAACCACCGGGATCTCATCGCTGATCAGCGTCTGGTAGCGAGGCTTCGACATCTTGAACGATCTCGGAAGATTGACCCAGAGCTGGATGCCTTCCAGCGTGCCTCCGCGCTTGGCGAACTCCGCCTCGTGCAACTCTTCGTGCACGATGCCGGATGCGGCGGTCATCCACTGCACATCGCCCGGACCGATGACGCCCCCGCTTCCGGTTGAATCACGATGCGCCACCTTGCCCTGATACATGATCGTGACCGTTTCGAATCCCCGATGCGGATGTTCGCCCACGCCGAGACGCCGGTCCGTCGGTGGGAAATACTCCGGCCCCATGTAATCCAGGAGCAAGAACGGTGACAGTTGCTCCCCCACGCCCGCCCCCGGAATCATGTTACGCACCGGGAAGCCGTCACCGACCATATGCTGAGACCCTGCTCGATAGAGCCCGACCAGTTCCTTTGTCGCTGCCGCTGCGATCGTGGCCTGCTTGTTCATCGTGGCCTCCTTTGCCTTCGCTACACGACGGGCTGAGCATTCCGCTCAGAGTCGCTTTTCCTCCAGATCGTACACATCGAACCAGACGTACACCGGACGATGCTCCGGCACGAACTTGGGAATGTATTCCTCCAGATACCGTTGCGCCTGGAGACTCATGTCGCTGAGCCTCGTGTCGCGCATCGCATTATTCCATTTCAGCACGTCGTCCGCATCCTTGATCTTGGACGAACTCGCGATCCACGTCGCGAGTTCGTCATCGGTCGCCCCCGTCGCGACAACGTCCTTCAACTGGTCGGGCGTGATGCCGGTGAACGAAAACCATTGGCTCGCCAACGAGCAGGGCCAGTAGTTGTATTCGCCGTTCACGTCCAGCAAGAACGCCCGGCATTTGTCCACACAGCGAGCTGCAATCACATAACCGCCCAGCTTCTCTCTCGGGCTCCGCGGGTAACTCTTTCGAAGATCCTTGGCCAGCGTCCTTACTTTCTCGAGATCCGCTTGCATGATCGCCTCCTCTTCAACGAGCGGTCAGAACTGAACCGTTCCCTCCGTCTCCCAAATCAGGACTTCAGCCGCCGTTCCGGCATCAGCGGTGAGTGCGCGCGGACCGGCGGCGGCGAGTCGCACGGCATCTCCCGTTTCCAACTTTCCGGCTTCTTCCAGTCGCACCGCGCCGTTGGCAACGTAGAGGTGCACGTACCTGTTGTCTGGCACTGCAACCGTTTCTCCCGGCTTCAGTCGTCCGCCCCACAAGACGGCTCCCCGTTGGCGGACCGAGATTGCGGCATGGTGCCCCCTCCCTGAAGCAATCGGGACCAGACCACCCTTCTCGAGATGGCCGTTGATGTCGAGCTGCTCATAGCTCGGATGAATCCGCTCCTTATCGGGCACCACCCACATCTGAATGAAGTGCACATCGTCGTTGTCGCGCGGGTTCATTTCAGAATGCCAGATGCCCGTCCCGGCGCTCATACGTTGCGCGAGTCCCGGATAGATGATGCCCGAGTTGCCCTCCGAATCTTTGTGCTCCAGCTCGCCGTCCAGCACCCAGGTCACGATTTCCATATCCTGATGAGGGTGAGTTCGGAACCCGGTGCCGGCTTTCACTCGATCATCGTTGCTCACCAGCAACAGCCCGTGATGGGTGTTCGACGCATCGTAGTGGTGTGAAAAACTGAAGCAATGGTGCGAGTCAAGCCACGCGAGCCGAGTATGGAACCGCTCGGCCGCGCGCCGGACTTCGATCGTTGGCCTCGCGAAGCTTCGGGTCTCCATGATCAGGCCTCCTTTCGCGACTCTTCTGCGATAATCGTGCGTACGAGCCTCTCAGAACGGCGCAGGAACGTCAAAGGCGTCCGTTGACCGACTTTCTCTTCGACGAGCAACCGGTGCAGTCCATCGATGTCCTGCACCGGTTGATCTCCGTAGGCGACAATCACGTCGCCCTCGACGAGGCCGGCCCGTTCAGCCGGACTGTTCCGTTCAATCGAGACGACGAGAATCCCGCTCTCCACCAACAACTCGTGAAACCGCACAAGCCGTCGAGGCAACGGCACGTTCTGGCCCATGACGCCGATATACCCTCGACGGATCTTTCCGTCCTTGATCAGTCGAGCCGCCACGAACTTCGCGGTATTGATCCCGATCGCGAAGCAAATTCCCTGTGCGAGCGTGATCACGGCCGTGTTCACGCCGATCACCTTCCCGCGCGAGTCGACGAGGAGATCGGAAGAGCG
>DASPGL010000061.1:0-2466 GCA_035620635.1 Nitrospira sp. | reverse complement strand
CATCAACCCGAACAATGCCACCCTGGCCACGAGTTCGCCCAGAGGAGCAAACGTTTCCTCGGGGTCCTGGCGCACGACGGTTACCCAATGCTTTCCCCCGATACTGCCCGCCGCCAGCCGCTCGACAAACCGCACCGGAGCGAAGCCGATCAACGTGTTCTGACTCCCGTGCGAATCATCCGAGGCCATTGTCCATCCGGACTTCAAGGTGCCCAAAATTGCGATCAGGTCCGAATCGAGCGAGTGGGCTTCCGGAGCAAGAACCGGACAGATGACCACGGTGCCGTCCGAGTTGAACAACATGGCGTGACCGGTGGAACCGAGGGAGACCTCAGAAATCGAGTGAAACAAGGTGTCGCGGCGAAGCAGGATCGTCACGGCTCCGATCACGGCCTGGTTCTGGTCGTCCATGATCGGAACCGCCACGATCACCACGTGGGTTCCGAAGGCTGGATCGAATGCGATGTCGCTCACATACGGCTGGCGACTGCCTCCCTTGACCACCGTCTGCCACCAGGCGGTCTTCGCGTAGGAATACTCCACTTGCGGGATGGAACTGACGACCAGCGCCCCCTGCCCGTCCGCGACCAGGATCCCGACATAATCAGCCTTTCGAATCTCGTGCCACCGGATCAGAAAATTGGTCACGATGCGGTTGACGAAGAGCGGAAACTCGCTCCGCTTGTCGCGCGCACCCCATCGTTGCTGCCAATCCCTGATGATCTCCAGAATGCTCTGCGCATCTTTGCCTTCATAGGAGCGGTTGGCTTCCGATACAGCAGTCCGTATGAAGGGTGTGGTCGCCAGTTGTTGGGCTTCATTGATGCCGCGCCCCACATGCATCTCGATCCGGCGGGCGGCTTCGACCGCGGCTTCCTTGAAGTTCGTCCCCGTCGTCTCGCGCAACGAGCGGCGTTCTTCCATGTAGAGCAGGGCAAGGAGGAGCGTGAGCGGCAGGAGACCGACCATCACGATCGCCGCGATGATCTTGTGTTGGAGGCTATGAAACCGGCCCCAGAGTGCCATGGTCTTGCCCTGTGAGGAACCGGAAACTCGTGAAGCGTTGTTCGTATTCCGTGAGAAGGATCACATCGCCCAGGCACAACGGACTATTCCATCATTCGCTCAGCTTCGTTTCAAGAGTCGGCTCTGTCCCCCCGGCCACAGCAATACGAGTGGGCTCGCAACGAATACAGATGAATAGGTTCCGAAGATGACGCCCCAGAGCAACGCCAATGAGAAATCATGGAGGACTTCTCCGCCCGCCAAGGTCAAGGGAATGAGCACGAGCACAACCGTCAGACTGGTCACGATGGTACGGCTCAACACCTGGTTGACCGCACCGTTGATCGTCGTCTCCTCGCTTTCACGACGACGTGTCCTCAGATTTTCTCTAATCCGGTCAAAGACGACCACGGTATCGGTCAGAGAGTAGCCGGCCAGAGTCAGCAGGGCCGTCACGATCAGGAGGGTGATTTCCTTGTCCAGAACATAAAACGCTCCGATCACGGCCAGGACATCGTGAAAGGTCGCCAGCGCTGCGGCCACCCCGAACCGGAGGTCAAAACGCGCCGCGATATACAGGATGATGCCCACGAACGAGATGACAACGGCGATGAGAGCGTCCTCCTGGAGTTTTTGGCCAATCGTCGGTCCGATTTCGGTGGAAGAATCCACCACGAACTTGTTGTTCGGAAATTCCTTGGCGAAGATGCCGAGCACCCGATCGGCCGTCCTTTCCTCGATGGTGGTCGAGGCTTTCACGCGGACAAGCAGCTTGTTATCCTGCCCGAATTCCTGCAGTTCCGCATTGCCCACCCCGTTTGCTTCCAGCGCCTTCCGGGCTTCATCGATCCGGATCGCCTGGTCGAATTTGAGCTGCACGGCCGTTCCGCCGGCGAAATCGATGCCGAGATTCGCCGCACCTCGCGTGATCTGTACAACGGCAAGCAGCCCCAGCAGGACCATGACGCCAGAAAAAGCGAAGGCGATCTTACGCTTTCCCATGAAATCGATGTTGGTCTTCCCAAGAATCTCTAACATGCGTGCTCCTCAATTAGCAGCTGACAGGTCTCATGATCTTGCTTGTCAGCCTGTCTCCTATCAGCCACCATCTAGATACTCAACGTCTCCACCTTCCGCCGCTGGTTGAAGAGGTCAAAAATGACCTTGGTTCCGACCATGGCCGTAAACAGGTTGATCGCGATGCCCAGACAGAGCGTCACGGCGAACCCCTTGATCGGTCCGGTGCCGAACAGGAAAAGGGCGACTCCGGTGATCAGCGTCGTCACGTGCGAATCGATGATCGTGAGCAACGCCTTGTCGTAACCGCCGTCGATCGCCGATCGCACCGCCTTCCCGTTCCGCAGTTCTTCGCGGATACGCTCGAAGATCAGCACGTTCGAGTCGACCCCCATCCCGATCGTGAGAACGATGCCGGCGATGCCCGGCAGCGTGAGCGTGGCG
>DASPGL010000060.1:0-13523 GCA_035620635.1 Nitrospira sp. | reverse complement strand
CGAGTCGTTGATGGATCTTCTCTCCCTCGCAGGGTTTCAAAAAGAAAAGCGGTATCGTGCTATAGAATAACGGCGAAGTAACATCTAGGGATTTCCATTACGTGGAATCGAGTTTTGTTGCTTGACCTACTCCCGTGCCTTGTCCTTCATCCGTTCTATAAGCAACTCTTTGGTTGCAGTGGTCGTGTTCCTCAGCATGCCACATACGCTGCGGATGTATAGCTTCGTGATTGGTCGGAAAAGGATGTCGCTGTCGTGCTCGATGAAGCACACTTTGGTGCCTGGCTTAATGCCGAGTTTTCGACGGAGCCGGGTTGGAATGACAATACGGCCGTTCGTTGTTACATGGGCGGAGTCCATAACTTCTTTTAAATAGTTGAGAACAATTCCGATGGTTACGTCGAATCGAACTGCCACCGACCGCGGCGGGTGGGAAGTTTCACGGCTTCCGACAGCAGGGCGAGAAAGTCTTGTCGCGGGATTTCTTCGGCTCCGAAGCGCAGGACGTGCGGAGAGGATTGCTGGCAGTCGATGAGGCGAAATTGCCAGGCCTGGAGCTGACGGACCAGCCGCACGAGGGCTACTTTCGATGCGTCATCGATTCTCGTGAACATAGACTCGGCGAAGAAGGCTCTTCCGATCGCCACGCCATAAACTCCACCGACCAAGTTTCCTCCCATCCAGGTTTCAGCGGAATGAGCGTAGCCGAGTTCATGGAGCCTGCTGTAGGCCTCGACCATGTGGGGCGTGATCCATGTGCCGCCGTCAGGATATTGCAGCCTGGGGCCGGCGCAGCGTTCCATGACGGTACGAAAACAGGTGTCGAGCGTGACCGTGAAGAGACCCGGACGAAGGCTTCTCTTCAGGCTGCGCGACACGTGGAGTTTCTCGGGGAAGAGGACAGCACGCGGATCGGGCGACCACCACAAGATGGGCTGGTTGTCGTTGTACCAGGGGAAGATACCCTGTCGATAGGCCTTGATCAGCCGCTCCGGCCGCAGGTCGCCACCGACGGCGAGCAAACCGTCCGGCGAAGCCTGCTCGACCGGCGGAAAGCGAAGATCCTTCCCCCTCGCGCTCAGAACGAACATCGTGTGTCGCTTAGCCCTGCTTCTCCTCTGCCGAAGCCAGGATCGGCTGGAAGGTAGGATCGGCGTCGAGCACGGCCTTGAGCAGTTCGCTGTGGAGAAAGTAACGCCAGACGGCCTCGTCCTTCCCCGGCACTTCGTCAAACCAGCGTTTCGCCTCGGTGAGATGTTGGAGCATCTTTGCCTTCTCGCCATAGTCCGGCATGAAGATCATGCTGTAGGCCATGGTGTACTCCGCGAGGAATTTGTCTAACGGCAGCTCAGCGAGCGCCGAGGAGGCATCGGCATCGGCATAGGCCTGGAGGCTGTCCGGGTCATGGAGGATCCGGTTCCACGCGACCTTGTTGATTCGGGACCAGGCCAATTGGAGGAGTGCCTCGGCTTTGGGAGTTCTCCGGCTATTCGGAATGTCTTTGACCAGCGCCTCAAAGGTTTCAATCATCGGCAGCTGGTCATTATTCCAGCGATAGGCCATTCCGAGCCGGAAGCGGCTGTCCAATTGTTCGGGATGAGTCCGGGCGAGTGTCTCCAGAGCCGGCAGCAGCCGGTACAGATAATCCGCTGGTGTCGGTTGCGAGAGGCCGCCCATCTCCATCGTGTTGGAGAGGTCGAGGCGGGCCGCTCCCGCGTAGATATTCCAATAGAACTCGTTGACGGTCAGCGAAAGGGCGGGGTCTTTCACGACCAGACGGTGTCCATTGGCTGCCTCTCGAAGCAGTACCGCATAGAGATTTCTGGTCAGGACCATCAGCGCGTCGACTTGATTCGGGTCGATGATCAACACGCGGTTGAGCAGCGCGACCCGGTCACGCAAATCGGGAAAGGTTGCGGCGCGCGCTGCGGCCGCAGTGAGGGTTCCCGGCTGATCATCGGGTCCCCACCAGACCAGAGAGTCCGGCAGGGCCCGGCTCGTTTCCGTGGTGAATGGAATCCGATCGACCGTCATGCCTGGGGCTTCCGGCGCGGTTTCCACCGGCTGATGAAAGACCGCGGTGTTGCCGGGGAATCCGTGCTTCTTCAGACCGGCGAAGACCACCCACTGGATGGTGATGGATTTCACAGCGCGGCGCGCCCGTTTGATCGTATTTGTCCATTTGACTGTGTCGGGCGCATAGGTCACCGGAGAGGTCAACGGATCGTGATAGTGCACCGTGATCTCCACCAGCGTAGCCGGCACGCCGATCACTTTGCCGTTCGGCTTCAACCGGAAGGACCCGTCCGGGATCCGTCGGCTGTGGGCAACGGTGAGGTGCAGGCCGCTGCCGGGCGGCGAGATTCCGATCACATCCATGACGAACGCGGAAGCCGGGGTGCGGGCAAGCTCATCTCCATAGAACACCAGCGGGCCAGCGCTGGGCCAGAGGACATCCATGGCGGTGTCCGACCGTTGCAAAACCGCGGAGTGCCCCGCGGTCAGTTCTTGCCAACAGATATCGTAGGATGGGTCGTTGGCCGCCGGAGAGGTGCTCAGACCGGCGGTTCGACCTGTCACGAGCCGGTACTGGCAGGCGAAATCCAATTGTCCTACCGTGAGCCGGTCACCTCGGGAGATCGCGTCGGCGTATCGGCGGGCGGTTTCTACGGCAGCCTTGTCGAAGCCGCGTTGTCCCGGTGATTTTTTTGAGGATGCCCCGAGGACCGGATCTCCCGCCAGGGCTCCCCAGGCGACGAGCAATCCCGTGAGAGTCAGTGTAATCGTCAATCGTCCCATGCGAGTGCTTACTGTGACATGTTCCGGAAGAAGTCCCTGCCGCCGCCGAGGGCATACTACTCTACCATGGCACACAACCAGTCCAACAGGGTGCGGGTCTGTCCCCAGGTTGTCGTCACTCCACGGCAATTATCCCGTGCATGTTGTGGCCGGGCATGTCGCAGATGTACCGGTGGTCACCGGGTGCGGTCGGTGTGAACTCAAACGACGCGACGCCATCGGGAGGAATGATGACCCGCTTGAACCCTTCGCCCTCGAATTCAACCGCACTATTTCCTGAAATCGACGGAGTCATGCCGGCGAAGAGCCCGTAGGGCATCACGGCATGGAGTTCCGCATCCTGATTCTTGAACGACAGGGTTGTTCTTCTCCCTCGATGGAGCACCGTGCGGGCGGGGATAAACTGACGCCCCTGAATTACCACCACCGCTGTGTCTTGCGAGAGATGATCCATGCCCAGGGAGGTGGGGGTCACGAGTGCGGTCGACGCGAAGCCAAGCAGCAAGACAAGGCTGTATCTGGCTCGGACCGGCATCCGGTCCCCCCGGCGCGATGTGATGAGCGGCCGTGTGATAATGGCAATCGTGTTCGGTCAGCGGCTACCGGCGGTTTGGAGAATTTCCTCTCGCATCCGGGCCCGGTCGGCCGAGGACAGAGTCGGAGCGATCCTGTGGCGGCATAGTGCTACGGTCTGGCGTAACGACACGACAAAGTCTTCACAGTTCGGGCAGTCGCCAAGGTGCCGGCGAATTTCGATGCACACGTCATCCGGCAGTTCATCGTCGATGAACGCCGACAAGGCGCGAAGAACACGGAGGCACCGTTTCCTGCCGTGCGCATGAGCCGTGGATGCCGAATGCGCGTGTCGTTGCGAGGCGCTACGCTTCGTCATGGTACGTCTCCCCGTGCTACTCCTGTGACAGTCGCTCCTGCGCGTGAACGGATTCGGTAACGCCCCGCGCACTCAGTTCACGGCGCACGAAGAGGCGTGCGCGGTGGAGCCGTGATTTGACCGCTCGTTCGTTCAAACCCATGATGGTGCCGACTTCTTTGGCGCTCAACCCTTCCATGTCGCGCAGAACGAGCACCATCTTGTACTTTTGGGGCAGCTTGTTGATAGCGTCATCGAGCGCCTGCCGCAGCTCCTTGTTCTGAAGCGCCTCCTCAGGGCTGAGCCCCTCCACGGGAATCTGCAAACGGAACTCGCCCTCGGAAGTGGGAATGAACTCGTTCAGCGACAGCTCACGCTCCGGCTCGCCTTTTCGTCTGCGCCGCATGCGCAGGCAGGCCCGTGAGGCAATGGTGTAAAGCCAGGTTGAGACTTGCGCATCGCCGCGGAAATCCTTGAAGCCGCGGTAGGCGTTCAGAAAGGTCTCCTGCACCAGATCCTTCGCAGCTTCGGTTTCCCCGCAGAGCCGGTTCGCGAAGCGATACATGAGATCGACGTGCTCCCGGTACAGACTGTCGAAGGTTTTCGATGTCTGAGCCGGCGGGGCCGGACGGGCATTCGATTTGTGCGGTATGGATACAGGGCTCATGGATGCAGCAGTCTACGAAGCAGGAGAAAAGAGAGTCAAGCCCGAGACCGACCCTGGGCGGCTAGTCGGGGCGATGGAATCCGACAACCGTACCCTGGTCGTTGAGTTCCACCGTAATCGGACTGCCTTCCCGCACACCGGTCAAGAGGGCTTTCCCGCGATCGGCCGGATAGGTCTGCTCGCCGTCGGGCGTCCAGAGCTTGACGCTCGCATGATCCGGCGAGGCGAACTCCAGAGGGCCGGTGACGAAGCGGCGTGCCGCCCCCGAGGTATTGGGGGCCGAGAGATCGGCGACGAGGCGCTCCGCATGCATGCGCAGGGTCATCGTCTGCCCGACCTTCGGGTTCTTGATGCCGACCTTGGCATTCACGTTGACGACACCGACGGGGGTCCGGAAGAAAATGAAATTGGATTTGAGCTTGGAGATGGTACCGGTCAGCACGAGGTGCGCATGGGATCCGCTGGCGGGAATCTGCCCGATCTGGAGATCGAACTGCAGATCATGAAGCCCGATGACGGTATCGGACTCATCCACCTCGACCGTGACCACATCCCCGTCTCGGAAGGCGGTGAGCGATTGCTCGAGGGTACCCAGGTGGAAGGATTTTTCGCCGTCAGGCGTCCAGCGCCGCAGCGTCTTGTCATCGTCGGGGCCGCGTGTGATCGGTCCGCTGAGGTAGCGATGGACCAGAGAGCCGTCCGTTCGTTTGCGGATGTCGATGACCAGGTGGGGGCCGTGGATGCGAAACGAGACGTCCTGAGACGCGCGAAAATCCTTGAGAGTGGTCTTGGAGCTGAGCGTCAGCAACCCGACCGGGGTCTTCAGAAATGCGATCCCGGGCTTGGTCCGCCAGACCGACCCGTTCAGCGCGATGGAAGGGGTCACGTCATCGGCAGCGGCGCCGGACTCCGGTGGGGCGGAGCTCTCATCGGCGGGCGCCGGAGGCTGGTCCTCCGCAAAGCTCAATGCGGCTGAAGCCAGGACCCCTGTCATGCCGATGACGGCGAGCACTCGAAGCAAACGTGGGCGGTGTGGTGATCGACTCATCAGCGACGGGGCCTCTGCATTCGGGTGCGATGATGGCTCGCACACCTGGTGTCTCGTGTCTTGCTCGGCGAGCGTGCGCGGGACGGTTCGGCAGTCCGCGGCGGTTTCTTATGCGAATAACATGAGCCTGAACGGGAGTCAACTTGAAAGCGGGTTTGTCGGTGCATGCCTGAGCAGTCCGGTTCCGACGGCAACGCCGGGGCGTGCGACTATTTTTTTCTCACGAAGAGGCGCAGCGGGGTGCCGGAAAATCCGTAGGCATCGCGCAGCTGATTCTCCAGATAACGCACATACGCGGCCGTGACATCCTGCGGGTGGCCTACGAACAATGCGAAGGCCGGCGGCTTCGTCGCCACCTGAGTGACAAAGACGGACTTGGTCACCTTTGACGGTTTCCCTTTGCGTACTGGCAGCGGATGCTGGGCCAAAATGGTCTGCAGCCAGGCATTCAACGTGCCGGTGGCAATCCGTCTGGTGAACATTGTATGGACCTGCCCGATCATGGGGAACAACTTGCGAAGAGAGTCAGGATTCAGCGCCGAGCCGTACAGAACAGGAGCCCACGTCAGGAAGGGGAGGCGGCGCCGGAGTTCGAGCTCGTAGTCCTTCCTCGCCGCGGCTTCGCCGGCCCGCAGATCCCATTTGTTCACGAGCAGGAGGCAGGCGCGGCCCTGTTTGAGGATGGCTCCCGCGATTTTCGTGTCCTGTTCCGTGACTCCCTCCACTCCGTCCAACACGAGGATGGCCAGATCGGATCGGCCGATGGCACGGAGGGAACGCATCACGCTGTAGCCCTCGATCCCGCGATCGATCTTCCCGCGCCGCCTGATACCCGCCGTATCGGTGAACAGGTACCGTTTGCCCTCGTGGCTCACGAGCAAATCGATGGCATCGCGCGTCGTGCCCGGCACTTCACTCACGACGACGCGCTCTTCCCCCAGCAGTGCGTTCACCAACGTGGACTTCCCGACATTCGGGCGGCCCACCACGGCAATGCGCGGCGGCTGGAGCGACCCGTCCGCTTCGCTGGTGGCCGGGAGCAACGGATGGATAGCATCGAGCAGCTCGGCGACGCCGGTGCCGTGTTCAGCAGAGACGGGATACAACTCATCCCGTCCCAGTTGGTAGAAGTCGGCCAGAAGCGGATCGGCTTTCGGCGTATCGATCTTGTTGACCGCCACAAAGACCGGTTTGGTTACGCTGCGCAGCAGACGCACGACCTCATGATCCGACGGCGTCAGGCCGGAACGTCCGTCCAGCAGGAGAATCAGAATGTCGGCTTCCGCGATCGCGATTTCGGACTGCCGGCGGATCAGGACCAGCATGCCATCTGAGGCGGACGGATCCAGCCCTCCCGTATCGACCAGCCGGAACGTCCGTCCCCGATAGGTGGCCTCCGCATAATTCCGGTCACGCGTCACGCCGGGAACGTCATCGACGATGGCGGTCTTGGCGCCCAGAATCTTGTTGAACAGGGTGGATTTGCCGACGTTGGGCCGCCCGATGATCGTGACCATCGGAAGTGCTGAGAGCTGAGTGCTGGGTGCTGGCTGCGAGGCTTCGTGACTCGTCATGCGTCAGTCGTCAATCGATGGAAGAAACGGACTCCATATAGGGCTGGCATGATGCCAGGAACAGCCGCACACACACAAGAGACCGGCTATGCTAGACTCATAACACCCTTTTTACGAATACCGAGTGACGAATGACCATTGACGTCTTGAATTGGGATAACATCGACGATGTGCTGCTCGACATGGACGGCACGTTGCTCGACCGACATTTCGACAACTTCTTTTTCGAAGAGGCCCTGCCTCGTCGCTATGCGGCCCTGCACGATCTACCGTTTGAGGAGGCGCGTGACCGGTTGATGGCCATGTACCGGTCGGTCGAAGGCGAACTGGCATGGACCGACCTGCACTACTGGAGCAGACGGGTGGGTATTGATGTCGTGGCGATGCACCGTGAGTTGGATCATATGATCGGGTTTCTCCCCGGCGCGGAGGAGTTTCTGCAATTTCTCCGGCGGATCGAGAAACGTGTCACGATTGTCACGAACGCGCATGCGGCGGGCGTGTCGGTGAAGGCCGCCAGGACGGGACTTGATCGTCGCGTCCATCGCATTCTCGATGCCTTCGAGGTCGGCTACCTCAAGATGCGGGCGGAATACTGGCCGACGTGTCAACGCCTGGTAGGATTCGATCCGGCGCGGTCGCTGTTCATGGATGACGACGAGGGCTGTCTGCTCGCTGCGAAGCGATTCGGCGTGGCCTATCTCATTCACAGCGCCAAGTCGAGTTCTCAATTGCCTGCTGCTCCGCTCGATCAATTTCCCTCGGTCAGCAGTTTCGTCCCGCTGCTCAACGGCAGGTCGGCAGCCTAATCCGGCCGACCGGCCGAGCCTCGGTACATCTCGCCTCCGAATCGGGGGACAGTTTCCATCCGGAATCGATCAAGGGTCGTGATCTTCAAGCCGGCTTGAGCGATCAGGCGATCAATCGGTCGGTTCAGATTACAGCCACAGCCGATACGGTTCTGAAGGGGGTTGAGGCGGTCCTGCCAGGCGGCAATGGCACGGTCATCGCTTCGGCCATGCTCCAGAAACAGGAACATCCCGGCCGGTTTCAGGACCCGTCGGACTTCGCGCAGCGCCTGGACCGGATCGGGAATCGTGCAGAGAGTCCAGGTACTCACCACGCAATGGAACGACCGGTCGGCGTGGGGCAGCATTTCGGCCGTGGCACCTTGAACGACTACAGGAAAGGGGCAATGCGCACGGCGCTCCATGACTTTTCCCGGCAGCAGGGCCACGGGGTCGACGGCGTGGAGCCGGCTGACGGTCGAGGGATAGTGTGCCAGATTGAGTCCGGTTCCCAGTCCCAATTCCAGCACTTCCCCGTGGACCGGCCGAAGCAACGCGGTACGCAAGCGATGAAACTCTTCTCCATCCATGATCCAGTCCATCAGCCGGGGAAAGATATGACGACAGTAGAGTCCCATTGCCGCGCAGTATAGCAAAGCCGGCCTCCGAGCGAGTCCGGAAATCTTGTTGCGTCCAAGAAGTCTATGTTAGATTCGCTGCTTGCAGCGGAACAAAGCGCGCCCCTCCGCACATTCTCATGGCGAAGACGTACGACCACCGTGTGATCGAGGCCAAGTGGCAGGCCTATTGGGACGAACACCGCCCGTTTCGGGCGGTGGATGATGTCTCGAAGCCCAAGTTTTATTGCCTGGACATGTTTCCCTATCCCTCCGGGTCCGGGCTCCACGTGGGGCACCTGGAAGGCTATACCGCCACCGACATCGTCTCCCGCTACAAACGGATGCGAGGGTTCAACGTCCTGCACCCGATGGGGTGGGATGCCTTCGGGCTTCCGGCCGAGCAGTACGCGGTGAAGACCGGCATTCATCCTGCCATCACGACGGCTCAGAACATCACTGTCTTCAAGCGCCAAATGAAGAGGGTCGGATTGTCCTACGATTGGGACCGGGAACTCAGCACGACAGACCCTGACTACTATCGATGGACGCAGTGGATTTTTCTAAAACTGTTCGAGCGGGGACTGGCGTACGTGGCTGAGGTACCGGTGAACTGGTGCCCGTCACTCGGAACCGTACTGGCGAATGAAGAGATCGTCGACGGTAAAAGTGAAGTGGGCGGGTTTGAGGTTGTCCGGAAGCCGATGCGTCAGTGGGTGCTCAAGATCACCGCCTATGCCGATCGACTGCTCGAAGACCTCAAGCTCGTTGAATGGCCTCCAAGTACGCTTGAAATGCAAAAGAATTGGATCGGGCGTTCGATCGGGGCGGAGGTAGAATTCGCGTTGGTTGAACGGAAGGGGGTAATCCGGGTCTTTACCACCAGGCCGGATACGCTCTTCGGCGCCACCTATATGGTGCTCGCTCCGGAGCACCCCCTGGTCGAGGTGGTGACTACTGCAGAGCAGAAGGATGCCGTCTCGGCCTATCGCGAGGCAACAGCAAAGAAGAGCGATTTGCAGCGGCAGGAACTGGAGAAAGAGAAGACCGGCGTCTTCACAGGAGGATACGCCGTCAATCCGGTCAATGGTGAGCGGCTGCCGGTCTGGATTGCCGACTATGTGCTGATGACCTACGGAACCGGTGCCATCATGGCGGTGCCGGCGCATGACGAACGTGATTGGGCCTTCGCCCGTCGCTACCGGTTGCCGGTGCGTGAGGTGATTGCTGGTGGGTGCATCGACGAGGCGGCATTTACCGACGCGGAGCGAGGCACCGTCGTCAACTCGGCGACAGCCGATGGCGGGTTGTCGCTCAATGGACTTACGCCCTCCGAGGCGATCCCGAGAATCACTGACTGGCTGGCGAAGCAGGGGAAGGGAACCAGGGCGGTCAACTACAAACTTCGGGATTGGCTCTTTGCCCGCCAACGCTACTGGGGCGAGCCGTTTCCGATCAATTGGGTGAACGGGGAGGCTCGTCCGGTTCCGGAGGAGCAGCTACCGCTCAGATTGCCGGAAACGAACAATTTCAAACCGTCGGGCAGTGGGGAGAGCCCTCTGGCGAATCTGGCCGAGTGGTTGGCGACAACCGATCCCGCCACCGGCAAGCCGGCGCGGCGTGAGACAAACACCATGCCGCAATGGGCAGGGTCTTGCTGGTACTACCTTCGATTCATCGACCCCGGGAACCCCTCGCAACTCGTCGATCCGGTCAAAGAACGGTATTGGATGCCGGTGGATCTCTACATCGGCGGCAGCGAGCACGCAGTGCTGCACCTGCTCTACGCACGATTCTGGCACAAGGTCCTCTTCGACCTCGGTGTGGTGAGTACTCCGGAGCCGTTTAAGAAACTGGTGCACCAGGGGATCGTGCTGGGAGAGGACAATCAGAAGATGTCCAAGTCGCGCGGCAACGTGGTGAACCCCGACGATATGATCGACCGGTTCGGCGCTGATGCCGTGCGTCTGTATGAAATGTTCATGGGGCCGCTCGAAGCGATGAAGCCGTGGAGCACCAGAGGCGTGGAAGGCGTGACACGGTTTCTTGATCGGGTATGGCGCCTCGTCGCAGATGACGAGGGCCGAGTATCGAATGCCGTCGTTTCGACGGAGCCGGGGCTTGAGCATCGGCGTCTGCTCCATCAGACGATCAAGAAGGTGACGGAAGATGTGGAGGCTCTCCGCTTCAACACGGCGATCTCGCAGATGATGGTCTTCACCAACGAGCTGACAAAAGCTGAGCAGCGACCGCGAGCCGTGCTCGAACCGTTTGTGCTGCTTCTGGCGCCGTTCGCGCCTCACCTGGCCGAAGAACTTTGGGGCATTCTAGGGCGGGGGCCGAGCGTCTCACAGCAGCCATGGCCTCCATTCGATCCGGCGCTCACGATCAGTGAACACATGACGATTCCCGTGCAGGTGAACGGCAAATTACGGGGCAAGATCGAGGTGGAGCACGGGGCAACCCGCGAGATTGTCGAACGCCTCTCGCGCGAGCAGGTCGCCGAATGGCTGCAAGGAAACGAACCTAAGAAGATCGTGTACGTCGAGAAGAAATTGATCAACTTCGTGGTGTAACCAATCACGACCGCCCGGGTTCACTGGAGGAAGGATGTCGAACGTCAATGACATTCCACTCAACCTGATAAAGATTCGACGACGCGCCGTGGCATTTTGGGCGACAGCAGGAGGCGCCATCCTCCTCGCGGCCTGCCTTTTTCTACTTGAGCAGACGGCAGCGTCGAAAGTTGTGGTCTTTGCCGGAGTTATTTTGAGCATTGCCACGTGGATGTCCGCCATGATGAGTCTCTGTCCCGGATGCCGCGCATCATTTCATGAAGGGTACGCTCCGCGTGCCTGGCCACGATTTGGGTGTGCGCATTGCGGACTTGGTCTCGATGCGGCGAAGTTCCCATAGGTGGTATTTCTGGCAGATGTCTGACGCATGACATGGAAACAGGGTACGCTAAGAAAGCGATGAGTATTCTTCTATGCGGCCTCGTGGCCGGGTGCGGCTATCAATTTCGCGTGGCAGGGCCCGGTCCGACTATCGGGGGAGCCAAGGCGACGGCTTCGACGGCATCGCAGCCGCGTCTCGCCATTCGAACGCTGGTCAACAGCAGTTTCGAGCCCAATCTTGAGACGCGCTATACGAACTACCTCCGCCAGGAATTCGACTCGGGCAGCGGTGCCCGGGTCGTGCCGGATTCTGAGGCGTCGGATCTCGTGCTGACCGGAGCGATTCTATCGGTCAGCGTGCCGACACTGAGTTTTACGCAGACGAGTACCCTGGAAAGTCGAGCCGAAGTCGTGGTGCAGGTCAGGGTCGAAGAGACGAAAACGAAGAAAGTGGTGTGGTCCCATGCGGCCAGGGGCGCCTCCGAGTTCTATGTCACGCCGGATCTCCAGTTCAATCGCGCTCTGCAGAACCGGGCAGTGGAACAGGCGGGCCGGTTCGTGGCCGCAGACCTGGCGGCACGCTTTCTCCTGCATCTCGAGTCGGGCGGGTTGACCACACGAGCGGCTGCGCCGCCGGTCGCACCCTAGGTTCCGAGGACTTCCCGATGGCGTCGGTTCTGAATCCGCTGCGGCTCGAATCCGTCCTGGAACAGCAAGGACCGGGGCCGCTCTATCTCATCGTCGGTGAAGAGGACCTGCTGAGAGACCGAGCCCTCGCGGTACTCAAGGCGGCGGTACTCGGCACCGAGGGCGAGTTCAATTACGATCTGTTTTATGGCGACGAAACCGGTGCGAGCGACATCCGGAATTGTACGTCTGAAATGCCGGTGTTTGCAGAGCGTCGCCTGGTGGTCGTGAAGGCGGCTGACAAACTGTCGGCAGCGGAAGGCGCGACCTTGCTCGACTATCTGAAAGATCCCGTGATGACGACTACGCTGGCGTTCGTCAGCCCCAAGCTGGACGGCCGGTTGAAATGGTCGCAGGCGCTGGCGCAGACCGCCGTCACCGTTGACTGCGCGCCCCTCCGCGACGCACAGGTGCTTGCGTGGCTCACGGATGAGGCGGGACGGATGGGCCTCCGGTTGGAGGGAGAGGCAGCCCAGTTGTTGAGAGAATCGAGCGGGGGCTCGCTCTACGGCGTACAGCGGGAATTAGAAAAACTGGCGTCCTATGTTTCGCCGGATCGTGCCGCGACGGCCGCCGATGTACTGGCGCTCCGTGGAATGGAGCCGGGCGCGTCGGTGTTCGATCTGACTCTGGCCATCGCTGAAGGCCACCGTGGGCGCACGCTTGCCATTCTCGCGCGCAACCTGGACGCCGGCGAGGCGCCGCTCCGTATTCTGGGTTCGCTCGCCTGGCAGTATCGTCGCCTCTGGAAAGTAAAGGAATTACTGGCGAACGGTGGCCGCGAGGGGGAGGCAGCCAGAGCGTTACGTATGGATCCGCTGAAGGTTCGCTCCTTCGTGGCCCGATTCTCCCTCGAGCATCTCCAGGCGGCGCTCCGCTTATTCCTCGACGCCGACGGGAAACTCAAGGGGGCGGGAAGCGGCCGGCCCAGGATGGTGTTGGAGCGTGTGTTGTTGCGGCTCTGCGAGTTGAGCACACGCCCGATCCAGACGCCGCCGCAACGGCCATTCAGCTCCGCTGGTCGGGTGTCGCCGCGTGCCGTGTCGAATGTGCGAACGATTAAGAAAGGGAGCCGGATAGGGCGTTGACGTGCAGCGTCAGCCGGGAAATGCGACGGGATGCAGTGTTGCGCTTCAGGGCGCCTTTGGATGCGGCTTTCCCGATGGCCGACGCGGCTTCGCGCAAGAGGGTCCTGGCTTCGTCCGCCTTCTTGTCCGCCACGGCCGTCTGCACTTTCTTGATCAGTGTCTTGACGGCGTTCATCGTGGCGCGATTCCGTTCGTGGCGGCGATCGGCCTGACGGGCCCGTCGAATCGTCGATTTGTGAACCACAGGCATCGTCTTGTCCTCCAGAAAAGAAGGAAGCTTTTAGCATAGAGCCGCGACGATCGTCAAGAGTGGGAATGACACAGGAGGAACCTCTATGTCGAAGATAGCCGCGCGTGACCGTCTGATCTTTGCGCTGGATGTGCCCTCTGCCGCTGAGGCAGACCGGCTCTTGGACCGGCTCGACGGCCATCTGACTTTTGTGAAAGTGGGGCTGGAGCTCTATACCGCGGCTGGCCCGGAGATGGT
>DASPGL010000059.1:0-25508 GCA_035620635.1 Nitrospira sp. | reverse complement strand
CGAACAACACAAAGTATGCCTACAAGAGCTTTTGAATTTTCTCGACAAGGATTCGCCCGATGAACTTCGCTTTTCGGTTCTTAAACAAATCTTTCTTGTGGCCGCTACCGAACAACTGTCCGATCGGACGAGTTTTCTCCCTCGGCAATTCATGGGCATCGCCCGCAGGTTGAGCGATGGAGAGATCTTGATCCTCAACGCCTGCTATCGAGCATACAAGGACGAAGGCGACGTCTCTTGGCAATCAGAACGACATCCCAGCGCTCACGTCTGGCTATCGAAGATAGCAACAACATCCCACTTGAACCATTCCGAATTGATCGAATTGTACGAGGAAACGCTCATAGAAAAGAAACTACTAACACCTAGACAACATTCTGATCGCAGTGGGGTTTCTTTGAAGCCCTATTACCGACTAACAAGTCTTGGGTTGGCGTTCTGTGAGTTCGTAAATGCCTACCGAGATGAGGCCTAGATGACTAATAGAGGCTCTGCTTTTTGCGAATCATTTAGCAATGCCCGCTCCTCTCCGTGTGCCATCCAAGCCGACATCACTACGCTGAACGTTGACGCCATTGTGAACGCCGCGAATGAGGCTTTGCTGCCCGGCGGTGGGATGTGCGGGGCGATCCATCCCGCCGTTGGATCGGCGATGCACGTTGACGAAGAGCTTTGATTGGGGTGTGAGCTGAGGTATACTTGGCCCATGTCGATTAACCTGCCACTGAAGGACATGACACTCCGAGAGAAGTTGGCAGTAATGGAATCGCTGTGGGAAGACCTCGCCAAAACTCCGGAAGCCATTGAGTCTCCTGCCTGGCATAAGACCGTCCTCGATGAACGCCGTCAACGGGTTGCCGACGGAACTGCTCGATTTGTCGATTGGGAAACCGCGAAGAAGGATATCCACAATAAACTGTCGTGAGAATCGAGATCCTCGATGAAGCTCAGGAGGATCTGATTCAGGGCTCCGCTTCTACGAAAAGCGAGAGGCTGGACTTGGAGCGTACTATCTCGACTGCTTGTTCTCCGATATCGACTCCCTCCTTGTGCATGCCGGGATCCATCAAGTCGTCTATTCATATCACCGCTGTCTTTCGAAACGCTTTCCGTTTGCCATCTATTACAGCAGAGAGGGAGAGGTTGTGCGTGTGCATGCGGTGCTCGACTGCCGAAGAAATCCGTTGTGGGTCAGGACCAGATTGAAGGACGATGGGTAGTCTCATCCCGACATACATCGCTGACACATCATGCCCGCCACACTCCGCGCCATTCGGGCTGACATCACGACATTGGCTGTTGACGCCATCGTGAATGCCGCGAACACCTCGCTGCTGCCCGGCGGTGGAGTGTGCGGGGCAATTCATCGCGCGGCGGGACCGGAATTAGCGCAGGAATGTCGCCTCCTTGGCAGCTGCCAAACCGGAGATGCGAAACTGACGAAAGGCTATCGCTTGCCCGCTCGATACGTCATTCACACGGTCGGACCGGTCTGGCACGGCGGCAACGATGGCGAGCCGGAACTGCTCGCTTCCTGCTACCGTCGATCCTTGGAAATCGCGGCAGCCAACCGAATTGCCAGCGTGGCCTTTCCGAGCATCAGTACGGGCATCTATGGATACCCGATCGAACTTGCTGCCAACGTGGCGATGACCTCCGTGCGCGCCACTGCGACGGAACTCACTGCGATCCGGGAAGTGCTCTTCTGTTGCTACTCTCCTGGCGACCTGGCACCGTATGAACAACTTCTTGCCGGGACCTGATGGATTCCGAGTCTCATCCGAGACAGATCCCTTGGTCCTCCCGCAAACCAACTCATGAGTAGCCACGCATCGTCAAAAACCTTTCGCATCGCGCCGATGGATCCGCCGATGTTGTGGGTTACGACGCTGCTGTTGGTGCTGCCGATCGCCTTGCTGGTGGGCGCCTTCTTCGCAGGCCATGTCCTCTTCCTGGCCGCCCTGATCCTGATCGTCGTCTACGCCTGGGTCTGGCTCCGGTTCCGGCCGCGGCGATTCGTCGTGGATGAGCGTTCGCTCACCGTGATCTGGCCGCTGAAGCAGTGCGCCATTCCCCGGACAGATATCTCAAGCGCCCGGCTGATCGACAGGGAAGAACTGCGGAGGGAAGCCGGGGCGAGCCTGCGTCTCGGCGCCGGCGGCCTATGGGGAGGATTCGGTTGGCTTTGGACGCAGAGACGGGGCATCGTGCAGATCTACGCCTCGCGAACGGATTTGTTTATCTGGATCGAGCGTGCGAACGGACGTCCGTGGATCGTCACACCGGAACAGCCGGAAAACTTCATCCGTGCCTTGTTCCGTTAGAGCGGCTTCGCTAGCTGTTCTCCGTCGTGTTGCGGTAGAATTCATCCGATGAAACATCTGATCAAGACAGTCGAAGACCTGCGCTGGTTGATCGCACATACGGGAGGCTTCCGCTCAGGGTACGTCACCGATGTGCAGATGTCCAAACGACGTCTCTTCGACGAAGAGTCGGGACGGGAAATCCCGGCCGGCACCACGGTCTCCGTGACAATCCGCTACCGGGTGCGCGGCCTGGTTCGAGTCGCCCGGCTGATCATGACCGGCGTCACGGATTTCTCCGTCCTTGAACAGGAGGGAGCCGATTGCTCGTCGCTGGGCGTCATCCACGCCGAATGCAGCGCGGGACGATTCCGGTTCTGGTTCGATCCGCAAGGGGAACTGTATGTCGTGTGCGAGGAGGTGCAGCTCGAAGAAGTGTCGACGCCGATTGTGAGCCCTCACCCTGTCTCCGAACTGGCTCGCTGGACATTTCAAGGTCAGACCGTCGACGGCCCTACGGTGGAGTGGCTCCTAGACGAGCTGGATCGGGCCGGTCTTCCCTGCTCCTGGAGAACGGCCAAGCGGGCCACAGCCGTTCACCCCGCAATCCGGTGGGAGGGGGATCTCATCCCTTCGCCCAACGCCGGTGCGGACCGGATGAATATGGTGCGCGTGATGGCCTACGGCTCGGTGGATCATGGGGAAGGATTCGGTCTGATGCTGCGGGTGCTCGGCACTCGGGATCGTCGGATCTGCCGCATCCTCGAGGTACTGGCCGATCATATCACCCAGCGTTATGCCGGCACCTGCATGGTCGGAACCACGATCATTCCAGGTCGCGAATGGGAGAACTGGATGGCCCAGGAAGGCCGCGCAAGATCCGGTTGAACCCCGGCGCAGGACGGGGTAGGGCTAGTGCACGTGCTCCGGGGAATAGTGGCCGCTGCTGTTGCCGTTTGAATAATTTGCTGCACCGTTACCGTTCGAGTAGCCGGCTGCGCCATGTCCAGCGCCATTCCCGTTCACATGGCTGTGGCCGTTCTTTCTGTTCACACATTCGACCAGCGCCCATAATCGAAGAGGGTTCACTTTTTTCTTACTGGCAACGTGTAACGATGTCCCCTCCAGCACGGTATTGAGCGACAGATCAGTCCGCCAGCCTAGATGTTTGGTCAGCGGGGAAATGACTTTTTCCACGGCAGCGATCACTTTGTTCCCGTTGCTGAAATGGTTCAACATGATGATCCGGCCGCCGGGCCGGCAGACACGGATCATCTCGTTCACGACTTTGCGATAGTCTGGCACGGCCGTCACCACATAAGCCGCAACCACCGTATCGAAGCTATCGTCACCGAATTCCATCGCCCCGGCATCCATGCGGTGCAGCTGCACATGCGTCAGCCGGTGTGCCTGGGCCCGTGCCTTGGCCTTGGCGAGCATTCCCTCGGAAAGATCGATGCCGACAATGCGGCAATGACTGGGGTACATCGGCAGCGCGAGCCCCGTCCCCACCCCGACTTCGAGGATCTGTTCGTCCGGTTGAACGTTGAGAGTGCGGATGGCCGATTCGCGTCCCTCATGAAACACTTTTCCGAAAATTTGATCGTAGAACCCCGCGTAGGATGTGTACACACGCTCGATCTTGTTGAGATCCATCGTTCCCTCCAAACCCAGACGACTCGTGCCCTGCGGACCCCGAAGGAGCAGGGGCGGCAGACAGCCATATCGACGCGGGGGAAAACCGAAGGCGGGAAACCTGAGTGGTACGAGATGCCCGCCCGAACCGTAAGCGGCGCTACTCTAGCCAACTCATTGGAATGAGTCAACAGCTTCTTCGCGCCCTCGACGGATACAAACCCGGAAGGGTCGCGCCAGACCGAAGGAGCAGACGGACCGGCGCCGGCTAGGCGCCTTGATTCCTGCCTGCCCGCTATGGGATAGCTACCCGCGATGATATTGGCGGGATTGTTCGCGGCAGCGTTGTTCATTGGGTTGATCGTCGGCGATTGGTTCTACTTTGTCCGGCTGACCCCCGATGCTGTCCGGTATGGATGCCGCGTGGCGAGGAGCCAGGACCGCTGGATGCCTTGCTCTTCTACGGAGGTGCGAGACCGGTTTACCTCCGATGGAGTGTTGATGCTTCCCCACGGGATCGCCCGGCTGTACTCCGATCTTTCCCAGATCGCGATTCGCCCTCAGTATCGCCTGTTCTCCATGAGTTTCCGTACCGCCTGGCCGATCAAGGGCCTGATCCATCTTTCGACCGGCGACCGGACTCTGGGAGCGCTTTGCGTGAAGCGCATTCCCTGGTCGTCGGCTCTCCTCACCCTCATCTGGTTCGCGGTGGTGTCGGTCGGGTCGCTGACCTTCGTCTACTCCTATGCCATGGAAGGCGGCTTTGCCTCGCTGCGAGGGCTCCTGCTCGGTGCGGGTATGATCACCATCGCCCTGCTCATCTTGGCGACCGGTCTCGTGACGGTCGTGTTGTCCTACCGATTGGAGAACAGCCGTCTCACGAAGGTTTATGATGAGCTGCGCGAGGTGCTCGAAGGACGCGCCACTCGTGATGCCGGTGAGGCTACTCGCTGAACAGGTTGAGAAAGTGATCGTATTCGGCGGGCAGATCGAGCGCCGAACGGTTGCGAATCTGGCCGGCAATGATGCCACGATGCTTCTTGGCGAGGCCGGATGTATCGAAGGCCTGGCGAAAGTGCGCCCATTGGAGGGCGGGATCGGAGGCAATCCGTTCCTGTTCAGCGACGGGCAGGGCCTGCACCGCCGTTTTCAACACGCGCAGGGCTTTCTCCACGCTTTCATATGGCGGCGCCAGCCTGAGCCCGACGTAGAAGATCTCCAGCCGGCGGCGAAATTCCTTCACCAGCAGGTGGGTCGACGTGACGGCGGATGGATCGGAGGGTGTCATGAGAGGTCAGTGCGGATGATACGCCAGGACCGAGCATGGGGACAACCGTCGTGCTGACCCTATCATCTCATCCAGGCCGGCGCCCGACGAACGCGCCGGGGTTATCGAGCCGGTGGTACAGCAACGGTCAGCGGCATGGGCGTCCAGGTGTCGCCGCCGTTCGTCGAGTGATAGAGGCCGCTTCCATTGGTCCCGCTGTACAGTTCCTGCGGGTTGTGCGGGCTCATCGTCAGGGTGCGAACGTTCAACGTCGCCAGCCCCGAGTTGACAGCCTGGAATGTCTGCCCACTGTCGATGCTCTTCCAGACTCCTCCCGGTCCTCCGATATACAATAGATTGGATTGAACCGGGTGGACGACAATGCAGCTGATGAACGGGTCCGGTAACGCCAGTCCGATCCGCTCCCAGGTCTCGCCGCGGTTCTTCGTCTGAAACAGTCCTTTGGTCGTGCCGGCATACACAATTTCCGGGTGAAGGGGATCGGGCACGATGACGTTGACGCCGAGCGCCATCGCCGCCATCAGCTCGCTGTCCGGAATCAAGCCGTTGTTGGTCTTCTTCCACGAGGCAGCCCCGTCGTCCGACCGGTAGATCCCGCCGGTGGTCCCTGCATAAAGAATCCTGGGCTCCCGGTGATCGATCGCGATGGAAACCACAATATGGACTTCTTTCATACCGGCCATGCGCTCTTCCCAGACTCGACCGCCATCCCTGGTGTAGTACGCGCCGACGGTGGTCGCCGAATAGATCGTTTCATTGTCGCCGGGGTGAAAGACGAATTGATTGACGAACGACACGTGCTCCTTCAACCCGACGTTGTGCGGCAGCCAATGTTGCCCGCCGTCAGGACTCTTGTAGACCGCATCTCCCATGGTGCCCGCGTAGATCGTCGCGGGGAGTTTGGGATCGATCGCGAGAGTCGTCACGCGTCGTGCGCTGAAACTCGGGAACTGCTCCCACGAGGTGCCGGCGTCACGGGATTTATAGACCGCATCGTTGGTGGCAACATAGAGAATGTTGGCGTTGGTCGGATGGAGCGCGATCGAGACGATGGATTCGCTGTCCTTCTGGCAACCGGTCAATAGCAGCGTCAGGAGTAGCAGAATTTGTGGCCGAGGTGGAGGCCAGTTCATGTTTCCGATCGCCACTTAATCAGTCAAGAATCAGAAAGGCGCTCTCAGCCTCAGAAAGGAAGGTGGCGATATCTATGGCTCGGCGACGAAGTAACGCTTCAATCGCCGCGGTCGGACAGTTCCCCACCCGCAACCAGATGACCTTCGGGGGATGACCGAACAGAAAACTCCGCTGATGGAAGTCGGCATCTTTTGTCACAATGGCAAATCCATGTTGCGCGGCAAACTGCCAGACGGCAAGATCGGTCGCATCCCTGAGACCGACATCACGAAATGCTGGGGGCCGGCATAATCATGCGACAGGGCGGCAAGAAGCAGGTGGGAAAGATTTTGATCGAAGAGCAGCTTCACGACGGAGGAATCGAAACCAACTTACGCTCTCGATCCGCCGCAAAGGCCAGACAGGCCCGGATATCTTCACGCGTCAGGTCGGGGAAGTCCTTCAGGAGCTGATCTTCAGTCATGCCGGAAGCAAGATACTCCAGCACGTCATACACGGTCATGCGGAGGCCCCGAATACAAGGCTTGTCGCCACGCTTTTCAGGATCAATGGTAATCCGGTCCTTCCAGTCCATCGATGTAAGCCTAGCCTGGGTAGTAGGAAAGATCAAGGTCAAGGTGAGGCCGAATAGAGTAGGACCTAAATACAGGGTGAAGAGGCGAGTCAAGGAGGGAGTATCATTGTGTCCGCGGAGGCCCAAATGACATGAGCCGTTCTCCCGAAATTGCACTCTGACTCCGATTTTCACATTTCTAAGAATCATTGAGCCGATTGCCTGGAATTATCAAAATATTCCGCAAGTACATCTCGACAAATGGTTTCCCAACGATGAATCGCCTACGCATTGAGCCGTGGCACCTACCCCCCGCACGCACACCGACGCGCGCGGGTGATGCGGAACGTTACGCCGCATAAGTTCGAGTGCCCGGCAGAGGAAGAAGAGCCCCATGAGACACACGCGTATCATCGTCACGCACTACGGCGGGCCCGACGCACTTCGGGTGATTGAAGAAGAGTGCCCCGAGCCGAAGGACGGTGAAGTGCGGGTGCGAGTGCTGGCCGCGGGTGTTTCCTTGCCCGACCTGCTGATGCGCGAGGGCGTTCATCCCGAAACGCCCCCGCTGCCCTTCACGCCGGGATGGGATCTGATCGGCGTGGTGGATCAGCTCGGCGCCGGAATCTCTGGAATCGAACCAGGTCAGATAGTTGCTGCGCTGCCGATCAGCGGTGCGTACGCGGAGTTCGTCTGTCTGCCGCAACGTGAACTGGTGCCGGTGCCACCCGGGGTGGATGCCGCCGAGGCGGTCAGCCTCGTGCTGAACTACGTCACGGCGTACCAGATGCTGCATCGTTCCGCTAAGGTCAAACCGGGCCAGCGCGTGCTGATTCACGGGGCCTCAGGCGGGGTCGGCTCGGCGCTATTGCAGCTGGGGCGCCTCGCCGGGCTGGAGATGTACGGGACCTGTTCAGCGCGAGGGGCGTCGGCCGTATCCGACTTAGGCGGGATCCCGATTGATTACGAGCATCAGGATTTCGTGGAAGACATTCACCGCCTAACCCGCGAGGGCGTAGACGTTGTCTTTGACGGCATCGGTGGCACCCATATCTGGCGTTCGCGCAAAGCGCTCCGACCGGGTGGGCGGGTGGTGGCCTATGGCCTTACTGGCTCGCTACGTGGGGGACGGTTGGCGTCAGGTCGTTCAGGAGGGCGTCATCGCTTTCGCGGAATCGCTATCTTCGGGTTGTACATTGCTGGCGGCTGGCTTCTCCCAGGCCGAAGACGGGTAGTTCCCTACAGCATCCAGTGGCTCAAACGGCTGAAACCGGCATTGTTTCGCCAGGATTTGATCGCCCTGTTCGACCTCCTTCAACAGCAGAAGATCAAGCCGCTCATCGCGCAGCGATTTCCTCTTGCCAAGGCAAGGCACGCGCACGAGTTGCTCGGGAAAGGAGGCGTGACAGGCAAGCTCGTGCTCGTGCGCAACGGGTCATCGCTTGGGTCAGAAGTGCCTAACAACGGCATGCAGCGGACGGCGTTTCGCGCCACCGCTGATGCCGAGCGTTAGGCCGCCGGAGAAACGACGGATGTACGTGTCGATGAATGCTCACTCTCTCACCGTCATCATCGTTGGAACGCTGATGGTAACCCCCATCTATGTCTTGGCGACCTAGCCCTAATCCGAAAATAATGTCGAGACGCCGATGTGAACGGCCCGCGGGTGGCGCGGCAAACGGGGCGATGGTCTCACCCACCCACCCCGACCTCGCCTAGAGGCGGTCCTTCTCCGGGCGCGCGCAACGAAAGGGCCCCACCGGGGGATGGGAAGGAACTGTCGCCCTTCCACAACAGACAGCGGGACAGGCACCACCAAGGCCGGAGCCAGTCCCGCTGGGCTGTTTGCCGAGACAGGACCCGCGGAATGGCCCGATGACAGCAGATTTATTTTTGGATTGGGGCTAGGTGTTCAGCATCGCGTCGCACGAGCACAGGAAATCAACAGAGCCCGTCCCTCCGACCATCACCGGAGCAAGCAGCCTCACCACCCTCAGGCCATTACAGCTTCTCATTGAAGGGCTTCGCGTACCCGGTCAATTCCACATAGCCCTGGCCCTTGATGGACCGGCCCTGCTTTGTGCCGGACACGGCCACCGCCCCCTCCCAGTAGATGATCTGCGTACTGCGTGAGGTTCGCAGTTCCTGTTGGTCGAGCAGGGGAACGATCTCGACCGCCAGGTCCAGCGACGGAATGGCCAGACGCCACCGGATCGGGTAGACCGCGCCGCTCTCGCGGCTGGTCCAGGTCCCAGTGGATTCGATACGGACATCCGTGACTGAAAGGTGTCGGGTCCGCCCGTCGGATGAGACGACGGTGCCGCTGGAAGCGGGATCGGACGATCCATCGCTTCGGCGCAGCTGATACAGCATGAGCTCGCTCTCATCCTCCAACTGAATACTGAACCAATCCCATCCCACCAGATCCTCACCGAGATCGGCAGACCCGAACTCGTGATCCATCCAACTGGTGCCGGTCACCTCGAACTGTTCACCGCCGATGGCAATCGTGCCGGCGGTCGCCAGTCTTGTGAACGAATAGTAGTGGGACGCCTGACCCGCGGCCGCACCTTTACGGCTGATGCCGTCCGGACCATGAATGACCAGCGGCTTAACCGGCCGGAGGGTGAGAGCAAGAGCGAGCGCGCCGTCCCGCGCGGACAGGAAATGCGAGCCGGCAGGATCATTCTTCGTCTCAGCCCGCCAGTCGTCAATCCAGACGCGAAGACGGGACTCCTCCGCTCCAGCCTTGCCCAAGGCGGCCCGGCTGAGTTTATCCGAGAACTGGAATCGTCGTCCCGCGATGTCGGTCACCGCGAAATGAGCCAGGTACAGGTGATTCACCGACCATTCGGAGGGCTGCGTTTTCACTTTGCCGGGAGGAACAGCACGACGGAAGAACGTGAGCTCGAAGCCGAACGGACGTCCGTTCTTCGCGTGCAGGTGCCCCGTGTAGTACCACCATTCGGTCCGATAGGCAGGATGCGACCCGTGATCTTTGGGAAATTCGTACCGATAGCCGGGAGTCGCCGGTCGAAACTGGAAGGAGGAAGGATCTTCTCCGAGCACCACGGATGACGCACAGACGAGACAGACCAGGAAAAGCACGGCCGCCCGGGCAGCAGGCACCACGATTCGTCGTAGCAGCGGGAACGCTAGACCGGAACCGATGGCTCTGAATCGCATCTCGCGATGTTTATACCACGGAAAACTTCGACCACACAAATCGCCAATATTGGAGCGGTGATGCGCATTCTTGACGTGTGCCGGTAGCTCGTGAAGAGCGTTGACAATTTTCACAACTCTCGGCTATCGTGAGCCATGCAGATCGATCGTCAGCGGCAGCCACCGAAGGAAGTCCGTGCCGAACCAAGCGAACCGTTTCCCATCCCGCTCCGCGTTCCGGTCTTTCCGCTGCCCAATGTCGTGTTCTTCCCGAAAACCTACCTCCCGCTCCATATCTTTGAGCCGCGCTATCGTCAGATGGTCGCTGATGCAACGCAGGGCAGCCGCTGCATCGCCATGGCACTGTTCAAGGAAGGGTGGGAACCGGACTATTACGGCAATCCCGCCATCTACCCTGTGCTCTGCGTCGGCCGCCTCGTGAGCGTACAGTCCTTGTCAGACGGGCGCTCGAATATCCTGCTCCAGGGGCTCGAACGTTGTGAGATCCGCGAGGAGCATTTTGAACGGTCGTACCGCGAAGCGACGATTCGAGTCGAGCCGCCGCGCGGGGAAGGGGCGTTGCGAGCGGATGTCCGGCGCGCCCTCATCGACGTGCTCAGCCGGTACCTGCAAACCAGCGAACAGGGCTCGGTCTGGCAGCGGTTCTTTCGGGAGGAAGTCAGCGACGAAATCCTGGTCAACACCCTCGCGACCTATCTGGAATGCACCTCGATCGAAAAGCAATTTCTATTGGAAGCGGACGGGTTGCACCAGCGGGCGCGCCGCCTGAACGACCTGATCCAATTCATGCACCACGATCATCACAGCGGGAAAGGCTGGGAGTGATGGATCGGGCTCTGGCCATTGACGTTTCTCACCTGTCCAAGTCGTACGACAAGCACATCGCGGTCGCCGACATCTCCTTTCAGGTCTATGCCGGAGAGATTTTCGGACTGCTCGGTCCGAATGGTGCCGGAAAGAGCACAACCCTGCGCACGCTGATCACGCTGCTGCATCCGACGTCCGGCACCGCCGCCATCCTTGGACACGATACGGTGCGCGAAGCTGACACCGTGCGGACCTTGATCGGCTATGTGCCGCAGGAGCGGGCCATCGACCGATTTCTCACGGGCCGCGAACATCTGGAATTGCTCGGCGCCCTGTATCATCTGTCGAGCGTCGAGGCGGCCAAACGCATCGGTGAGCTATTGAAGCTGGTCGAATTGGAAGCCCACGCGGACCGGCCGGCCAAAACGTATTCCGGCGGCATGAAGCGTAAGCTCGACATCGCCTGCGGCCTGCTGCCCGATCCGAAGATCCTGTTTCTCGATGAACCGACGCTGGGCCTCGACGTCCAGAGCCGGCTCCGGATTTGGGACTACGTCCGGATGTTGAAGGCCCGCGGCATGACGGTGGTCATGACGACGAACTATCTGGACGAGGCAGACCAGCTCTGCGATCGCTTGGCCATCATCGACGGCGGCCGGATCAAGACGCTCGGCGCCCCTGCCGAACTGAAGATCGCGCTCGGAGGCGATATCGTTTCGCTCACGATCAAGGAAACCTCCCGCATCGAAGCGTTAGCCGGGGCGGTGACGGGACAGCCCGCGATCCGTACCGTTAACGCGACGGCAGCCGGGCTGGATATCCGCGTCGACTCCGCCGAGAAGGCCATCCCGGCGATCCTGGAGGCGGCAAACCGATTGAATTGTCGACTCGAGTTTATCGATTATCACCGGCCCCGGCTGGACGATGTGTTCATCGCTCATACGGGCCGGTCGATCAAGGACGAGGTCCCGGTCAAGGAGGAATGACCGTCAGGCGGCATGCGACACGGTTCGACGGGCCCACCGTCACGGGCCCTGTCGAGGGACGCGTTACGGATTACATCATGAAGCATTATTGGCAAGAAATCCGAGCCTTGACGATGCGCTGGGTCCTCCGGCTGAGCCGGGAAAAGTTCAGCATGCTGTTCACGCTGGTTCAGCCGATGCTGTTCTGGCTCATATTCTTCGGCAATCTGTTCCAACGGGCCGCGGATACCCAGGTCACCCAGGCACCCAACTACATCAGCTTTCTGGCGGCCGGCGTGGTTGTCATGACCGTGCTGAACAACGGCCTGGCCGGCGGAGTCGATCTGTTGTTCGACAAGGAAAACGGATTTCTGGAACGGCTGATGTCGACCCCGATACACCGGAGCTCCGTCATTCTGAGCCGGTTCATTTTCGTCATGACCATCACATCGATGCAGGTGCTTGTGATTCTGGGCGTCGCCTTCCTTTTCGGAGTCCGGCCTGCGACCGGCCTGCTCGGCATCGCGACAATTCTATTGATCGGCATGATGTTCGGAGTCGGCCTAACAGCGATCTCAATGGCCATGGCGTTTTCCGTCAAGAGCCACGGCGACTTCTTTTCCGTGCTGGGATTCCTGTCGCTGCCAATGATTTTTCTCAGCTCGGCGCTTGTGCCCCTGGCGGCCATGCCGGGCTGGATGAGTTTCCTGGCTCAGTTCAATCCCATGACCTGGGCCATCGATGCCGTACGTCCCTTGATTCTGTCCGGATGGAGTGAGGCGCTGCCGCATGTAGGCATGGTTGTGGTGGTCATGCTGGTGTTCGACGCCCTCTGTCTGTATGGCGGGGCCAAGGCCTTCCGACGGGCGATGGGATAAGCTGACGGGAGCCGGAATGGGATGATGATCATACCTGAGAGTCAGATCCGTGCGCTGATTCGCCTGCTTTCGGACGAGGATGACCGGATCGTCCGCACGATCAGCGGGAAGCTGATTGATATCGGGCCTTCGGCCGTGCCGCTTCTGCAAGAAGCCGAGATCGAGCAGCCGGAAATGGCCGGGCGGATCGCCTCCGTGCTGGAAGAAATCCAAGGGGGGAAGCTGGAAGAGGAGCTGGGAGAACTGGCGTCGCTTCCTGATCAAGCCATGAGCCTGGAAACAGGGGCTTTCTTGATCGCTCGCCACGCCTATCCGACACTCGACGTGGTGCACTATCGCGCACAGCTGGATTCGATGGCGCACGAAGTGCGTGCGCGCATCGGCTCAAGAGCCTCCGGGGAAGAAACGGTCAATGCTCTCAATCGGTATATCTTCACCGAGCAGGGGTTTAAAGGCAACACGAAGAATTACTATGAAATCGAGAACAGCTATCTCAATTGCGTCATAGACCGACGAGTCGGTATTCCGATCAGCCTCTCGGTGGTCTACCTGCTCATCGGGCAGCGGCTCGGTCTGCCGCTCTTCGGGATTGGCATGCCCGGTCACTTCTTGGTGAAGTACGAATCCGACCGCTATAAGATCTTCATCGACTGCTTCAACGGCGGAGCGCTCCTGACCGAGAAGAACTGTGCCCGTTTCCTGACGGAGGCCGGATATGGATTCGATGACAAGTACCTGCAGAAAAGCCCGGTGCGCGCCATCCTCTCCCGCATGGCTAAGAATCTTCTCGCGATCTACTCGAAGATGAACGAACCGGTCAAGACCGCCCGCCTGACGAAATTCATGGAAATTCTCGGTGAGGAATCGCGCGAAGAAGGGCTGTAGCCTAGAGCCTGATCGTCAACAGATCCTTCCCCCTCAAAATGTTCCCCCGGTACTGCTCGCCTGCCTGAGCTTTCACGTCGTAGCGGTCCGCGATCGGATAGAAATGCGACAGCACGAGCTGGCCGACCCCGGCTTCCCGGGCAACCTGGCCGCATTGTCCGGCGTGCAGGTGCGCGGGCCCGGGTCGATTCGCGGGAAAGGAACAATCGAGGACGGCCAGGTCGGCGTCCGCGCAGAGCCTGACGAGTGCGTCGCAATATTGTGAATCGCCGGAGTAGACGATGGCTTTGCCCCGATGCTCAATGCGGTATGCGACGCAGGATAGATCCGGGACGTGCGTGACCCTGTGCGGCACGATGCGCGTATCCCCGATCGTCAACTCCTTCCCGGAAACCTCCTTCATCGTGACTCCGAAGGGCGCCGCCGAAAAGCCAGGGACGCTGCGCATGATCGACCGGAGAAGTCGTAGGGTGCCGCTGGGACCGATCAGCGTCATATCGGGACGATGTCCGCCTCCGTACTTGGCATAGATCACTGCGTCAAAGAAAAACGTGATGAAGTCGGAGAAGTGATCCGCGTGAAAGTGAGAGAAGAAGATGTGGGTGATCCGGTGCCGGTCGACACCGGTCTTGATGAGGTTCATCAAGGTACGTGGGCCGAAATCCAGCAGAATAGTCTGATCCGTGCGCACAAGATATCCGGCTGCGGCACGGGTGGGATGCACGTTTGTACCGGAACCGAGAATCGTCAGACGCATAACTTACGTCAAGTTACGGCTAAGTTGAGGTTACGCCGTCCGGTATGACTCCTTCTATCTCTCATCAGCCTCTACCTAGCCCCGATCTTCCGTTCGAAGCTGTCACGGAGCCTCACCAGGAGCGTGCGGGCCTGTTCCACCTCATTGGCGGTCAAGGCTCGTTCAACCAGTGGCCGGAGGAATGCGATGTGCGCGGCGAAGGTCTTACGAAAGAGTGCGTCGCCCTTCTTCGTGAGCGAAATCCTTGTGTAACGACGATCGCTTCTGATCGCATCCCGCTTGATCAACCCCTTTGACTCCAGCCGATCGAGGACGCCGGTGAGGGTGCCCTTGGTCACGAGCGTCTTGGCCGATAACTCCGAACAGGTCACTCCGTCTGTGTCGCCCAGCGTAACGATGACATCGAACTGCGAAGGCGTGAGTCGCAGGGATTTGATGTGGCGACTGCCGGCCCGCCAGAAAGCCAGGTAGGCCTCGACCAACGGTCGCACGACCTTCAGGTAGGGGTCGTCCTGCAGGGACGGAAATTCCACGGGAGGAGAGTAGTCCTAACTAGAATCACAGGTCAAGCCCGCTTCACGCAGGATCTGGCAACTCGAGTGCCCGCTGTCGCTTCGTTGACGCCCCCCCGATCGCACCCGTATGATCCTTCACTCATGGCACGACGTCACGAACAGGGGCAGGCCGGTCTGACGGCGATCGCCGTTCTTGTCGGCTTCATTGTGGCCGGCGTCTGGATCTGGAAACGGCTCCCTGTTGAAACTCAAGAACAGATTATCGATCAAGCCGTGCCGGTTGCGGCCGGCCTTCTGGCGGTCGGATTGCTCGTGTCGACCGTAGCCTGGAACGTCCGCCGCCGAGTCACGCAGCGCCAAGAGCGGGATCGACTGGTCGCGGCTTTCCAGAACGAACCGGCACAGGATAAGAAGCTGGACCTGTCGTTTGCACTCATCGAGTGCAATGGCTACCGGATAGAGGGACTGGAAGAGATCGCCCCAACGCTGAAAGAGCTCTGGAGCATGACCCTCCAGCGGGCATTGGGCGACAAGCAGCATCGTGTTCGCGGCATGGCGGCAAGCCATCTGGGAGTACTTCAGGACAAGTCGTCGGTCCCGCTCCTGGTGAAGGCTCTGGAGGATGATCATGCCTACGTGCGCGCCTGTGCCTCGTTGGGGCTGGGACGACTCCGGGCCATAGACGCGCGGGAGCGATTGATACAGGTGGCAAAGGACGATGGCGATCAGACCGTCAGAAGCCGGGCGAGGGAAGCGTTGGACCAAATGCGGGGAACGAAAAGATGAAGTTGTTAGTTTTGAGTGTTGATGTGAATTGCGATGGTGCCCAGAGTCCCTAACTCAAAACTCAGAACTCGTAAGAGAAGGAGTGATTCGTGGCAGAACCGGTCGACCCCTATCTGACGAGCGCCCTTCCGGGCATCGGTGGAGTGATCCGGGCCGTACCGGAAGACTTTCAGGTCCAGGAACGTCCGCTCTATCTTCCCTGCGGAGCCGGAGAACACCTGTACGTCCGCATCACGAAACGGGGGCTTTCCACGCCGGATCTCGTCCGCCGCCTCTCGGCGACGCTTGGCGTGAAGACACACGCCATCGGTGTCGCAGGGCTGAAGGACGCGCGGGCCGTCACGACACAACTGGTGTCCTTGCAGGGGGTCAATCCGGCCCAGGTGTCTGGGCTTACACTTAATGACACCATCTTGAACATCGACATCCTCGGACACCACCGCAACCGGTTGCGGACCGGCCATCATGCCGGCAACCAGTTTCGGCTGGCCATCCGCGAGGTCGCCGGTCACGCCGTTGAGACCGTTCCGGCAGTCCTTGATCAACTCCGCAGACAGGGCATCCCGAACTATTTCGGTCCCCAGCGTCAGGGGAAAGGCGGGGACAATTATCGGATCGGTGCGGCGTTGCTGCACGATCCGATCCGGCGCACCCGGATGAGTCGCGCCAAGCGCATGTGGTACCTCAATGCCTACCAGTCCTTCCTCTTCAATCGCACTCTGGGCCGGCGCATCGACCGCATCGATCGTGTGCTCGTCGGCGACTGGGCGATGAAATTGGAGAATGGCGCCTGTTTTCAGGTCGAGGAAGCCGAGCAGGAACAGCCTCGTGCCGATCGTTTCGAAATTAGCCCCACCGGTATCCTCTTCGGATCGAGGGTGTCCTGGGCCGGCGGGGAACCGGGGCGCATCGAGGAGGCCGTCCTGACGGAAACCGGCACCACCCGCGAATCCCTTGTTGCAGCTGGGAAGGCCTGCGGCATTCGCGGCGAACGCCGGACACTGCGGGTACCACTGGCTGACCTCGACTGGTCGTTGGAAGGATCGAGTCTCATCCTGGCTTTTGCCCTTCCCCCCGGCGCCTATGCCACAAGCGTGCTCCGGGAGTTGATGAAGACCGACTCGATCAGCCCCTAGCTTGTTCCGCTACACCAACGTGCCCGGTTACAGACGAGTGGTACAATGGGCTCAAGATTGCGAATGACACCATGAGCGCCTCTCAAGAAACCGTCCTCATGAGCGGGCACATCATCGATTCGTTGGTGTTGGCCAAGGTGCTCGACATCATTCTGATGATGGGCGGAAGCTTCGATATTCAGGACATGCAGATTGGAAAAACGCGTGAGGATTCTTCCCGCGCCCGCATTTTCATCCGGGCTGCCTCGGCGGCCCTCCTGAACGACATTCTCACGGCGATTCAGCCGCATGGAGCGTCTATTGAACGTGAAGCCGACTGTCAAACGGCCGAGGCTCCCGCCGATGGCATCTTTCCGGAGAACTTTTATGCCACGACGCATCTGCCGACGCAGGTCAGGCTGAGAGGACAGTGGGTTGACGTCGACCGGATCGAAATGGACCTCGGTATTCTGGTGGACGAACGGAAGTCCAGAGCCACCGCCGTCACCATGGGGGATGTTCGCCGGGGTGATCGGATTGTCGCGGGGCGTGAGGGGGTCCGCATCATTCCTCTGCAGCGGCCGCGCGAACGGGATGTGTTCGGATTCATGGAGGCACAGGTCTCGGCGGAGCGGCCGCATGGCCACATCATCGCCGATATCGCCGCCCGGATGGGTCACCTCCGACAACGGTACCGGCAGGGGCAGCCTGACTCTAAGGTCTTGCTGTCAGGGGGGCCTGCGATCATTCATGCCGGCGGTCGGGACGCGTTGACCTGGTTGATCGAACAGGGATTCATTCATCTCCTGTTCTGCGGCAATGCGCTCGCGGCACATGATATGGAGGCAGACCTGTACGGCACCTCGTTGGGATATGGACTCACGGCCGGACGGGCGATTCCGCACGGCCATGAGCACCACCTCCGGACGATCAACCGCATTCGTACGATTGGGAGTATCGAAGCCGCGGTCACCTCTGGAGTGATCAGGCATGGAATCATGGCGGCCTGCATCAGGCAGGGTGTACCGGTCGTCATGGCCGGTACGATCCGGGACGACGGCCCCCTACCCGGCGTCATCACGGACTCCGTCCGTGCGCAGAGCGCCATGCGGGCCGCGGTCCCTGGCGTGGGCCTGGCCCTGCTGGTCGCATCCACGTTGCACTCGGTGGCGACAGGCAATCTCCTGCCGGCCACCGTGCCGACCGTGTGCGTGGACGTGAATCCATCTGTGCCGACCAAACTCTCGGATCGCGGGAGTTTTCAGGCGGTCGGCCTGGTGATGGATGCCGCCTCGTTTCTCTCCGAGCTGGTCAGGGTGTTGGAGAGAACGGCATGACTCGCCTACTCGTGTGCCCGCCGGATTTTTTCGGAATCGAATACGAAATCAATCCCTGGATGCGGCTCAGCAACCGGGTAGACCACGAGCAGGCTGTCCGGCAGTGGCACGGGTTGATGCGTGTTTTTGAACAAGATCTGGGCGTGGTGCTCGAGCGGATGACGCCCGTCCCGGGGTTGCCCGATCTGGTGTTCACGGCCAATGCCGGCGTCGTGGTCGGCCGCACAGCAGTCGTGAGCCACTTCCGTTATCCGGAGCGACAACGGGAAGAGGCTTATTTTGAAGACTGGTTCCGCGAACACGGCTACGAGGTGGTGAGCGCGGAGAAAGGCGTGTGTTTTGAAGGTGCAGGGGATCTCTTAGGATTCCCGGACTGCTGGTTCGGGGGTTACCGACAGCGATCGGATATCCGGGCCTTTCCGGGCCTGAGCAAGCGCTTCCATCGGGAAATCATTCCGCTCGAGCTCATCGACACCCGCTTCTATCATCTCGATACCTGCTTCTGCCCGCTCAGCGGAGGAGAACTCCTGTATTTTCCCCCAGCCTTTGACCCCTATGGACAGATGGCCATCGCCGAGCGAATTCCGAACGGGCAGCGAGTGTCTGTTCCGGAGGACGAAGCGTTGAAGTTCGCCTGTAACGCCGTGTGTGTCGGGAAACACGTGGTCCTCCCGTCAGGATGTCCCGCCACTGAACGCCTCCTCCAGGAACGGGGATACGACACCCACGCAGCTCCTCTCGACGAGTTCATGAAATCCGGCGGGTCTGCCAAGTGTCTGACGCTCGTGCTCGATTAGCCACCCGTCATTCGTCAATCGTCGCAAGCAAGAAGGAAGATGCGTCTTTCAGATCACGACGCTTGACGTTTCTACTTCTGCCGGAAAAGAAACGCCCCGTACAGGCCTGTGATGGTGATCGTCACGAGTTCGATGGTTAACAGCATACGACTCACGATGGCCTCAGGAATCGGCGGGGAAAGGATGAAATGCATGCCAAGAAATTCCGGAGTCTGCCCGACGGTTGTTTCCCAGGGCGGAAAGAGCAAGGCCAACATCAAGACGGCCACCATTCCATAGAGAACGTTGAGGTTCAGTTGCTCGGGTGTCTCGGTCGCAGGTGGAGCGTGTGGCGCGATGCCCGCACGTCCGTCGAGCCGCCGCCCACAGTGCGTGCAGAACCGGTGAATCTCAGGCTGGGATCGCTGACAGGAAGGACAGGCTTGCACCGGTCGTGCTCCAACACAGCAGGAGGTCTCGCCTTTCTAGGCTACACGGACCGATGTCGGTTTGCTAGATGCCAGAGGAGGGACAACCTAGAAGTGGAAGCTGAGTCCGAAAGAAGCGTGAAACATCTTATAGGTCGAATCGAAGCCGAACAGATTGAAGGCGCCGGGCGGCGTCTCATCAAAACTGAAGCGGGCGTAGTTGAATTTGGCTTCTCCGAACACTGCGAGGTGCCTGGTGATGTAGTACCGAACCCCGCCTTGCGCGTTCAAGCCGATACTGGTGCTCGATTGCGTGTTGTCGGAGGAAAGAGAGGGATCCTTGATCCTCGCAAAGAAGACCCCAGGCCCAAATGCGACATAAGGCTGCACTCTCCATTTGCGGTACCGGAAGGTCAGATTGGCAGGAGCCACTGTCAGAACACGAAAGTTCAACCCGGGAAACTCGGCCGTTCCCACAGGACCAGAAGGACCACTGAACGTAATCGGTTGCTGCTTAATGTGGGGCGTGCTGTTGTAAACCTCGAATTCGATGCCGAACCATGGGATGGCTCTGAAGTAGTGCCCGATTTTCGCTCCATAAAGAATCGAGTTGTCGAGTGACTGTTCAGAGATCGTTGATCCAGGAGTAAAGACACCCGTGAGATCCCCCTGACCGAGCCCGCCGCCCACGACCGAGGGCAACGTCACACCAATTTGTCCGGCCACGTAGGTTTCTCCATACGCTTCCCGGACTCTGGCAAAGGCCGTGATGGCCAGGACAATGACCACGAGGCTCACAAAACCTCTGACCAGTCTCATCTCCTTCATGCTCACTCCGCTATGATCACGCTGATTCATCGACAGGTTCCGCTCCGTAGTTCATCCTAAGCCCAGTCATTCACCTGCCGAAGATATTTCTAAGTGCTACACCGGGACAGAGCAAGCGGTGTGCCATTCCTTGAACGAACGCGCGCACTCGTCAGAGGCGCGCTTGACAAATAGAACCGGCCTGTTCCATTCGTTGACAGGAGATCGAGGCCTTCCTATAATCCGCCGGGCCCGAGAACGGCACAGTCTCTGCAATCCCCCACTTCCCAACATGCAACCGATCAAGAAAATCAGCGTCGTCGGGGCTGGTGCGTGGGGAACGGCGCTGGCCAAACATCTGGCCGAAAAAGGCCTGAGCGTTCGGCTTTGGGCCTATGAGCACGATGTGGTCGGGGCCATCAACGCCACCCATGAGAACCCTGTCTTCCTCAAAGGCGTCACGCTTCCCCGAAATCTCGTGGCCACGTCGTCTCTCACGGACAGCGTCGAGGGGTGCGACGGGATTCTCTTCGTCGTCCCTTCGCATGTGGCGCGATCGGTTCTTCAGAATCTCGGATCCTGCCTCACGGATCCCGTCCCGCTGATCAGTGCGACGAAAGGAATCGAGGAAGACACGGCCAAACTCATGACGCAGGTGATGGAAGATGTGCTGCCGGCGCCGATGCACCGTTCACTGATGGCGCTCTCAGGGCCGAGCTTTGCCGCGGAGCTGAGCGCCGGGCTGCCGACGGCAGTGTGCCTTGCCGGCCCGGATGAGCCATTGGTCCGTCGCTTCCAGACGGCGCTCATGACATCGGCGTTTCGCGTGTATGCGGATGCAGATGTGATCGGCGTGCAACTGGGTGGCGCTTTGAAGAATGTGATGGCGCTGGCGGCCGGCGTCATCGACGGGCTGGGCCTCGGGCTCAACGCACGCGCCGCGCTCATTACAAGAGGATTGGCCGAGATTGTCCGATTGGGAGCCTCGATGGGAGCGGATCCGCGGACCTTTTATGGACTTTCGGGAGTCGGCGATCTGGTGCTGACCTGTACCGGCGCGCTCAGCCGGAATTACACGGTGGGCGTCCGCCTCGGCAGGGGCGAGAAGCTCGGCACCATTCTCGGTCAAATGCAGGCGGTCGCAGAGGGTGTACGGACGGCGCATGCCGCGTTGGGACTGGCGCGGCGTCACGGCGTGGACATGCCGATCACGCAGGAGATCAACGCAGTCTTGTTCGACAACAAATCCTGCCGGAAAGCCGTCAGTGATCTGATGGAACGTGACGCAAAACCTGAAAAGGGACCCCTATGACCCCCGAAGGACTTGAACGGTTGTTACGACAGATTCAGCAGGGACGTATCACCGTCCCGCAGGCGCTCCGGAAGCTGCGGTCCATGCCTTTCGAAGATCTCGAATTTGCCTCCCTCGACCATCACCGCTCCTTGCGCCAGGGTTTCCCCGAGGTCGTGCTGTGCGAGGGGAAGACCACCGCCCAGATTGTCACCATCGCACGGGCGTTGATCAGAAAAGGCGGCCCGTTTCTCGCCACCCGTGCGGAGCCGGAGGTCGCGCGCGCGATCAAGCGACTGAATCGTCAGGCGCGCTATTACACCGATGCGCGTGTCGTGGCGATCCATCCGGCTTCGCACATGGCACAGGGCCATGTCCTCGTCGTGACGGCGGGGACGGCCGACGTGCCGATCGCCGAGGAGGCACGTGTTACCGCCGAGGTCATGGGAAGCCATGTCGAGCGACTCTACGACGTGGGTGTTGCCGGACTTCATCGCCTGCTTGGCAAGAAAGACCGGCTGTTTGATGCCCGGGTCGTTATCGTGGCTGCGGGGATGGACGGCGTGCTACCGAGTGTCGTGGGTGGCATGGTCGACTGTCCGGTTATCGCGGTACCGACCAGTCGTGGTTATGGCTCGAGTTTCGGCGGGTTGGCCGCCTTGTTGACGATGCTGAACTCCTGCGCGGCGGGTGTCGGCGTCATGAACATCGACAACGGCTTTGGAGCCGGCTGCCTAGCCCACCGGATCAACAGTTTAGGCGCGAAACGCCACGAGCGGGAGATGCGCGACAGGCGAGCACGGTGAGATGCTGAGAAAGTAACGGCTATCTCCCCCTCCCGTGCGCGTGTCGCGCCTGTCTCGCGTGTTAGGCTGAGCCTCATTTCACTTCCAGCGTGCCACGCTTCGGCCATGCGACCATCATCGTACGAGGGCCTTTGTCGTCGTTTACCAGGAGTTTGGTTCGCACTTCATAGCTATAGGTTCCTGATCCGACCAGCAGCCTCCTTTGATCCTTCCCATCCCACGAAAGCTGGACCGATACCGTGGGCGGATTTCCGACCCCATTCGGAACCGGCGCCTGGACCGGCTGACGGGCCGACAGAAAACGCAGCGACGTTTTGGACGGAGAGCTGATGAGCGACGACACCTCCAGAACCGTGCTGCCGTTCAGTTCCTTTGGGAGCTGGACGGTCACGGAAAATTCCAGCGCCCCGTTTCCCGGCTGGTATGGCGTTGGCGCAATGTTCAGCTCGACAATCTTCAGCTCAGGTTCCGGTCGCGGAGGCCTGGGCGGTTTCGTCTTGCCCATACCATTGGCCGGGAGCAACACGGTAAGGCAGAGACAGAGGAGCAGCGCCTGCACGCGCCTGATTCGCCACGCGGCGGACTGTGCATGTGCGGAGGAAATAAAGCCGGTACTCATGAAGGAGCCGAGCAGGTGGTTCCGGAGGAACGAACAGGGAAAATCGATTGCATTGGTAGGGGGATAACACAGCCTCCACAGGCTGTCAATAATCCGACGAGAACGATTGCCGTTGGCCGGTGCGTTGGGTAAGATGGGCCGCCATCGCACAGCCATTCGGACGAACGACTTCATGGGACGACATCTGCATTTCGACTGTTTTTCTGGAATCAGCGGCGACATGGTGCTGGGCGCGCTGGTGAGCGCAGGCCTGCCCTGGACCGACCTGGTCGGAGGACTGAAAGGCCTCAAGCTCGGCGGTTATCGGCTTCGTCGGCGGGACGTCCGACGCGGGGCGCTTCATGCGGTGAAAGTGGACGTCATGATCCGGCACGGATTTGAAGAACCGCTTTCGCTGTCGCGCATCCGTCGGATCCTTGCGGCCAGCACGCTGCCGGATTCCGTGAAGCAACGGAGCCGTGACGTCTTTGACCGACTGGCGAACGCTGAAGGCCTCGCCCATCGCGCCTCCTCGAAGGACGTCCATTTTCACGAGGTGGGCGTGGTGGACTCCTTCATCGACGTCGTGGGCAGCATCCTGGGCTGCCACCTGCTGCATGTCACGCGAGTAACCGCTTCAGCGATCAACGTCGGCGCCGGCATGATTCAGACGTCCCACGGCCTCCTGCCGGTTCCGGGGCCGGCCGTCGCGGCACTGGCGAAAGGTATTCCCGTCTATTCGGACGGTCCGCGCTGTGAACTGGCGACTCCCACCGGCGTAGCGCTGCTCCGGACTCTGACCGAGGAGTTCGGCCCCGCCACCGTGTTGGAATCATCCAGGGTCGGATACGGGGCCGGCGATCAGGACCCGCAGGGATGGCCGAACGCACTGCGCGTGTTTCTCTCGGAGGATTCCGGGCCGGCCGCCCGTCTGACGGATCGTGTCATGCAGATAGAAACCAACCTTGACGACCTCACGCCCCAGGCCTACGAGCACGTGATGGACCGTCTATTCTCCGTCGGTGCCCTGGATGTCGCCTTGATCCCGGTCATCATGAAACGGAGTCGACCGGGAGTCATCGTGAGCTGCCTCGCGCCGCACGATCAGGCGGATGTCGTGATGGACATCCTGCTGCAGGAGACGACGGCCCTGGGCGTGCGCATCCAGGAACTGTCCCGGCAAATCCTTTCGCGACGCTTCGTCACGGTGAAGGTTCATCATCACCCTATCCGCATGAAGGTCGCGGATGTGGGGACCGGGCGGGAGCGGGCCACGCCGGAATATTCCGACTGCAGGACGATCGCGAACCGGACTGGTCGCCCGCTCAAGGACGTGATGGAGGAAGCCGTGCTTGTCTACAGACGTGCTCAAGGCAAGAGAAACGCGTCAGCATGATGGCCTTCGTTTTGCGGCGTGACATAGTCCGTCTCTCCCTAGCAGGTCGCTCTTGAACGTCCTGCTCTACGTCCTGCTGTTTATCCTGTCCATCGTAGTCACCCTGGGCGGGTGCGCCATTTTTACCAATGCCATCGAATGGTTCGGGAAACGTCTCGGCATTTCAGAGGGCGCCGTCGGCAGCATTTTTGCGGCGATCGGCACGACTCTGCCGGAGACTTCGATCCCCGTCTTCGCCATTTTCTTCGGAGACGGACCGGAGGAGGTCGAGGTCGGGCTGGGCGCGATTCTCGGTGCACCATTCATGCTCAGCACGCTGGTCTTACCGATTTTGGCCATCCTCGTGATGCTCTATGCGTGGGCCGGCAAACGTACCGCGCGCTTTCATCTCAACTACCGCGAAGTATCCATCGACCTCATTTATTTCATCATTGGTTATATCGTCGCGCTGGGGTGTAATTTCATCCCGTCCCGCCTCGTCCATAGCATCGCGGCGGTGGCCCTGATCGGTCTGTACATCTACTATATGAAGCTCAAGTTCAGCGCTCCGGCCGAGGAGGAGACCGAAGGTAGCCAGTTAGAGCCGCTCCTCTTTGCCAAATCCTCCCCCACACCCTCGCATCTCATGATCGCCGTGCAATCGGTCACGGGCCTGGCCGGACTCATCGTGGGGGCCCATCTGTTCGTCAGCGCCGCCGAGGCCATGGCGGGCGCCCTCGACACGTCGCCCTTGATCCTGGCGCTGCTCATTGCGCCTTTGGCGACGGAGCTGCCGGAAATGTCTAACAGTTTCCTCTGGCTCTACCGAAAAAAGGACCGTCTTGCGGTGGCCAACGTGACCGGCGCGATGGTCTTTCAAGGGACCATTCCCGTCTCGCTGGGGCTCTTGGGAACCGAATGGGCCATTGCATCGTCCGCTTCATCCACCATGGTGTTGGCCATCCAGGCGGCGGGGTTCAGCCTGCTTCAGATTGTCCTCAGCGGATATTGGCGCCCGTGGTTGTTGAGTGCCGGTGGCATCCTGTACATTGGTTACACGCTGTATCTCTATGCCCACTAAGCCAACTCCACCACGCGCGCCGCGACGGTCCCCGCGGCTTCCCCTCCTGGGCATCACCATGGGGGACCCGGCCGGGATCGGCCCGGAGGTCATCGCGAAGGCAGTCGCAAGCCGGTCGCTGCGTAACGTCTGCCTCCCGATCGTCATCGGATCGTTTCCCGTGATGGAACGGACGATCAAGTCTCTGGGGAGCGGGCTCAAA
>DASPGL010000058.1:0-5230 GCA_035620635.1 Nitrospira sp. | reverse complement strand
GATTCTGGCCGTCCCGGAAGGAATATCTCGGCACGGAATTGAGGGGGAGGGAGGGAGTGGGCGCGCTGCATTTCCCAGGCTTGCATCCTGACGCGGCGGTGTGGCTGGTGCGAGAACGACAGGTCAAGGCCGTGGGGATCGACACCGCCTCGATCGACTACGGGCAATCGAGTCAGTTCGAGACGCACGTCGCATTGCTCTCCCGCAATGTGCCGGTCTTTGAGAATCTTGCGAACCTGCGCGCTCTTCCCGACCGGGATTTCGATATCATCGCCCTGCCCATGAAAATTTCCGGCGGCACCGGTGGACCGCTGCGTGTGGTCGCGGTCCTCCACTAGACGGTCTTGGAGCGTGGGAGGTCTGGATCAGACGGATGAACCGCCGACTGTATCGAGGATGCGTCACGCGTCCGGATCTTGAATCAAGCGACATTGAATAGGCCGGCGCAGCTATAGTACAGTCGCTCAACCGCCAGCCCTCGTGTACTTGCCTCAACGTTGCGTGTGTGCTCTCCGTCTTCGCCGGGAAGTTGTGACGGGGTGGAACTCTATGGGGCCTGCCAAGAGCTTTCTTCTCGTTCTCATTAAGCCGTCCCATTACGACGACCAAGGCTACGTGATTCAATGGATCCGTTCCGCCATTCCATCGAATACCCTGGCGGTCCTGAACGGTCTTGCGCTCGACTGCGCGAGACGCAAGGTGTTGGGAGAGCACGTCACGATTCACGTCGACGTCTATGACGAAACGAACACGGTCATTCCGGTCACGTCCATTATTCGAAAGATGAGGGACCATACCGCCGGTATGATCGGCCTCGTTGGCGTGCAGACGAATCAGTTCCCACGCGCGGTCGACCTGGCGGGGCACTTCCTTAGAGAGCACATCCAGGTCGTCATTGGCGGGTTTCATGTGAGTGGATGCCTCGCCATGCTGCCCAGGCTTCCCCGGGAAATTCAGGCCGCCGGCGATAAGGGCATGAGCCTCTTCGCCGGGGAGGCGGAGGGTCATCTCGAGGAGGTCTTGCGTGATGCCTACGCGGGGAAATTAAAATCCGTCTATAATTTCCTGAACGAGGGCCGGAGTCTGGAGAACGCCCCTCCTCCGTTTCTGCCTTCCGATATCGTCAAAAACACATTCCGCCGCCTGTCCAGCTTCGATGCAGGACGAGGGTGTCCCTTCCAATGCAGTTTCTGCACGATCATTAACGTGCAGGGACGAAAGTCCCGCTACCGCTCGGCGGATGACATTGAGCACATCATTCGAGCCAATCTGGCCCAGGGGGTCGGGAGGTTTTTCATCACGGATGATGATTTTGCCAGGAATAGCAACTGGGAGGCGATCCTTGACCGGTGCATCAAACTGCGAGAAGAGGAAGGCCTGATCATCTCTTTCACCGCCCAGGTCGATGTCGGCGCCTATCGAATCCCGCGGTTCATCGAAAAATGCGCCAGAGCCGGGTGCCGAAACATCTTCATCGGGCTCGAAAGTCTCAATCCCGACTCTCTGGCCGGGACGAAGAAGCATCAAAATAAAATCTGGCAGTACCGCAAGATGCTTCAGGCGTGGAAAGACCATGGCTGCACGACTGTGGCCGGCTATATCCTGGGTTTTCCCACGGACACGCCGGAGTCCATCGCGCGCGACATTGAAATTATCAAGAAAGAGCTTCCGCTGGACGGTCTGGAATTCTTCTGCCTGACTCCGCTGCCGGGCTCGGAGGATCACCGAAATCACTGTGAACGGAACGCGTGGATCGAGCCGGATATGAACAAATATGACCTGGAACACGTCACGATGGAGCATCCCCTCATGTCCGGAGAAGAGTGGCAGCGGGTCTACCGTAGCGCCTGGAAGCAATACTACGCGGAGGACCATGTCGAACGGGTGCTTCATCGCGCGGCGTCGAAAGACCAGGATATTTACAAGGTGATGTTCTTGTTGCTGTGCCTGGGTGGCAGCATCACGATCGAAGGGATTCATCCGCTGGAAGCCGGCATGTTCCGGCGCAAGGTGCGCAGGATGCGCAGGCCTGGCATGGCACTCGAGAATCCCTTGATATTCTACCCGCGCAGGTGTTGGGAAATTCTGGTGACCAGTGTTCGTTGGATGAGCCTGATCTGGAGGTTCTACCGAATTTGCCAGCGGGCGAAAATGCAACCGCAACAGCCCGAAGCGGTGGATCTGGCCATGGTTCCGGTCGACGAACAGAAGGCCGAGGATTTGACCCTGATGCAGGTCTACCGTGACTATATTCCTGTGAGTCGCATCTCCAAACCAACAATCACCTCAACTCCCCGGTGAGCCGTACTCACGTCTCCGGTCACGTCGCTCCTGACCTGTCCCGCCGACAGGAAATTCAGCCTCTCCCAATTTTCTGTCCCTTGGCGGTGGGGCTGGTCCCTCGCTTTCCGACCTCCCGGCGCGACCCGCAGAGACTCAGCCAGGCGGAAGGCCTTCGGAAATTCCCTCGCGGACTCGGTCAGTTTCCGCTTTCCTTCCTGGCCGAGCCTCGGCGAGTCTCCGCGCCTCCGGTCATGGCGCTCCTGACCTGCCCCGCCGACAGGCACCAAATTCAGGATGTCTACGCTCTCAGCTCATGTGTGAGGAAGAGGTGCAGGCTCGCAGCGACCTGTGTATACTCGTCACGTATAACTCCTCAACAACCGACGATTTCACAGAACTCGCAACGGCGCCCCAGCAGATTGAGCCAGTGGCTCTCGAACGAGAAGATTGAGCAAGCCCGGCGCATGACGCCAGAGGAGCGTCTGACGGTGGCGTTGCACTTGTCTGATTTCTGCCGTGAGCTGAACCGCGCGTGTTCCCCGAAGCCCTGAGCGGGGCCATCGCATCTTCGTACTAGAACCTATCTCAAAATGGTTGTGTCGACGTAAGAAGTGCCTATAATGCGCTGTGCATGCTGCGCCTGCGCGACGACCAATGGGAACGGATTCGGGAACATTTCCCCGAGGAACACATCTCGGAAAGCCGCCCCGTCCGCAAGCCGGTACCGGCGCGAGCCGTCTTGGAGGCGGTGCTGTGGATTCTGAACACCGGCGCGCAGTGGCACCTGCTGCCGCAGTGTTATCCTAATTACAAAACGGTCCATCGTCGGTTTCAGCAGTGGTGCGAACGCGAGGTGCTGCGCGAGATTCTCACCCAGTTGGCGAACACGTTGCGCGAGGAAGGGGTGATTGACGAGCGCGAGAGCTTCATCGATGCGACGGTTGCCTCGGCCAAGGGCGGGGGCGATGAAATCGGGAAAACCCGCCGTGGCAAAGGCGTCAAGATCCTTGCGATTGTGGATCGCCATGGGCTGCCGCTCTCGGTGACGACGCATGCGGCCAATCATCATGAGGTCACGTTGGTGCAACTCAGTTTCAACTTCTACATGCTGGAGGCCAAGCCGGAGCATCTCATTGGCGATCGCGCCTACGACAGCGATGGACTCGATGACGACCTCAAGCAGGACGGCGTGAACCTGATTGCACCGCACCGGTCCACTCGGAAATTCAAGACGCAAGATGGCCGCCATCTGCGCCGCTACCTACGTCGCTGGCTGGTCGAGCGGTTCTTTGCCTGGCTCCAATGGAAGCGGCGCTTGCTGATCCGCTGGGAGTACTACGCCACCAACTTTCTCGGGTTTGTGCAGCTCGCATCCATCATCATGCTACTCAAACAATTTTGAGATAGGTTCTAGTCACCTCCGACCTACTCCACCGCCACGGAGGGAATTCAGAATGTCCCCATTTTCTTGGCGCACATTATCGCGGTCATACACCACTGGATGGTTTTGGCGCGGGAATAGCATCTGATCGAACCATCGAACAGAGATCACCGCCGCATCTCCAGTCACGACGCTCCCGACCTGCCCTCACCGCCAGCCATGATAGGAAATTCAGCCCTATTTTCTTCACTCAGGGTGTTGCCCATCAACATCCTGCCAGCTAAAATTCCTTGCAGTGCTGAGTCTTGGCAATACCCATACGAGGAGAAGCGATATGAAAAGATGGATCGGGCTAGTCGCAGTGGTAGTCTTATCCCTGTCGACAGGGGTGGTAGTACGAGCTGGCGAGCAAGAAGACAAGTCTTCGCATGAGATCCAAGGTAAGAGGGTGACAGGGCAACTGATACACATCGAGGGATGGCACTACACGATAAAGGACTCTACAGGGGAAGAAGTTAGCTTCGGCGTAACGTCGGTAACGAAAGATCCGGATCAGGTCAAGGAAGGTGACCAAATCATCGCAATGATCGGGGATGACAGAATCGCGCTCAGCCTTAAAAATATGAAAAAAAAGAAATGACCCGCGTTTTTACAACTTTGTCATTAGTGTGGTTGGGGAAAAGGAGAGCAAGGACAAGCGGATGATCGCGAAGGGGAAGCTCATCACGCAGAACGCGTTGATCGATTCGATTCTCGAGCCCTACCGATCCGTGCTTAAACCGTCATTATATGACGGGTACCGCAATCACGTTTACCGGATGCTGAACTTTGGCCGGGTGCTGGCCCCCGCAGAGCCCGACCGAGACGAGCGGCTCGCCATCATGGCGGCATTTCACGACCTGCCGTTTTGCCTGGACGGTAACCTCGATTATCTGGACCGAGCTGCCGATCTGGCTGATGCTTGGCTGGACCGACATGGTCGGGCCGCTTGGGGCGACGAGATCCGGCTCATGATTGGACACCACCACAAGATTCGTTCTTACCGCGGTCCTTTCACTCCCTTGGTGGAGGCTACCCGGAAGGCGGATTGGATCGACGTCTCCTTCTGCATGCTCCGGTTTGGCCTTCCCCGAATCTACGTGCGCGACGTTGCCACTGCCTTCCCGCTCGACGGCTTCTATCCCCGTCCCGCGTGGCCGATGGTCGCCCGTTACGCGGTCCACCATTTCCGCAAGCCGATTCCCAATCTGCGCTGGTAATTGTTCCGTCCGTCCCTGTTCACTCAAGGATAGACTGAGAAATAGTTTTGATTTCCCGATGGCAGGGAGTTATCTGTTCTTCACTCTCATTCCTGGGAAGGGTGACGCGGGTGTTCTCGACTGCGCGCTATCTCACTCGCCCACCCGAGCGCGCTGAGACGCGTTCTTGACCTCACTGAGCATCGCCGTCCTCTCCACCTCCTTTTGACCGGAGTGGGGAGGCTGGGTTGGCCTCGCGCAGTGGTCTGAGGGATGAGCGCCACTAAAAGGAAAGCCGTCCCATTGAGGCGGCCTTCTTCTTTTCCCT
>DASPGL010000057.1:0-6780 GCA_035620635.1 Nitrospira sp. | reverse complement strand
CAAGGAAAACAGGTTGCGAAGTTCGCGGCGATGATTGCCGGTGGCGCAGTGATAGGAGCAGGCCTCGGACTGCTCTTCGCACCTCAAACAGGTGCGCAGACTCGAAGGAACATCGGTCGGTACGCGAAGAAAACTCAGGTTAATGCCATTCGCTGGGGGCGTGCCGTCAAGTCTGGCGTGAAAGAAATCATGGAACGGAAGCAGGTTCCGCTGAACAATCATGAAGAAGCGCCGCAACTTTCCGCAGCGCTCAACTAGGGCTTACCATCAGCGATCCGACTGCCTGTCGCCGACCGCCATCGGTACAGGCAGTTTCCGTCTGGCAAGTTGTGCTGCGAGACCTAGTGTACTCCCCGTGCACTCTTCTTGAATCATCCAGACCCCGATGCTAGAGTCCCGCTCCTGTCCTGAAGGGCAAGGTCGAGGGTTTAGGCTGAGGTTGAGCGATTACCCAATGGGCTCTCTAACCTTTAGCCTGCGCCTCTGTTCGCTGCCGGAGTGGCGGAATTGGTAGACGCAAGGGACTTAAAATCCCTCGGGTCCACAAGGCCCGTGCCGGTTCGATTCCGGCCTCCGGCACCAGAGGATGCGTGTCAATTGCCACTCTGTTACTTCCGTCAAAGATGACGCACGGGAATGAAGAGTCTTGACTCGGGGAATGGCCTTGCTGTAACTGGGTGGCAAGTTCAACGAGCAAGGAGAGCGGCTTGTCTCCCGATGTTGAGAGACAGCCGCTCTCGCTGTACCGGGTTAGACGAGGCAAAGAAAGAGGGTTGGGCTTCCTTGTGTTCGTCTATCCCCGCATGACTCTCACAACCGGATGGAGGGATACACAGAGGGGAGGCTGATGAGGCGCTTTCTCTGGATACCCTCCACGGTTTGTGAGGGCTACTTCAGCTAAACATACATTTGTCGTAAATTCCACCCCAGGAGTTTCCCTGCTCATTTCCCCCAAACATGTGTCCCGTACTCTCCGACGGCTGATCAGGCTCGCAACATACATGTGTGGCCCGGCACAATCTTGCACCTTCCTTCGCATCGCTCGTAGAATAAAAAAGGTTAGTGCAGCACCGGGCCGCGGTCTTCCAGGACGGACTATGACAAACCGAGGGTTGAACATCATCCGGGCCATGCTGCTCACCGTTCTGGTGCTCAACGGCGGGCTTGTCTATGGAGGATGGGTATCACTTGGTGAGGACGAGGACCTCGGATTAGCGATCTACGTCGATCCATCGACCATGAGTCATAAAGAGGATGTGGTGACGATGTGGATCTTGTACGACTTCAAATCTCCACAAAGCAAGGAGGGAGGCATTGCATTTCGTTCGGCGAAAATGCAACGGCAATATGACTGCGCAAAAGAACGCACCAGGCTGATGGTGATTATGAATTACGCTGACAACATGGGAGAGGGTCAGGAAGTTGCTCACAGCAGTTCCGACCAACAAGAGTGGACACCCGTCGGCTCCCTTGAGGCAGGTACTGTCGCGAAAGATTTGTGGACACTCGCCTGCAGGTAATTATTCGCTGTACGACGCTGCCGACGTTCTGGTTTCACCCGTTTCAAAAGTTGAGATCCAGCCCGTGCCAAAGTCCGTCCGGTGGTCCGCCCTTGATGCAGAGCGACTCTCTGAAAAGAGGCGTGAGTCCCTCCTCTTGGACAGGTTCCGCGGGTCTGGCATCCCCGCCATGAAAGTATTATAGTAACGTCAAGCGTGACTCTAGTCCTAACCGGAGGGAGGCATTGTATGGCTGGCAAACACACATGTCCTTCTTGCAGTGCGGCTGATTCCAAACAGATACGTGAACTGGTGAAGGAATCTGTAACGCCGGGCTCCGAATCCAAGCTTCCAACCAAGTATAGCCCCCCCAAACAGCCCTGGGCCTATCTCCAGGGGTTCCTGCTGGCTCTTCCGGTAAACACCGGCCTCATGCTCAGTCTTGCTTCGCCGGGAGGCTCTGAAGCGAGCACCGCAATGGCCGACCTCGTCTCGTCTGCCGGTTTTCTCGGGGTCTGGGTCGGGTATGGTATTTGGAAGACCAAAGCCTACACGCACAAACTGGATGAATGGAAGAGCACGATCGCCTCGAAATTGCTCTGCCTTCGTTGCGGTCACACGTTCGAAGCCTAATCTCTTCGCATGGCCGTCAGAGTCCGGCCTCATCAGGTACCCCTCTCACGCCGTGTCGTTCGTGACGCGAAGCCGTTTCCCCTGCGAGACCCTGTTCGTCACACCGGTGTGACGTCCCTGTGAGTGGTGATCCTGCTGTTGCACGGACCTACCTCGACGGAATGGCAGCCGGTCGAGCCGGATCACGCCAATCCAGGCTCTCAGGCTCTGTGGGAGATCGTATGGGGTGGGAAGAAATCCGGAGGTTGATGGAGCTCGCTCGATATCTGTGCGGCGTGATGGTTGCCCTCCTCATGAGTAGCAGTACCCTGGTCTGGTCTGCCGAGGTTGCCGCAGGGAAAAACGGCACTGCCGACTCGAGTGGTATCATCACCGGCTGGGACGGAGCCCCGTTGGTCTTCATTCCCGCGGGGCCGTTCCTCATGGGGAGTAATGACGGTTTCCCGAATGAACGGCCGGAACATACCGTTACACTCAGGGCATATTACATCGACCAGTTCGAAGTGACGGCCGGTCGCTATCAGAAGTTCCTCGCGTCGGCCACACGTGAGGAGCCACCGACCTGGGATGACGAGGCGGCACACACCTGGAGTGATCTGCCTGCCGTGGGTATGTCCTGGACCGACGCGGCAGCCTACTGCGCATGGGTCGGGCGACGCCTTCCGACGGAAGCGGAATGGGAAAAGGCTGCTCGTGGAACGGACGGCCGGCGATATCCCTGGGGAGAGATGCAGCCCTTCGTCGACATTGCAAATTACAATCGCGGTCTCTGGGTGAATGAATCGGTGACACTGGTGCCAGTCAATAGCGGGCTGGGAGGGATGAGCGTACGCCACGGGCTGAAGGAGGGAGGCAGAAGCGCCTATGGTTTATTTCATATGGCCGGCAACGCGGCCGAATGGGTGGCGGACTGGTATGACCGGGAGTACTACCAGAAGAGTCCTGGCATGAATCCGGCCGGCGTTGCTACTGGGACCAAGCGGGTGATTCGCGGAGGCTCATGGGCAGATCTGCCGACCGCATTGCGCGTCACGGCCAGGTTTTCTGCCGAGCCGGATTTTGAGGACCGGACGATCGGGTTCCGTTGTGCCATGGATGGGGGAGAGTAGGCGGTCACATGCGAGAGCGCATCGTGACCCTTCTGGTCATCGGGCTCGTGCTGGTGTATGCCCTCTGGACCCTCCGCAGCCAGCCGTCTTCCTCCAGCCCGCGGATCGTTGAGTCCTCAGGTCTCGCACCTTCGCTCTCACCAGATATGATACCTCTGGCAACCGGTGAAGAACCCCTCATCGACATTTTCACACGAGCCGGCTGTCCGGTGTGTCACACGATCCCGGGGATTCCTGGTGCTAACGGTCAGGTAGGGCCACGGTTGAATCTCGGAAGAACCGGTCCGGAGCGGATCAGAAATCCCGCATACAGGGGAGAGGCTAAAACCATTCACGATTATGTCGTGGAGTCTGTTCTCGAACCGGCACGGTTTGAGGTGCCGGGCTACCCCGAGCGAACGATGCCGGAATGGTATGGTTCTAAATTGAGCGCGCTCGCACTGGAAAAGATCGCCACGTATCTCGAACAGCAGACCGACTGAGCAGCAGCCCGCTGCTTAAGATCATGGCTGTCGTGCGGTTACTGGCGCTTGCGGATCGGGGTAACGTTTCCGGATGCGCTGCCCTGAATCTTGAAGGCATCCCCGGCTGACCGGCCCATTTGCTTGTCGAGCAGGGCGTTGACGGCATCATCTCCCTTGAGTCCCTCGAGCTTGATCTTCAGACGGAGGTTGTTGGCGCTGTCGGCATTGATCAAGGCCTGTTCGAGACTGATCTTGTTCTCCTTGTACAGATGAAACAGGACGTAATCGAACGTCTGGCAGCCTTCGTCGACGCCCTGTTCCATCGCTTCTTTCAAGGTATCGATCTCAGCTTTTTTGATCAGATCCTTGATACGCGGGGTATCGAGCATGATTTCAAGCGCGGGTACCCGTTTGCCGTCTACGGATGGGATCAGCCGCTGCGAGATGATAGCGCGCAAATTGAGTGACAGCTGAAGATAGATCTGCGCGTGCCGTTCGACCGGGAAGAAGTTCATGATGCGCTCGATAGCCTGATTGGCATTGTTCGAATGCAGCGTGCCGATGCAGAGGTGGCCGGTTTCCGCGAACGTAATCGCTGCTTCCATCGTCTCGGTATCGCGCACTTCGCCGATGAGGATGACGTCCGGGGCCTGTCGCAACGTGTTCTTGAGCGCATTCTGGTAGTTCAAGGTATCGAACCCGATCTCGCGCTGGGTAATGATTGATTTCTTGTGCTGGTGCACGAACTCGATCGGGTCTTCCACGGTGATGATATGGCCCGGATGGATCGTATTCCGGTGATCGATCATCGCCGCGAGCGAGGTCGATTTCCCGGATCCTGTGGCGCCGACGACCAATACCAGCCCCCGCTTCGTCATTGCGATGTCTTTGATGATGGGAGGCAGCTGGAGGTCCTCGACGGTCTGGATCTCTGCCTTGATGTGACGGAAGACCAATCCGACGTTACCTTTCTGCCTGAAAATATTGACGCGGAACCGACCGAGCTCTTTGTAGTAGAGCGCCAGGTTCATCTCCATCTTCTCTTCGAATTCACTCCGCTGCTGCCCACGCATCAAGGCCAGGGCCAGAGCTTCCAGCTGTTCATTGCTGAAAGGGGGCGCATCGGTCTGCTGCGTGGCCCCGTGGATCCGGTAGATCGGAGGTGCGTCGACCGTCAGATACAGATCGGAGGCTTCACGATCCACCATCACCTTCAACAGGGTGCGAATATCCATGAGCTCGCTCCGTATTCGTCCGTGAATTTATGCGGCAGCGCCTGCCGAGCCGAACAGATTGGGGTTCATGCTGCGGGCCTGGGCCTCAGCCTTGTGCACCACGCCGCGCGTGGCCAGTTCGAGCAGCGCCATATCCATCGTTTGCATGCCGTCTTTCTGGCTGGCCTGCATGATGCCGGGAATCTGATGCAACTTGGCTTCGCGGATAAGATTGCGCACCGCCGTCGTTGCGACCATGATTTCCAGCGCCGCTACTCGCCCGCCGGTCTTTTTCTTGAGAAGCGTCTGAGTGAGTACAGCTTCCAGCGCTTCGGACAGCTGAGTCCTGATCTGGGCCTGTTGCGCCGGTGGAAAGGCATCGATGATGCGGTCAATGGTCTTCGGAGCACTCGAGGTGTGGAGGGTGCCGAACACCAGATGTCCGGTCTCGGCGGCCGTCAGCGCAAGCTGGATCGTCTCCAGGTCGCGCATTTCTCCCACAAGGACGATATCGGGGTCTTCGCGGAGTGCCGATTTGAGCGCATTGGCGAATGACAGGGTATGGACGCCGAGTTCCCGCTGGTTGACCAGGCATTTCTTGGATTTGTGCACGAACTCGATCGGATCTTCGATGGTGATGATGTGTCCCTCGAACGTGTTGTTGAGGTAGTCCACCATCGCCGCGAGCGTAGTGGATTTACCGGATCCCGTCGGTCCGGTCACCAGGATCAATCCCTTTTCCTTGTCGCACAGTTGCCGCAGAATCGGCGGCATACCGAGCTTTTCCAGTGGGAGAATGAGTGTGGGGATGTTCCGGAAGACCGCGCCCAAGCCGCGCTGCTGCACGAAGACATTGACGCGGAAGCGGGCGATGTCCCCCAGTTCGAACGAAAAGTCGCATTCCCGCTTCTCTTCGAAGTTCTTCCGCTGAGAGTCGTTCATCATGTCGTAAATCAGCGCATGCGTTTCGTCCGAGGTCAAGGCGGGGTGGTCGAGCTTTTTCAGATCGCCGTGGATGCGGATCATCGGTGGTTCACCGGCACTGATATGGCAGTCGGAGGCGCCTTCTTTCACCGAAAATGTCAGGAGTTTTGAAATATCCATCGCGGTTGCTCCATCATGAAGTGATACAGTGCGCTAAATCGGCCGGGTATCCGCATGAATCGAAGGCTGAGGCTCGCTCACGGCGGAGCAAAGATCCAATCTGACTCATCTCGGCTTAGCCGCAGGCGTCACCGTTCAACACACGTGTGTGCATCATGCCATAGGAAAATGGGAAAGCAAGAAAATAGCCGGAAGATGCTGGGCTTAGATGAGACCGACGGCCCGGCCAACCACACCAAACGCGTGCAGGGCCTCGTCGATCTGCTCCGGTCGGTGTTCGGATGTCACCGTCACACGGAGGCGGCTTGTGTGATTCGGGACGGTTGGCGGGCGGATGGCAGGAGCATACACCGCGTGAGCCAACAGCTGCTCGGCGAAGGCGAGCGCCTTGGCTGCGTCGGAGACCAGCATAGGAAGGATCGGGCTGACGGTCGCCGTCATACGAAACCCGAGCCGCTGTAGGCCCTGGAACAGCCGGTTCCGGTTGGCCCAGAGCCGGGCTCGACGCTCCGGCTCGCGTTGAACCACGGCGAGCGCGGCATGAGCCGCCGCCATGGTGGCGGGCGAAGGAGCCGTGGTGAACATGAAGGACCGGCTGGTATTGATCAGGTATTCGATCAGATCCTTGGAGCCGACCACGTAGGCGCCGCTGCTGCCGAGGGCCTTTCCCAGTGTTCCCATGTGAAACGGGATGTCTCGCTCCATTCCAAAATGTTCGATGGTACCCCGGCCGGTCGCCCCCATCACTCCTGTGCCA
>DASPGL010000056.1:0-3334 GCA_035620635.1 Nitrospira sp. | reverse complement strand
GTCGCTGGACAAACTCGTCGATTTGCCCGGTGACGATGCCACGGATGTAATTCTGGCCGATGTAGGCTTGGCTCATCCGTGTCGCATCGATGTTGATTTGGATGGTGGGTTGTCTCCGCGCGAGCACGTCCTCCTGAAAGGAAGGAGGAATATCGAGCACGAAGCTGTACCTTCCCGAATCAAGGCCCGGGTCGATCTCAACTTTGGAGATTGAGCGGGGATATTGAAAATAGGGGGGATAGAATGCGCCGAAGATGCGGCCCGAGAGAGGCGAATGGTCCTCGTCCACGATGGCGATGGACGCGTTGCGAAGCTCCCGGGACAACGCCTGCGCGCTCGAGTAAATCACGACCGTGAACATGGCGCCGATGAGCATCAAGAGCACGGTGTCCTGCCGTAGGCTGTACAGCTCTTTAATGCCGAGTCGAACGATATTGGTCAGGTGTTTCATCTTCATGTGCCTTGCTTCTTGAGAAACACCATGCTGAACATGGTCAGAACGGGAATGTATGCCGCCAGGATCACCAGATAGGTCTGAAGGTCAGCAAGACCGAGCGCCTTGGCGAAGGTGCCTCGCGTGATCACCATGAAGTAGGTTGCCGGCCAGATATTCGCAACGAACGCGCCGAATCCTTCGAGCGACGAAACCGGAGTAGACATTCCAGAAAAATTGGTCGTGGCGCTCATACTGAGGATGGCCGTGCCGGCGAGCGCCGCGATCTGGGTCCGAGTGAAGGCCGACATGAGCAAGCCCACTCCGGTCGTCACGGTCACGTACAGGAGTCCCGCAAGCGTGAGGCAGGCAACACCGCCCTTCAGCGGCACATCGAACAGATACACCGCCATCACCACCAGCCCCACGAAGCTCACCATGCTGACCGCGATATAGGGCAACTGTTTACCGAGCACAAACTCCAGCCGCGTGGTCGGCGTCACGTAGAAGTTGGTGATGGATCCCAGCTCCTTTTCCCGTACCACCGCCAGCGCCATCATGACCGCCGGAATCATCATCACGAGAAGTGGAATAATGGTGGGAACCATCGCGTCAAGACTTTTGAAGCTTTGGTTGTAGCGGTAGCGGAAATCCAGACGGGCCAAGGTCGGCAACCCGGGAATGCCAAGAGTCCGCCGGGCGACGTCGGCCAAGTACTGAACATGCATGCCGTGGACGTATCCCTTGATCGTCTCTCCGCGGAAGGGATCGGCGCCGTCGATCCAGGCGCCGACCTCGGGCCCGCGACCGGCTCGAAGATCACGGCCGAAGCCAGGCGGAATTTCGACGGCCAGACTGACCTCGCCGCTCTGCATGCGGCGCTCCAGATCGGCAGCGTTCTTGAGCGGCGGGCGTTCGATAAAGTAGTACGAGCCGCTGATGTTGCGTATGTAGTCGCGGCTCTCGAACGTTTGGTCACGATCCAAGGCAGCGAAACGCAGGTCCTCCACGTCGAACGTGATGCCGTATCCGAAGATAAACATCAGCAACACGCTCCCGAGGAGCGCCGCCGTCATCCGGATAGGGTCCCGTTTGAGCTCCAGGCTTTCCCGCATGGCCGTGGCCAGAAGCCTGCGGGGACTGAACCAGCCGCCGTCATGAGGTCGTGACGCTGGGGCGTCTGTCGGGCGGACGGTTTCAACGGTTTCCTCTTTCACCTCCTCCTCGGCCACCTTCCCGCCGGCTTCCTCGAGGTAGCTGATGAAGGCGTCTTCCAGATTCGCCATGCCGCGATTGCGGACCAGCACCGCCGGTGGATCGCTGACCAGCACACGTCCCGCGTGCATCAGCGAGATGCGGTCACACCGTTCGCCCTCGTTCATGAAATGGGTTGAAATGAAGATCGTCACGTTGTCCTTGCGGGAGAGCTCGATCAACAGCTCCCAGAAGCCATCCCGGTTCACAGGGTCCACCCCCGACGTCGGCTCATCGAGGATCAACATCTCTGGCTGGTGGACCACCGCCACCGCGAGCGAGAGGCGCTGGCGAATCCCGAACGGCAGCGCCTGCGCGAGTTGGTCGAGATACTCTTCGAGCCTGAACCGTTCGGTCAGCTCGGCGACACGCCCCGGGATCCGCTCCGGCGGAAGATGGAAGAGCTGCGCGTGCAGCACGAGGTTCTGCCGCACCGTGAGCTCCCCGTACAGCGAAAAGGCCTGGGTCATGAAGCCCACCCGCTTCCGCGTCTCGAGATCGCGCGCATCGACCTGTTGACCGAACAGCCACGCCTTCCCTTCCGTCGCGGGCAAGAGCGCCGTGAGCATCTTCATCGTGGTCGTCTTGCCGCAGCCGTTGGATCCAAGGAATCCGAAGATCTCACCGCGCTCGATGCGGAAACTGACGTGATCGACGGCGGTAAAATTGCCGAACCGCATGGTCAACCCTTGCGCCTCGATGGCCGGCGGGCCTTCCGGCGCCTGGCGAGGCGGAATCACGATGGTCTTGTGGCCGCGGCGCTTCTCTTCGGGCAGCAGGCCGATGAACGCCTCTTCCAAGGTGCGCGACCCAGCATGCGCCTTCAACTCGATTGGAGTCCCCGTCGCCAGGACCTTTCCCGCGTCCATTGCCACGAGCCAGTCGAACCGCTCGGCCTCTTCCATATACGCGGTGGCGACGAGCACGCTCATCTCCGTGCGCCGGATACGGATCCGCTCGATCAGCTCCCAGAATTGCCGGCGCGACAATGGATCGACGCCCGTGGTCGGCTCATCCAGGATCAGGAGATCAGGGTCGTGAATCAGCGAGCAGCACAAGCCCAGTTTCTGTTTCATGCCGCCGGACAATTTGCCGGCAGGGCGGTCGCGAAACGGTGCCAGACCCGTGCTTTGAAGCAACTCCTTGATCCTCCAGTCGCGTTCCTTTCGGTCTTGGCCGAAGAGTCGGCCGAAGAAATCGACGTTCTCGAAGATGGACAAGGTGGGATAGAGGTTCCCGCCGAGGCCTTGCGGCATATATGCGATGCGCGGGCAGACCGCATTGCGATGGCGAATGGAGCCCATGTCGCCGCCCAGGACCTCGAGGCGGCCGCCCTGGAGTTTTTTGGCGCCGGCGACCAATCCCAGCAGGCTGGATTTGCCGACGCCGTCGGGACCGATGAAGCCCACCATGCGACCGGACGGAATCTCCAGCGTCACGGCATCCAACGCAATCGTGTTGCCGTAGCGGTGGGTGACGGCCTCAATCCGTGAGACCACTTTCGAGTCGCCGGTCATGGGGTGAGATTGGCTTGAAGGTTGGTCGGCCACTGAGTGACTCCATCGAGTTGCACGTATGCCACGCCCGGCAGCCCCGGCTTCACCATGGCCTCATGACCCTTGACGAGATCTGCATCGACCTGGAGCT